>WFSF01000061.1 GCA_015486155.1 Armatimonadota bacterium
GGTCGAACAGTTTGGTCTCGCCGTCGGGATCGTAGCCGCGGCTCTGGAACATCTCGTACCACTGGGGGTATTTGATGATGACCCGCGCCCCGGGGTTGACGCGGTGGGCCGGCCCCAGCACCCGCTCCTTGCTCACCCGGCGCATCAGGTCCACGCGGTACTCCGCCCAGGAGCGGTCCCCCTTCGCCTTCCGGCACAGGGAGCACTCGCAGAAGGTGCAGTAGAAGTCGTCGATCATGATCTCGTCGAAGAGGCGCGCGGTGGACTCGAATATCTGCTGCACCTGCTCCTGCGCGGGCTCGTAGGTGAAACACGGGAAGTAGGCCCACTCCTTGCGGAAGTCGGGGGGCGTGACCAGCTTGGTCGTCGTCACGCATCCGCTGACCTCCAACCCGGCCTCCCGGAACCGGTCGCGCGCCCTGGTGAGGTTCTCCTCCTGTGCGTAGTGGGCGCTGCGGAAGGTCTCCACGTAGACCTTGGTCACCCCCGTCTCGCGGCACCACTGGATCGCCTTGTTTATCCCCTCCTCGCTTCCCAGTTCCCTGTCCACGCTCTGCGCCGGAAACAGGGTCGAGAATACGTGGGTTCCGCCATTCCGCCCCGCCCTCTGCTTGTTTTCCGAAGCCATCTCGACCTCCAGACGCGCGGGTCGCGC
Organism: Armatimonadota bacterium; assembly: GCA_015486155.1. Lineage (GTDB taxonomy): Bacteria > Armatimonadota > Hebobacteria > Hebobacterales > Hebobacteraceae > S016-27. Next base: position 656 of record WFSF01000061.1, read on the forward strand.
CGCGCCCGATATTTTTCTCGCGCCCCAGCATTCCCCGCCCGTCCGCCCGCCCCTTCCGCGGGGAACGTTTTCCGAAGGCCGTGAATGGGACGGGCGACCGGCCCGTGAAACGGGGCAGGAGGGGAGGCCTTGGGTTACGAATTACCTCCCCCAGCACGCGACCGGAGGCAAGGATGGCCGAACCCCTGCTTCAGACCGATATTCCCGATGTTCCGCTGCTGGCCCGGGGCAAGGTGCGCGATATCTACGATCTGGGAGACCGCCTGTTGATCGTGGCCACCGACCGCATCTCGGCCTTCGATGTGGTGATGCCGAACGGAATCCCGGACAAGGGGCGGGTGCTCACCCAGATGTCTCTGTTCTGGTTCGACCTGACCCGCGAGCTCGTGGAAAACCACCTGATCACCGCAGAGGTGGACGAGTACCCGGCGGAGCTGCGCGCGCACGCTGACCAGCTGGCGGGGCGGAGCATGTTGGTGAGGAAGGCCGAGGTGCTGCCCATCGAGTGCGTGGTGCGAGGCTACCTGGCCGGCTCCGGGTGGAAGGAGTACCGCGCGGGAGGGACGGTGTGCGGAATCGCGTTGCCCGCCGGCCTGCGGGAGAGCGACAAGCTGCCCGCGCCGCTGTTCACCCCGTCCACCAAGGCGGAGGAGGGGCATGACGAGAACATCTCGCCGGAACGCGCGGCGGAGATGCTGGGCGAGGACACGTATCGGCGGGTGGAGCAGGCCAGCCTGGCCGTGTACCGGCGGGCGGCCGACCACGCGCGCTCCCGGGGGATCATCATCGCGGACACGAAGTTCGAGTTCGGGTGGAGCGAGGGCAGGCTGATGCTGGTGGACGAGGTGCTTACCCCGGATTCGTCGCGGTTCTGGCCGGCGGACGAGTACGAGCCCGGGCGCTCGCAGAAGAGCTTCGACAAGCAGCCGGTGCGGGATTACCTGGAATCCATCGGTTGGAACAAGCGGCCGCCCGCGCCGGAGCTGCCGCCGGAGGTGGTGGAGGGAACGACCCGGAGATACCGGGAGGCGTATCGGCTGCTGACGGGCAGGAAGCTGCCGGCCGCGCCGGAATAGGCGGGAAGGGAGGGAGACCGCGTGCCGCTCGCGTCCGCGATGGTATTGCTGTTTCTGGTGCTGGACCCGCTGGGCAACATTCCCCTGTTCGCGGGCGCGCTCCGGCGGGTCGCGCCGGAGCGGAGGCTGCGGGTGCTCGTCCGGGAGCTGCTGATTGCGCTCGCGGTGCTCCTTTTCTTTCTGGTGACGGGCCGCTTTCTGCTCCACCTACTGCGGGTGGAGCAGTCCTCGCTGTCGGTGGCGGGAGGGGTGGTGCTCTTCCTGATCGCGATCCAGATGATGTTTCCGTTCGGCCCCGGCATGACCGGAGACAGCCCGGAGGAGGAGCCGCTGATCGTGCCGCTCGCGATTCCCCTGGTGGCCGGGCCCTCGGCGATCGCCACCATCATCCTGTTCACCTCCCTGGAGCCCGCGCACCTGCCCAAGTGGCTGCTGGCGGTGGTGTGCGCGTGGCTGGCCTCCGCGCTCATCCTCCTGTTCTCGGCGAAACTGAGCCAGCTGCTGGGGGAGCGAGTGCTGACCGCGATGGAGAGGCTGATGGGGATCCTGTTGATGATGGTCGCGGTCCAGACGCTGCTGACCGGGATCGCGCGGTTCTTCGGGGGGTGAGGGGAGAATGACGGTACAGCAATATCCCAGCGGAGGCGCAACCATCACCATTATAGGGGCGACTAGAGTTGTGACAAGAAGGATATTTGTCCGGCGAGATGGTAGATCAGGGCCGTAGAGTATTCGGATTGAACTTGGCTGTATTGAGTTGCCATTCCGAATTGAGGTTTCTGAGGAAACGTATGCACGATCTTCCAGCTTCTCTGGATACGCTCGCGGTATTGCTGATTCTGCTACCCGGGTTTGTGACTCTGTTCATAGAAAGAGCGTTGGCATACCAACGTGAGCCCAGCCCAACCATACTGGTGGCGAGGGCGCTCTTGTACAGCCTGCTAAACTACGCAGCGTTTACTCTAACCGGGTTGCCGCTGATGAAATGGGCGATACAGGAAGATGCCAACGGCCGCGCTTTTCTTCTTCTTCGCTCGAGTGCACTGAGCGCCATTGTCTTGCTCGCTATCGCGGCAGCGATGGGGATGGTGGTGGGTTGGCTGAAGGGACACGATCTCCACATGCGGCTGGCGCGGAAACTGGGTCTTACCCTGCGAACAAGTAGAGAGGGATTGTGGCTTGACCTGTTTCAGGACCATTATGGCACCAGGGCAACTGATCCGCCTTTCGTGGTGGTCACTTTGCGAGATGGGCGCAGGGTAAACGGCTGGCCTCTCTATTTCTCTGACGAGTACAATGCCGGTCCGGTGCTGTTCCTATCGAAGGCAAAATGGCTCGCTGACGACGCAAGTGAGCCGACAGCGATTCCGAATCCGGGTATACTAATCAAGGGTTCGGAAATCGAATTCGTGCAATTTTACGGTGAGGAAGGTGAACAGGCATGAGCAAGGGGACCAAGAAAGAGGTAGTTGCAACGGTCCGAAAGGGAGGATATAACC
>WFSF01000062.1 GCA_015486155.1 Armatimonadota bacterium
GCTGAAGGGTCTCCTGTGGGGAATGACGGGCCCCGGGGTGTGGCTGATGTGGCGGCTGCACAATCTGGTGATGGACCGCTATGGACTGGACAGCGTCCGAGGACTGCTGATAGACCTGTTCCTGTTTGCGGGCATAGGAGCGTTGGTCGGCGGCATCGTCGCCGTGGCCGCGCGTCGGTTCGCCGGAACCGAACGCCCCCATGCCGGGATGCATGACTCAACAAACTGAAGGAGGCGTGTCATGGCCAAACTGTACCGAGATAGAGATGCAAAAATCACCGCGCTCAAAGGAAAGACCGTCGCCATCATCGGCTACGGCATTCAGGGCCGGCCCCACGCGCTCTGCCTGCGCGACAGCGGCGTCAAGGTCGTGGTGGCGGACCTGGAGGGCAGCCCCGGGTGGAAGAACGCCGAGCTCGACGGCATGAACCCCATGAGCGCCGCAGATGCGGCCGCGGCCGGCAGCGTGATCGCCGTCCTCACCCCCGATCACGTTCAGCCGATCGTCTACCGGGAAGCGATCGCGCCCAACCTGAAGAAGGGCAAGGCGCTGATGTTCGCCCACGGATTCAACATCCACTACCACCAGATCGTTCCCCCCGCCAACGTGGACGTATTCATGGTCGCCCCCAAGGGGCCGGGCTCGCTTGTGCGCAGCGAATTCGAGAAGGGCCGCGGCGTGCCGGCCCTGGTGGCCGTCCAGCAGGACGCCAGCGGCCACGCCAAGGACATCGCCCTCGCCTACGCCAAGGCCCTGGGCGCCACCCGCGCGGGAGTGCTCGAGACCACCTTCCGCGAGGAGACCGAGACCGACCTCTTCGGCGAGCAGGCCGTCCTCTGCGGCGGAGTGACCGAACTCATCAAGGCCGGATTCGAGACCCTGGTCGAGGCCGGCTATCAGCCCGAGTGCGCCTACTACGAAGTGTTGCACGAGCTCAAGTTGATCGTGGACCTCATCCAGGCCCACGGCATCACCGGCATGAGGCGCCGCGTCAGCGACACCGCCGAGTACGGCGACATGACCCGGGGCCCGCGGGTCATCGGCCCGGAGACGCGGGAGGCGATGGAGGATCTGCTCGCCGACATTCAGAGCGGAGAATTCGCCCGCGAGTGGATCCTCGAAAACCAGGCCAACCGGCCGGTCTTCACCAGGCTGCGGGAACTCGGTTCCCAGCACCTCATCGAGGAAGTGGGAGCCAAACTTCGCAAGATGATGCCCTGGCTCCACGAATAGGACATCCTCTCAACCGCGGCCCGCGCGCCGCGCGGGCCGCGAGCCAGTCATAGTAAGGAGGCGATGGCATTATGGCTGTCGCGCGCAAGAAGAGCGCTGCCAAATCGAAAACGAGAATCGCCATCTTCGACACCACGCTCCGCGACGCGGAGCAGTGTCCCGGCGGCCGCATGACCCTCGAGGAAAAGCTCAAGGTCGCGCGCCAACTCGCCCGCCTCGGGGTGGACGTGATCGAGGCCGGATTCCCCTACTCGTCCCCCGGTGATTTCGAGGCCGTCAGGCGCATCGCCAAGGAGGTGAAAGGCCCCGTCATCACCGGCCTCAGCCTCTGCCGGCCGGAGTGCATCGACCGCACCGCGGAGGCCCTCGGAGCGGGGCGGCGCGTCCGCCTCCACGTCTTCCTCAGCACCTCGCCGCAGCATCGCGAGGGCATCCTGCGAAAGAGCAAGGAACAGGTGCTCGACATGATCACCAGTTCCGTGGCGCGCGCCAAACGGCTCATCCCCGAGGTGGAGTTCTCCCCCATGGACGCCACCCGCACCGAGTTCGACTTCCTGTGCGAGGTGGTGGAAGCGGCCATCGCCTCCGGCGCCTCCGTCATCAACATCCCCGACACCCTGGGCTACGCGCTGCCCCACGAGTTCGGGGACCTCATCCGAAGACTGCGGGAGTGCGTGCCCAACATTGATGGCGTCACCATTAGCGTGCACTGCCACGACGACCTCGGCCTGGCCACCGCCAACTCCCTCGCGGGGGTGTTGAACGGAGCCACCCAGGTCGAATGCACCATCAACGGCCTCGGGGAGCGGGCGGGCAACGCCGCCCTCGAGGAGATCGCCTGCATCTTCGACACCCGACGAGAGCTGAAGCGCAAATACGCCACCGGCATCGTCCTCAAGGAGATCTACCGCACCAGCCGTCTCGTGCGGGACATCACCGGCATGCCCGTCCAGCCCAACAAGGCCATCGTCGGCGAAAACGCCTTCGCCCATTCCTCCGGCGTGCACGTGGACGGCGTCATCAAGCTGATGCAGCGGCGCTCCTCCTTCGAGATCATCCGCCCGCAGAAAATCGGCCGTGAGAAGACCGAGATCGTGCTCACCAGCCGCTCCGGCCGCAAGGCCGTCAAGCACCGGCTCGCAGAGCTGGGATACGACCTGTCTCCCGCGGAACTCGAGGCCACCTACCAGCGCTTCCTCGAGCTGGCGGACCAGCGCAAACAGGTGACCGACGAAGAACTCGAATCCCTGGTGGCGGACGAACGGCGGCTCACCCAGGAGATCTACGCGCTCGACTATCTCCACGTGGTGAGCGGCGGAACCACCATCCCCACCGCCACCGTCCGCCTCCGCCGCAGCGAGGAAGTATTCCAGGCGGTCGCCAGCGGGGTCGGCAGCGTGGACGCGGTGTACAAGGCGATAGACCAGATCGTCAAAGCCCCCCACAAACTGCTCGACTACACCGTCAGCTCCGTCGCCGGCGGCACCGACGCCCTGGGCGAGGTCACCGTCCGCGTCGAGGACCGCGCCGGCACCGTGCACAGCGGGCGCGGGACCAGCATGGACATCATCGAGGCCTCGGCCAAGGCCTACCTCCAGGCCCTCAACAAGCTCGTGTTCCGCACCGGCCTCGCCGGCGCCGCGCGGGCGAAGAAAAAGAGCAACAAGAGAAGCAAGGGGAAAAAATAGACCACATGGGCATGACCATCACCGAGAAGATACTAGCCGCCCACTCCGGGCGGGACCTCGTGCGCCCCGGTGAGTTCGTCAACGCGCGGGTGGACCTGATGCTCGGCAACGACATCACCGCCCCCCTCGCCATAGCCGAGTTCCAGAAGATGGGCGCGGAGCGCGTCGCCGACCGCGCGCGGGTGGCGCTGGTGGCCGACCACTCCACCCCCAACAAGGACATCAAGTCCGCCGAACAGTGCCGCGTAATGCGCGAGTTCGCCCTCGCCCAGCAGATCGAACACTTCTGGGACACCGGCCGCGCCGGCATCGAGCACGCCCTGCTGCCGGAGCAGGGGCTGGTCGCGCCCGGCGAATGCGTGATCGGGGCCGACTCCCACACCTGCACCTACGGCGCGCTCGGGGCCTTCGCCACCGGCGTCGGATCCACCGACCTCGCCGCCGCCATGGCCACCGGAGAATGCTGGCTCCGGGTGCCGGAATCCATCAAGGTGGTGTATCGAGGGGAGCTCAACCGCTGGGTCGGAGGCAAGGACCTCATCCTCTACACCATCGGACGGATAGGCGTATCCGGCGCGCTCTACCAGACCCTGGAGATCACCGGAGAGACGATCGCGTCTCTCCCCATGGCCGGGCGCTTCACCATGTGCAACATGGCGATCGAGGCCGGGGCCAAGAACGGCATCATCCCCCCCGACGCGGAGACCGAGCGGTTCATGAAATCGGTAACCTCCCGGTCCTACCAGCCGGCGCTGAGCGATCCCGACGCCGAGTACGTGAGAACGGTCGAGATCGACTGCGCCAAGATCGAGCCCCAGGTCTCGCTCCCCCACCTGCCGGAGAACGCCCGACCCGTGCGGGAGGTGCGGGACGTCACCATCGACCAGGTCGTGATAGGCTCCTGCACCAACGGGCGCATCGAGGACCTGCGCATCGCGGCCGAGCTGCTCAAGGACCGCAAGATCCACCCCCGGGTGCGCCTGATCGTCATCCCCGGCACCCCCCAGGTCCACCTTCAGGCGGTCAGAGAGGGGCTCGCCGAGATTTTCCTCTCCGCGGGGGCCGCGCTGAGCACCCCCACCTGCGGTCCGTGTCTGGGCGGGCACATGGGCGTGCTCGCCGCCGGCGAGCGCGCGGTCGCCACCACCAACCGCAACTTCGTAGGCCGCATGGGCCACCCCAAGAGCGAGGTCTATCTGGCGGGGCCCGCGGTGGCCGCCGCCTCGGCCGTGCTGGGCCGAATCGCACATCCGGAGGAACTGTCATGAAACTGCGCGGCCGTGTCCACCGCTACGGAGACCACGTCAACACCGACGTCATCATCCCCGCCCGCTACCTCAACACAACGGACGCCGAAGAACTGGCCGCCCACTGCATGGAGGACATCGACCCGGACTTCGTCTCCCGGGTCGAGCCGGGAGACATCATCGTAGGCGGAGAGGACTTCGGGTGCGGCAGCTCCCGCGAACAAGCGCCCCTGGCGATCAAGACCGCGGGGGTCTCCTGCGTCATCGCGGCCTCCTTCGCCCGCATCTTCTTTCGCAACGCCATCAACATCGGGCTGCCGGTGCTGGTCTGTGCGGAGGCGAGCGCGGAGGCGAAGGCCGGCGACGAGATGGAGGTCGATCTGGCCTCCGGCGGCATCGAGAACCTCACTCAGGGGCGCTCCTACCGGGCGGAGCCGTTCCCCGAGTTCCTCCAGGAGATCATCGCCGCGGGCGGGCTGGCGGCGCGCGTCAGGCGGAAACTCGCACAGGGGAGCTAGGAGCCGTCGCCGGGCGCGGTCGGCTCCAGGCGCCGACGGACGGCCCGCTCCAGACGGCCTCGGGGCAACAACACCGAGCGGCCGCACCGTTCGCACTGGACGCGTATATCCGCCCCCACGCGGGCCACCGTCCACGCATTCCCCCCGCAGGCGTGCGGCTTGCGCAGCTCGACGCGGTCTCCGACTCGCAATGGGCGTTCCTCCGCGGTCATGGCAGAGAGGAGTTTGCCGGCAATGCCCGCGCCTCCTGCCGCGCATCGCCGAAACGGGCAGGAGGCGCTTCCGGCGCGTGGAAGTGCTAGGGCTGACCTGGGTCATGTTGTCTCACGAAAGGATGTGAACTATGGGGCGCAATAAAATCGGCCTCGCCTATGCGGCGATATTCATGCTGGCGCTGACCGGGCTGGCCGCGGCCTCCGAGGATGGCGCGGCAGGGCGGAAGCAGTCCGCTCCCGCGTTGTCCCTCGACGAAGCGATTACCCTCGCCATGGAACACAACCCGCAGCTCGGAGCCGCCCGGGAAGACGTCATCATGGCAGGAGAGAACCTCAACCAGGCCGCATCCAAGATCCAGCCGCGCCTGGACGTGGTCACTACCCGCACCGCCCCGGTGGACCTTCCGAAGTACTCGTTGATGAGCTCGGACATAACGTGGCGGACCAATTTCTCGCTCTCCCAGCCCATCTATACCGGTGGCGCGATCTCCAACGGCATAAGCGCGGCCGGAGACTATCTCGAGGGAGCGAAGGCCGCCTACCAGCGCACCCGGCAGCAGGTCGCCTTTGCGGTTCGCCAGGCCTACTACCGCGTCCTGACCGCGGAGGAACAGGTGCAGGTCTCCCAGGAAGTCGTGGACTCGGCCAAAGAGCACCTGCGGATCGCCAAACTGCGCTATGGGGCGGGCGTCGCGCCGGAATTCGACGTACTCGCGGCCCAGGCCTATGTCGCGCGTGTGCAACAGGGCCTCATCTCCGCGCAGACGGAACTCAGCATCGCCCGCGAGGCGCTCAACTCGGTGCTCGGGGTGTCCCTGCCGGAGGGCACCGTCCTGAAGACCCCTCCCCCCTGCCGGATCCCAAAGGTCGATTCCGATTCCCTGAAGGCGGAAGCCCTCGCGCACAGGCCCGATGTGATAGCCGCCCGCGCTACGGTGACGGCCAACGCCGCGCGCGTCGCGGCCGAGCGCGCCGCCCACCAGCCGACTGTTTCCGCCTCGATTGATTACACCCTCATCCCCACGGTCACCATTCCCGGCACCGATGTCGTGGTGGTGAAGAACTCCGGGAATTTCGTCATCGCGGCGAACTGGCATCTCTACGACGGCGGCGAGGTGACCGCCAGGATCCGCGCCGCCGAGGCCCAGCTTCGCCGCTCCCAGCAGGAACTCGCGGCCCTCGAGCTGCAGGTGAGCCTCGAGGTGAAGAGCGCCTACCTGCAGGTGCAGGCGGCCGTCGCCCAGAAAGAGGCGGCCGGAAAAGAGGTCGAGCAGGCGAAAGAGGCCCATCGCATCGCCACCCTGCGCTACCAGGAGGGCGTGGGCACCAGCGTCGAGGTGCTCGACGCAGAGGCGAATCTCAGCGGCGCCAAGACGCGGCTCAATACCGCCATCTACAACCTGAACCTCGCGGTATCCGCCCTGGACCTCGCCGTCGGCCGCACCTGGACGCCGCCGATGAAACAGGCCGCCGAGGAGGGGAAATAGTGGCCGACCCGAAGCCCTCGAGAGAAGTGGACGCCGCGCGCGTCTTCGCCGCATACCGCGACCACATCAACGCCGGCCTCGCCTCCCTCTGCAAATTCATGGGCTTCGAGGGCGTGGAATGGCGGGCCGAGGGATGCAAGATCTGGGACACCGAGGGTAGGGAGTACCTGGACCTGCTGGCCGGGTTCGGGACCCTCGCCCTGGGGCACCGGCCGCCCGCGGTGGCCGCCGCCGTCAGGGAACAACTCGACCGCATGCCCCTCGCCTCGCGGGTGCTCCTGGATGAAACCGTGGCCGACCTGGCCGCCGAACTGGCGGAGATGCTCCCCGGCGACCTCCAGAAAATGTTCTTCTGCCACAGCGGAACGGAGGCCGTGGAGGGCGCGCTGAAACTGGCGCGGCTCCACACCGGCCGGCCCAAGATCGTGGCGGCGGAGAACGGGTTTCACGGCAAGACCCTCGGCTCCCTCAGCGCCTCCGGCCGCGAGGTGTACAAGCAGCCCTTCGCGCCTCTGGTCCCCGAATTCTCCCACGTCCCCTTCGGCGACGTGGAGGCGCTGGCGGCGGCCGTGGACGAGGAGACCGCGGCGGTGATCCTGGAGCCCATCCAGGGCGAGGGAGGGGTTATCATCCCACCAGACGACTACCTGCCCGCGGCCCGCGAGCTCTGCGACCGCACCGGCGCGCTCCTCATACTCGACGAAGTGCAGACCGGCCTGGGCCGCACCGGAACCATGTTCGCCTGCGAACGGTCCGGCGTGGCACCCGACATCATCTGCCTCGCCAAGGCCCTCGGCGGAGGGGTGATGCCCCTCGGCGCCTTCGCCGGCTCCCCCGAAATCTGGGCCGCGCTGGAGGAAAACCCGCTGCTCCACTCCTCTACCCTCGGCGGCAACCCGCTCGCCTGCGCCGCGGGCCTGGCGGCGATTCGAGAGATCAAGCGTCTCGACCTGCCCGCGCGGGCCGGGGAGATGGGGGAGAAAGCGCTCGCGGAACTCGACGACCTGCGGGCCGCCCACCCGAACCTCATCTCCCAGGTGCGCGGCCGGGGGCTCCTCATCGGCATCCAATTCACCGACGCCGACATCGCCGGCCTGGTCATCGCCGCCCTCGCCCAGCGCCGCGTCATCGCCGCCTACACCCTCAACAACCCACTCGTGCTCCGCATCGAGCCCCCTCTCATCATCACCGAGAGCGAACTCGAACAGGGGCTGAGCGCGCTGCGAGAGGCCGTGGCCCAGGCCGCCGAACTGGTCTCCTCGCTGGAGGAATGATCTCTGGCCCACGGGGCCGCCTTGTAGGGCGCGTATGATCCGCCGAAGGCGGACATGCCCGCCGGCCGTTCTGCCTGTCCTGCGTAGTCCGCCATAGGCGGACGAAGCAGGATAGGGCGGGTATGTCAGTGGCACAGGTGCCCCACCTGCGCCCATTTATAGGGCGGGTATATCTCCGCCGCAGGCGGAGTATGCCCGCCGCCTCTGCTGTAGGGCGGGGGGGATACTCATCCCCGCCAAACCACCTCACACAAACGAACCACGCTTCGCAAGCTCTACTTGCGTGGCGGGCAAAGGACTGCCCGTCGGCCGTGTGGCGGGTGTGCCCGCCCTACAGAGGAATCCCTCCATCGACGCCTGCGAAGCGCGTCGCCATAAATCCGCGCTCCTCTTGCTTGTCCTGCGTAGCCGTGGGGCTCCGCAGCCTTGCGCGAAGGATGATTGGGGAAGCAGGGCGGCAGGACTCCTCCCGCCTCGGACCGAACACACCATTCACTTCCATGTGATGGAGGCGGTCTTGAAAGTAACCTTGCTCACCCACACCCCCGAACCCGAGCGGGTGGTCGTCGCGGCCGCGTTGCTCTGCTACCAGAAGGGCGACCCGGAGAAGGCGTACGCGCGCGCGGGCAACGAGGAATTGCGCCATCGGCTCTTCGAGGAACTCATCCGCCAGGGGCACGGCTCCACCCTGGAGCATTCGACCTTCACCTTCGGCATCGAGGGGGTCAGCCGCGCCTGCTCCCACCAGCTCGTGCGCCATCGGCTCTGCTCCTACAACCAGCAGTCCCAGCGGTACGTGGACGTGGGCGCCCCGGACTACTTCGTGAAGCCGGATTCCCTGGCCGCGGACGGCGGACGTTTCGAGGAGGTGGTGGGGGAAACCGTCCAATACTACCGCGATATGATTGACCAGTTCGCCGACCAGGGAGTGAAGGGCGAACAGGCCCAGCAGGACGCGCGCTACATCATCCCCAACGCCGGAAAGACCAACCTCATCTGGACCACCAACCTGCGCAACCTGCTGCACGTCTGCCATGTGCGCATGTGCGCCCGCGCCCAGTGGGAGATCCGGCGGTTGATCTTCGCCTGCCGGCGCGCCATGGAGCCCAAGTTCCCCCTCATCGCCAAGTACATGGTGGTGAAATGCCACCCCAACGCGTTCGGCTACTGTGACGAGGAATTCCGGAGTTGCGGCTTCCGGCCCAAGCGCGAGGACGTCATACCCGAGGACCCCGACTGCCCGCCGGGGCCGGGATGGTGAACCTGGAGAGGCATGCAAACATGAAACATCGAGTTTACCGTTGGCCTGCAATCTTGCTGGCGCTGGCGCTCGCGGCCGCCGGCTGCGGCCGCTCCCACCGGGCGCATTCCGGGGGGAATGCGCAGGCGGGCAAAAAGGTGAAAATCACCCTCTTCACCTGGACGCGGCCCGCGGAGGTGGCGGTCAACCAGCGGCTCTGCCAGGAGTTCATGGACCAGCACCCCGGCATCGAGGTGGAGATCATGAACGAGCCCGGACAGCGAGCGATGGATAAATTGCAGACCATGGTGGCGGCCGGCAACCCGCCGGACGTCATGTCCATCCACGGGGCCTACTTCATGCCCATGGCCGCCAGCGGAGCCTTGCTCGATCTCGATCCGCTGATCGCGGAGGACAAAGACTTCGACCTGGAGGACTTCTACCCGCAACTCGTGGAGCAGTGCCGCTACCAGGGGAAGCTGTACTCGCTGCCCCGCTACACCTCCGTCTACGTCCTCTTCTACAACCGCGACCTCTTCGACGCGGCAGGGCTGAGTTATCCCGACGCCGCGTGGACCTGGGACGACTACCTGGCCGCGGCGCGGAAACTCACCGTCAACGACCCCGACCCCAACAAGCGGCGCTTCGGGTGTGTGATCGACTTCTGGGGCGCGCGCATCTATCCGTGGATCTGGTCCGCGGGGGGAGAGATCCTGGACAAGACGGGGACGCGGTGTCTCCTGGACATGCCGGAGAGCCAGGAGGCGCTCCAGTTCCTGGTGGATCTCCGCCACAAGTGGAAGGTGTGTCCTCCCACCACCCAGGCGGAAAAGAAACAGAACATCGCCATGTTCGTCAACGGCCAGGTGGCCATGTTCCAGACCGGCGCGTGGGACATCCAGGCGATGAAGGAAGCGAAGTCCCTCCACTGGGATATCGCTCCTCTGCCCATGAAGAAGCAGCACGCCACCCTGATGGGGATGGAGAACTACGCCATCGCCGCGCAGACCAAGCACCCAAAGGAGGCCTGGGAGCTCCTCAAATTCCTGCTGAGCCCGCACGCGCAGGAGGTGATGGCGCGGGAGATGGAAAAACAGCCCTCCCGCCAATCGGTGGCCAACGGCCCCTACCTGGCCCAGAAGGTGGGTTACAACCGCAAGGTGTTCGTGGACGCGCTCGGCTACGCCCGCCAGGCCCCCAACATCCCCGACTGGGACCGCGTCAGCCACTACATCCAGGAACAGCTGGACCTCATCTGGATGGGTAAAGTGTCGGTGAAAGAGGGAACCACGCGCGCCGCGCGCCAGGTGACGGAAGCCTTACAGGCCTCCCGGCGGTGAAGGGCGGGGAATATACTCTTTTGGGGTATTGCCAGAAGTGTTTCTGTTTTATCGACGGCTGAAATGTTTCACGTGAAACATTGTTAGGCCATCCTAAACATGTAATATTCTTGCCGTCTCATCGCGACCGAGTCGGCCCGAATCGGCCGATGTGGTAAACTGAGATACGATCCCGCGGTGATCTCCTGATGGACGAGCGCACCCTTCGCGTACTCGAATATGACGCCATTCGGCATCGTCTGGCGGCGCAGGCGGCGTGTGGACTGGGGAAAGAGGCCGCTCTCCGTCTCACGCCGGCGGCGACGCGCGCCGAGGTGGCGCGCCTGCTGGACGAGACCCAGGAGGCGAGAGACCTGCTGGCGGAGGCGGGGCGGCCGCCGCTTGGGGGGGCGGCCGACGTGCGGGCCCAGCTCTATTCCGCGGCGCGCGGCGGCACGCTGCACCCCCGGGATCTGCTCGACATCGCAAATACGGCGCACGCATCGCGGCGGATGCGGGCGTTCCTGCAGCAGGCCGCGGAGCGCATGCCCTTGCTCGCGGAGCGGGCGCCGCGGCTGGGGGTCTTCCGTGAGATCGAGGATTTGATCGCGCGGGCGATCGACCACCGCGGCGAGGTGTTGGACACCGCCGGAGACGAACTGCGCGCCATCCGGCAGCGAATGCGCAGGCTGCAGGAGGTGATCGCGCGCCGCCTGCAGGCCGTCATCCACTCCGCGAACTACGCGCGCCTGCTTCAGGAGCCCATCATCACGGTGCGCAACGGCCGGTACTGCGTGCCGGTGAGGAGCGAATTCAAGGGCGAATTCCGGGGCATCGTCCACGACTCCTCCGCCAGCGGGGCCACCGTGTTCATGGAGCCGTTCGCGGTGGTGCAGGTGAACAACGAGCTGCGGGAGGCGCAGGCCGCCGAGGAGCACGAGGTGGCGCGCGTGCTGGCCCGCCTCAGCGCGCGGGTAGGGGAGGAGGCGGAGGCGATTCTCCAGAGCGTCGAGGCCCTCGCCGAACTCGACCTCATCTTCGCGCGGGCCGGCCTGGCGGAGGAGATGAAGGTCGTCCGGCCCGACCTGGACCGGACGGGAAGGTTGGAGCTGTTCGAGGCGCGGCATCCGCTGCTGGAGGGGAGGGTGGTGCCGATAGACGTGCGCGTGGGGGACGAGTTCCGGGCGCTCATCATCACCGGCCCCAACACGGGCGGAAAGACGGTGACCCTCAAGACCGTGGGGTTGCTGACCCTGATGGCCCAGTCCGGGCTGCATATTCCCGCCTCTCCGGGCAGCCGTTTGCCTGTGTTCGGGCGGGTGTTCGCGGACATCGGGGACGAGCAGAGCATCCAGCAGAACCTGTCCACGTTTTCCTCCCACATGACCCAGGTGGTGAACGTCCTCAGACATGCGGACGGCGATTCGCTGGTGCTGCTGGACGAGATCGGGGCCGGCACCGATCCCGCGGAGGGCGCGGCCCTGGCGAAGGCGATCATCATGGAGCTGGTGGGGCGGGGGGCGCGCGTGCTGGCCACCACGCACTACGGGGAGCTCAAGGTGTTCGCCTACGCGCAGCCGGAGGTGGAGAACGCGAGCGTGCTCTTCGACCCGGTGACCCTGGAGCCCACCTACGAGGTGCGGATCGGCGCCCCCGGCAGCAGCAACGCCTTCGCCATCGCCTCCCGGCTGGGGCTGTCCGCGGAGCTGCTGCGGCAGGCGGCGGAGATGATGGGCGAGTCCCAGGTGCGCCTGTACGAGGTGATCGAGCGGGCGGAGCGGGATCAGAGGGACCTGAGCGAGGAGCGGAGGCAGACGGCCCGGGCGCGCATGGACCTGGAGAAGACGAAGGCCGAGTACGAGCGGATGCTCGCCGACCTGCGCGCAGAGCGCAAGCAGCGCCTGCGGGAGGCGCGGGAGGAGGCGCGGCGGATCGTGAGCCGCGCCAAGCAGAGAACCGAGGAATTGCTCAACCTGCTGCGGCGCTCCGTGCAGGAGGCGCGGGAGGCGAAGGACGCCATCGCGCGGGAGGCGGAGCTGATAGCCAGGTACGCGCCCGCGGAGGCGGAGACCGTGGAGGTCCCGGAGCCGGCGGAGGTGGGCCGCGCCGCGCGGGAGGAGCTGGAGGGCATTTCCGAGGAGGCGAACGAGGCCACGGAGGAGGTGGCGGAGCCGCCGGAACCGGCACCGGCCGCGCCCGCGCCGCCGGCCGCGGAGGAGCTGTCCCCCGGCGCGTGGGTGATGGTGCGGAGCGTCAACCAGCGCGGCACCGTGCTCTCGCCCCCGGACGAGCGGGACGAGGTGGAGGTGCAGGTGGGGATCTTGAAGATCAGGGTGGCGCGGGCCGAGCTCGCTCCCGCCGAGGAACCCGCGGTCACCGTCTCCTGGGCCCCACCGGAGCAGCGCCCCTATGGCGGGCATGTGCCGGGGGAATTGCACCTGCGGGGAATGCGGGTGGACGCGGCGCTCTATGAGCTGGATAGATACCTGGACCAGGCGGCCCTGGCCCACCACGCGCGGGTGCGGATCGTGCACGGCAAGGGGTTGGGAAAGGTGCGGGCGGCGGTGCACGAGCGCCTTCGGGAGCACCCGCTGGTCGAGTCGTTCCGGCTGGCGGAGCCGGAACACGGCGGCAGCGGAGTGACGGTGGTGGAGATGAGGGAAGGGGAGGGGGCTGTCTCTTATACACATC
>WFSF01000063.1 GCA_015486155.1 Armatimonadota bacterium
GGGCTCGGGCGCCGCCTGCTCTCCCTGAACCTCTTGGTCCAGGTCGAACACCTTGGTCGGGGGCGCCTGTTCTCCGGTGTCCGGAGTCGTGGGCATACTCAGGCCCTCTTCCGCGGCAGGGGGGGCGGCGGGCGCGACCTCTCCCGGCAGTTGGGGTCGGTCCGGTCCGGCGGCCCCGTTCAGGTAGATGGTCGCCTCCTCCAACTTCACCCGCTCGGCCTCGTGGAATTCGTAGCCCAGCGCCTCCGCGATGGCGTTCGTGATGTTGTCCCCGGCCAGCGGAACGGGGCGGGTGAAGGTGAGCAGACCGCCCTTGATCACGCTCAGGTCGGTGGTGGTGGCGCCCACGTTCAACAGCGCGTAGGTCTGGTCGTAAGCGCCGCGGTCCCGATTGATGTCTATCAGCGAGCGGCAGGCGGAAAGAGGTTCCACGTCCACCGCCTGCGGGTCCAGCCCGGCGTTTAGGAGGGTCTCCACGTGGGCGTTTATCATGTCCTCCTGCGCGACCGCCAGCAGAACCTCCATGTTCTGCGCCTCCGGCGGCAACTCGTCCGGGTCGATCAGAGGCTCGAAATCCATCACCACTTCGCTGGCCGCGAAGGGGATGTGGCGCTCCACCTCCCATTGCATGGTCTGCGCCAGCTCCTGCCGGGTCATGCGAGGCACCTCGATGGGCCTCACAACCAGGGAGGACTGGCTGGCAACGGAGCTGATGACCGCCTTCGTCTTGATGCCGTGCTCATCCAGCAGTTGTCGGATGGCCGCGCCCAGGGCCTCGGGGTCCACGATCACCCCGTTGGCGATACTGTCGCGCGGGGTGAGGCCGACCCCGGCCCCGGTCACCCGCAGCCCGCCGCGCTCACTCCTCGCCTCTACGAATTTTATGCGGCTGGTTCCGATGTCTAGGCCGAGAATAGGTTGCACCGCCATGTCGCTAGGCCTCCGGCCGGGACGGCGGCCTGCATGCGGCAGGTCCAGCCAGTCACTCGCCCGTTTCTACGGCTGGTTATCGCCTCACCCTCAATCTCCCGGCGCCCACGCGCGCCCGTCCCCACAATCGTTAGATTATAGCACCGCCCGTTTTGTTCCGCAAGGAACGCTTCCCCGCTCTTTTCCCGCGCCCCTATCGAGCGCGGAAACGGCGCGGCCGCCCGACGCGGTTTCCTATCGTTACTTCGTCCGCCGTCACCTTCCTGCCTGCCCCGAGATTCTTTCCCCCCAAATCGTCAAATCGGGGCTCAGGGGCAGGTTGCGGAATCGCAGGTAGCTGCCCCCCCACACCTCGCTGTAGCGCAACAGCGGGTCATACTGGTAACTCAGATACGGCCCGGTCGCCCCCGCCATCCCAGCCCATTTGCTGGTCCAGTCTCCCACATCCCCCATCGAAGCCGGCAAGTTTTCGGTGATGGCCCCGACGAAGGTCAGCCGGATATTGAGAGGTTCGTGGTATCCGGGGTGAGCCTGCGTGTAATCGTCCTCATCCGGGTCCTCGTTGAACCAGGGACCGGGGATGACGAACCAGGAGCCGTTCTGCGCGTAGACCAGGGCCTCTATCTGCACCGGCAGGGGATCCTCGCCCCGCGGCGGGGCCACCGCCATCGGCCCCAGCACATACCCCAGCTCCTGAGGCTGGATCTCCCAGTCGTCCACCACACCATGTTCATCATAGTGCCGGACCGGCATCACGAAGGACTGCACCCGCAACAGGTCGTCTCCGGTGAGATACTCGACCGCGGGACTGCCTCCCGGCTGATAGAGGGCCATCCCCTGGTACCCGTTGGCGAGGAACTCCATGTAATCGTTTTTATCGTTAGGATCGGCGGGATTCTTCTGGTGGTACCAGTGGCCCGATTCATCGTTGTTGGCCGGGTCCAGCGCGGGGTTGTCCGGCCGCAAGAAGGTGTACAGGTTGGTCGCATGTCCCCACGGGTAGGGGGCATAGGCGGCGGCGTCCCCGGTGGCCGGGTCGCGCGGGCCGATGTCCACGGTCGTTTGCACCGCGGGCTCATCGCTCCCCGTGGTCGGCCCCGCGGGCACGGCGGGGTCGCTGGTGCCGCCCACCGCATACCAGCCCGAATGCCCCATCATCAGCCTCAGGTCGGAGACCGTGTTCAGGAACGCGTCGGTGTGGGAGAGGGGATGTTGCGAGATGCTGGCCAGCCGCACATTGTGATACACGAACTCCATCCCCGCCGGGTCGGTGGGGATGGGCTGCCCGTCCCACGCGATGGCCCCCGCGGGACTGTTCAGCGTCTCATCCGTGGGCCCCTGGAAGAAGTCCATCTTGGGATATCCGCCCGGCGGATAGACCGGATATCGGTCATTGTACCAGTAGACCGTGGAATCCTCCGACTCGGCCTCGAACATCCGCCGCGGCCTCGGGTTGAGGGCGGTGGTGTTGACACACACGTAATCCCGCGCCAGCAACGCGATGCGCGTCCCCAGCAGCATGTCCCCCTCGAGGCTGTCCTGGATCAGACCCGCACTGCGCGGCCCCAGCAGATCCCCCTCGATGTAGATGGTGCCCCCGGACACCACCACCAGATCGAAGCGGCGGCTACGCCCGTTTTCCCCGTAGTCCTGCCCGAAATACCCCTCCGGCTGTCCGCTGGCCAGGCCCCTCTTCGGCGGCAGGATTCCCCGGATGCGCACATTGCCCTCCGCATACACCACGCCGTTGGCGGGGAAGGGGAAGATGGCGCGGGGGCCGGAGACCCCCCATCCGCCGCCCCCTCCAGGGGCCAGCGGCGCACAGGCGCCGGCCGTGGGCTGATAGGTATAATCGCCTGCCGACACGGTAATCGCGTTCCCCTCCGGGTCGCGCCAGTAATAGGGATCCGTCGAGGTCCCGTGCGCGTCATCCCTGATGATCTCCAGGTACGGGCAGGACACATCCCCGTGCACCACGATCTCCACCCCCGGCGGGGCATAGTAGTGACCGGTCTTGTCCCACCAGTCGGCCGGGCCCGTCGGCGGCCCCTCGGGGTCCGCGCGGTTGTCTCCGACGCCCGCGTGGACCCCCACGGAGCCCACCCAGTCGCGTCGCAGCGCCTCCAGGTCGTGGTCGTACTGGATGTCCGAGCGGTTGTCTATGTAGATGCCGCCGAAGTTCGTCCACCCCCAGCCGAAGGCCCCCGTGTTGTACCAGGCATTGCCGGATTTCACCCACGTTCCCGAGTCCCTGGTGAGCGCGAGGAAGCGGTTGACCTGAGTGTCCGGGTTGACTACGTCCAGACTGGGCGGCTGCACCCGGGGGACCGCCCGATATTCGGGGGCGAGGATATTGGGCCCGATATTGAGCTCGGAGAGATCGGCCAGCACCCGGCGGTAATTCTCGATGAACTTCTGCTTCTTGGGGTCGCGATCCGGGAAGCCCTCCAGGTAGTCATAGGCCTCCGTTCCCGGCACATCGGGGTTTCCCGTGGGCCAGAACAGGTTGGCCGCCCGCTGTTGTCCGTCGATATCGAGGGTGAGCATATCAGTCGAGTTCTGGCCCAGGTCCGCGGGCCGGAGTTTCCCCGCGATCTCGATCCGGTCGTCCCGCAGGATTCCGAAGTCCCTCCAGGTCTGCGTCCCCTCGGCGGGCGCATCGGAGCTGAAGAGGTCCACGCGCGACCGCCCATACCAGATGGTGTCGGTGTTCGACCGCAGAGGGCCGTAGATGGTGAATACGTAGTCGTTGCGGAGCGCCCCGCCCATCTCCAGCCCGGGCGCGCCGAGTGCCGCGGTCTTTCCGGTGGAGAAGCGGTCGGTGATGAAGCGCGCGTAATCGGTGAGCAGCACCGGCTTGAGCGCCAGCACCGTCTGTTTCAAAAAGGGGTTGTCCGGCAGTGTGGCGGTGGAGACGATGCGCACGTACCGGCTCTGCAACTTGGTGGGGTCCGGCCCGTAATCCACGGAGAGCGTGAACACCCCCGCGCCGCACCGGAAGCGGTAGGGCCGGTTGCGGGAGTCCAGCGGAGGCCTCCAATCGGCCCCGTGGATGCCATAGGTGAGCTGCTCGTTGGCGTAGTTGAGGCCCGCCTGCGCGATGTTGCGCAACTTCACCAGGTCGCTCTCCCTGGCCACCTGGGCCACCTGGGAGCCGACGATGGCGGTGAACAGGGCGGCCGTCGCCGCCACCGCGAACAGCACCAGGATGGCGAGCAGCAACGCCTGGCCGCGCTGGCCGCGGCGGAAACCCATTCCCGCGCCGCGCGGTTCTGCTCCGAGTATCGCCTTCATGCCGGTCAAACTGCGTCTCTCCATGGCGTTCTCAGTCCGCTTCCCTCACCGCGAGCCGTAGCTGATTTCCCGCAGCGCATTGTGCAGCTTCACCCTCCGCGTCAGGTGGGCCACCTGGGCGACCTTGCTCGGCCCCCGCGCCCCCGAGTCGCTCCGCGTGACGGTTATGCTCACATCCAACACCGCGGCCGAGCGGTAGTAGGCGCAGATCAGATCCGGGTACTCGTGGCCCTCTGGGTGCTCGTCGTTCTTGATCCACACGCCATTGCTCCGCCAGCGGAAGTCCACCCACAGGTCGTGGTCGGAGGCAAGCTGGCCGTCCGCCAGACGCTCCGGCAGGCGGATGAAGCCATACTTCGGCTGGTCGGAGTCCGGTCCGCCGGTCGCCAAGAAGTCCAGCCCCACCTGGAACTGGTCGAGCCCGGAGCGCGGGGTGCAGGAGACCTGGGTTAGCGCCCGGTCCGGCTTGCCGTCCCCGTCGCTGTCCACCCGCACGCGCACGGAATCCGGCACCAGGAAGTAGGACAGCGGGTCGCCCGGGGTATGCAGATTCCAAACCGAGAGCAGCGGCAACTCGTATACGGGATCCCCCACCGCCAGCGGCACCAGCGTCAGATCCGCCCCCGCAACGTGCATGGGAGCCCCGTCCGCCATCTCAGCTGCAGTCAAGGGGGGTGGGAAGTCGAACCTGAACGCGCCCTCTATCCACCCGTTCAGCCCGGTGCCCAGGGCGATGGAGGGAGATCCCTCCGCCAGAGGCGGCAGGCGGTACGGATAGTCGCCGGTGTCGTAGATCGGCGTTCCGTCGGACGCGTCCAGCACCCGCATGGTGCGGGAGCGGGGATCGAAACAGCCCACCGCGCGCAACTCGTAAAGGCCCGTGTCCGGGTTGATCCGCCAGATGAGCAGGAACGGGTCGCGCGCCCAGGCCCGCGCCGAGGCGGGCAGCGGAATCGCCTCCTGTCCGCCGGAGAACGAGGACCAGCCGGTATAGGGCGCGCCCAGCCGCAACAGCGGATATTTCGTGTGATATACGGTGTAATCGTCTCCATCCGCGCCGCCCGCCGGAGTCAGCCACTCGCCGGACACCACCAGGGGCTGGAACTCCAACCCGGTGACGTCATAGCCCAGGGCGTTGGGCGTCAGCGCCACCACCAGGTCGCGGTAGACGCGGGCGGGCGCGTCGGGGAGCGGCTCCCCGTTGGCCTGGCTCCACTTGATGTAGAGGTACGGATATCCCGGCTGGAGGGTAGTGGTCCTGGGGCCGCCCAGGGAGTCTATGTCCATGTTCACCGCGCGGGGAATGGGGGACCAGTTGGTGAGGCCCTGCGCGCCCCCCGAACTCTGTTGCGCCGCCCAGTCCGCGTTCCACCGGTTCCACGGGTCGGTGATGTTGAAGGGATCGTCCACCACGGTGCGCGCCAGGTAATAGGTGTTCGGCGGTCCCAGGGTCGCCTCCGCGCTGTAGTTCACGGTGGGATCGTGGAGCGCGCGCCAGTAGCGGATGGCGCGGTTCCAGTCGGGCCGCGGCGGGGTCACCACCTCGCTGGTGGGGTCGGACGGGTTCACCCTCAGTGGGGGCACGAAGGCGACGACGCTGTTGTCGTACATGTCGAGCTGCACGTACATCGCCTCTTCCAGCTCCCGGCACATGGCGTCGAGGCCGATGCGCGCCGCGTTGTATGCGTCCGCCCGGGCGGTGCCGCTGCGGAAATAGCCGAAGATGCTGTTCAGCGGGACGAACAGCAGCCCCATCGCGATCCCCAGCAGGGCCACCGTCACCACCAGCTCCATCAAGGTGAAGCCGGCTCTCCTTCCGCCGGGTCGACGGCCGAATATGATTGCAAAGGACGTTCTCATCATCACAAGGGCACCCTCGTCAGATACGAGGTCACGGTGATGTGCCGCCAGCCTTCCTCCAGGGTGCGCTGCACGGGCCTGTTGTTCCTCGCCGCCTCCACCCAGTCCTGGAGCGTGGAGGCGCCTCCGGTGGTGACCCAGCTCACCCGCGCTCTCATGCTCAATCCCCGCACCGTCACCGGCCCCCAATCGTTGGGCTCATAGCGGAGCTCGTCCACCAATTGGCAGGCCCACACCCCCAGGTCGGCCACCTCCGGTCCGGAGATGGCGTGCACCTCCCCGGAGATGAAGGTCCCGTCCTTTCGGTAATAGTCCACGGCCACCACCTGGCTCGCCTCGCTTAACGGGAAGTAGATCTGTCTCGGGTTGTAGGGCGCCCCCGGCGCGCTCACCGCCCCCCAGGTATAGGTGAGGCGGGACTCCGGCGATCCCACGACCGGGGGATCGCCCGGGAGTTCCCTCGAGCGGGCGTAGATGCGCGCGGCCATGGTGAGCTGCACCGCCCAGTCTCCCTCCGCCCGGCAGAAGACCCGGTAGGTGCGGCCGTATCTGCTGTACACCCGCCGGCCTCCCTCCACGGTGGCGTTGGCCGCCTCCTCGGCGGAGAAAGAGCCCACCTCCCACTCTCCGTAGTTGAAATAGAGCCTTCCCTGCCGGTAGTCCACCCGGAACCGGGTCATGCGTTCCCGCGGCGCCGCGGGCAGGCCGATGGTCACCTCGTTCTCGGTGAGCACCTCTCCGTTCTGCCGGTCGACCGCCACCACGTAGGCGTCGTCGGCTCCGGGGGAGGGCACAGGCCTCTCCGTACCGTCCATATTGTAGAACTTCTTGATCCCATGGGCCACCGGCTGGGCGCGGGGCTGTCGGGGCGGATTGGTGTAGTTCGGCCCCTTGATCGGCTTCACGGGAAGGGTAACCACTCCGTCCGGCGGCACCTCTACGTCGAAGGAGAGAATCTGCCAGTCCTTCACCCGGTAGTCCACCTTGGCGGCGGTGATGTCATCAGGCCTGGGATCGACCTGGAGCGCCAGGGGAAACTGAATCTGGCCGGTGACCAGAGTTTCGTCGTCCACGTAATAGATGTTGCGGCGCGCTCCCGGCCCCACCACCTCCAGCAGGGACGGATCGTCCACCTCCTGCATCAACTCGTGAACCTGGATGCTGGCCGGGTCCACATCAGTGGGGAGAGCGGGGTCGCCGGGGCCGGAGCTTCCCGCCGGCACCTTCACCTGCAGCCCGAAGACGCGCGTGGGGCCCCTGGGGTCGGTGTAGTCCACCTTGAAGACGCGCTCATAGCTGGGAGGATTCGAGGAAGGCCCGAAGTACAATTCCCGGTTGGCGCTGTCGTAGGTGAATTCGCGCGCGCCGAGATTGGGCGGTTCGGTCCATGCCACATACCGCCAGGAGCGCGCGTCGTACACGTCCACGTACCGCTTGGTGCGGTCATCGCCGGGGGTGTGGGGGTCGTCCTCGCCCTCATACCGCAAGATGTCCAGCGGCGCGTGGGACAGCAGGTAGAAGGGCACGCCCCGCTGATTGGTGGTGAGCCGGCGGATGTCGATCTGCTCACCGATGATGGTGCGGGGCAGGTAGAGGCTGTTGGGCTCCCAGTTGGGGTGAACCACCGCCCGGCCCGGGTATCCCTCGAAGCCCAGCGCCCCGTCGAATTGACAGGGGGTGAGGTCATTGGGGTTGTAGATGAGCGGCCTCGCCAGCCGGTCCAGGATGGGCAGCTGGTCGGGCGGCACCTGCCAGCGGAAGTAGCTCTCGGTGCCCGGCACCCTGGTCCCCACCTCTCCGTATACCAGCAGCTGCCCCATGTTCAGGGGATTATTGGTGAGGGTGGCGGAGATCAGCGCTCCCGTGTAGTCGGTGGCGACGATGGCGTCGGGAATGGCGTCGGGCTGGAGCCGCCAGCGGTTGAGTTCCGCCTCGGCGAGTTGGGCGGCCACGGTGCGCTGCTGGCTGGTCTCGATCGCCGAGTAGCCCGGCGGGAAGATGCGCAGCATGGCGTAGATGCCGATCACCAGCACCACCAGGGCCACCAGCACCTCGATGAGCGTGAAGCCCATCCTCAGGCGCGCCGGCGCGGCCCTCGTTCCCCGGAGGGTGATCCGACTCCTGCCTGCCGCCGTCTTCGTGCAAACCATACCGACTCTTTCGTCCCAGCCGTATTCAGTCCCTGGATGCGCCCCTTGGCCGTCGGGGGCTCACCGCGGCCCGTGTCACATGATGGGCTCGCGGGGATATCCGAAATCCGCGGAGACGTTCGCAAACGGTCGGTTATCCGGCGTGGCCACAACCCGCCTCACGCTTCCGTCCACGAACAGAACCAGGTCCTCATCCCCGGGTTTCACCTCTGCGGGCTCCCCCGGCCAGGCGGGAGGCTTCGACGAGCGGTGGAACGGGCACCAGGTGACCACCGTGTCCACCGGCGGGTAGGGTTGACAGAGGTTGCGGTTGTCGTCCCCGGGCTGGGGATAGTGTCCCGGGTTCCAGAAGTTGCGCCGATAGAAGGCGTCGTAGTTGCCCCAGCGGTATTCGTCCTGCGCGGCCGCCGGGTTGTCCGACCTGTTGAAATAGGGAGCCCCCATCTGCGTGTCGCTTTCCCGCTGCGCAAGGAGCGACTTGTCCAGGGCGATGTCGTTGGCCCGGCAGTGAAAGGTGCTCAGCCGGGTGATGTATCCCCCTCCCTTGAACCAGTCGAACTGGCTCAGGCCTTGGTTGGGGTCCACGCCCGGCTTCAGGTTGCCGGAGGCGTCGTAGAGCCTGGGCTCCAGGCTGCGGGGGGGGAGTTGCCGGGCGTAGGCCCCCAGGTAATAGAGCGTGTAGAGCCCCATTCCCCGCACCCCCGTGTCGATGGGATTGCCGTCCGGGTCGTAGGCGGCGCCCAGCGGGCTGGCCAGGCTGTGGTCGCCCGGAGGATCGGTGCCGTACTTATCCCGATAGGCCTGTACGGCATCCTCGGTCCACAGGTACTCGGTGGCGTCCGGGGGGTAACATCCATATTCATCGCGGAAGATGGCCAGCGCCTGGCCGAGGGATTTCAAGTTGGCGGCGCAGGAGTTGCGGTAGTGGTGCCACTGCGCGACGCGGTAACTGGGGACCACGATCGCCGCCAGCATCGCCATGATGGCGATCACCACCAGCATCTCGATCAGGGTGAATCCCACCGCCGGCCGCGCTCGTCCGCCGCCGAGAGGAACTCTCCCAGTTTCAAGATGTGCGCCTCGTGTCATGCGGAGTCTCCCGCCTTACCGCCAGCCGGCCGATGCGCTAGCGCGGCTGTCTTGCCCAGTCGTAGCCGAATCCGCGCACCAGGGAGGTGGAGCCGTCCAGCCTCAGCACGATGTCGCGCGGCGTCTCGCTCATCCTCAACTCGGTCCGCCCCTGTCCGCTATGCCCCATGCCGCCGTGGCCGCCCTGCGTCCCCGTGCCCGCGCCTCCGCCCACCTTCACCATGGTCCACCGGCGGTGATTGGGGCAGCGGGTCACGATGGTGTTGTCGGGCGCGTTGCGGTTGATGAGACCGGGGAAGGAGGCGCTGGGCAGACCATACGGATACCAACCCTCCATCCCAGGGTTCCAGGGAGCGTCGCCCATGTCCCACAGCGGCCGGCCCAGGTTGTCCACCAGCCGGGTGGGATCGTCCACGGCATAGGGGTTGCTCGTGTAATTGTACCAGTATACCTGTTGCGCGAGGTTATAGTGGAGAAATGAGTCGATGACGTCGAACCGTCCCGGATAGGTGGCATAGTCGATCTTTCCCTCCGGGTCCCAGCGATACCACTCATACCAGAAGGCGATGCTGTCCCCCACGCCCATGTGCTGGGTGGCGTAGCCGCAGAGGCTGTAGTCGCCCTCCTGACCCACATAGCCCATGTAGTTGTAGAGCGCGTTGTAGCTGGAATAGTGTTCCCGGAAGAATCCGTCGTCCAGCCAGTTGTAGATGTACATCTGGCCGGCGGAATCGAGCAGCTGCTGATACTGCCGATAGTAGGCGTCCCCGTCCTGGATGGGGTCGTCGGGGCAGATCAGCGCGTTGCGGTTGTCTAGGTAGTAGGGATAGAGCGCGTTCAGCCCCCCCTCTCCCGTCACCGGGTCGTAGGGGCCGGGGTAGGCTCCCTCATCCACCCGGTATCGCTGCAGGGCGTTGGCGATCTGATAGAGATTCGCCATGCAGGCTCTCTGGCGCACCTGTTCCCGGGCACCGCGGTAGACCGGAATGGCGATCGCGATGAGAATGGCGATGATCGCGATGACTACCAACAGCTCGACGAGCGTAAACCCGGCCCTGGCGTCAGCCTGCTTACGTCCCGTCCCGGGGCGCCCCCGGACGACATCAAGCTTCTCCATGGTAATCTCACCTTTCAAGGCGCTGCTACGGTATGCCTGCCTCCGGCCCTCATTTTACTCCGGTTTTCCTCCCGGTCGGCACAGCGCCGCCTGCGGTGACCGCGCTCTGCCCTGGGTGTTGCGCCGATGGGCGGGGAGGAGCACCGGCCGCGCCCACGCGCGGTTCCCGGTGACGCCCCCGAAACCCGATTCGGAACCCCCAGCAGGTCTCGGCCGGCATTTCCGGCCGTTTCTTCACGAGGTATCGATGTTGCTCTCACAGCCGGCTTCCAGCGGTTGGCCGCCGGACGCGGTGTATTTCCCCGGCCCGCCGCGGGCCGCAATCCACCTGTATACCTGTTACCCTCTTAGGTCCCTGGCTAAAACACCGTCGGCAACCCGATTACCGCCAGCCAGCCCCGGAACACGCGTTCGGCCGCCCGCGGCAGCCCCTGCGGAGCGAGCAGCGCGGCCAGCGCGGCCGCCGCCAGGAAGGGGCCGAATGGCAGATACTCCATTCTCCGCCGCAGCCGGAAGGCCAGCAGGGCCACCCCCACCAC
>WFSF01000064.1 GCA_015486155.1 Armatimonadota bacterium
CGTGGACCGAGCGCTCCACCTTGCCGCCGAAGACGCGTGCGATGACGCGCGCGTGCTGTGGGGAGGGGTGGAGCAGATCAATCAATCCCTCGGGCCGGAGGGAGCGCGCGGCCCGCCGGAGCGCCGCGCCGTCACCCGCGTCGGCCGGAAAACGCCGCACCGGGCGGGAGAAATCGCCGTCGCGTCGAGAAACGACCGCGACATCGTGCCCGCGGCGGAGCAGCTCATCCACCACGAAAGGACCGAGAAATCGGGTGCCGCCAAGAACCAGTACTCGCAAATTCCCTCTCCGCAACGCGATCTGGGGCCGCTCGGAAGCCGCCCACCACAGATTACCACATTCGCCATGGGCGGGCACATTTCGGTGACCGGCGTGGATTACAGGAGTCCTGGAACGCGCGGCAAAAAGCAGGGGGAGAGATGGGAGGGGCCGAGGAGGTTGTGATGGCGGAACAGTTGGAGAAGCGGCGATTGGGCCGAACCGGCCTGGAGGTGACGGTATTCGGGTTCGGGTGCATCAAGTTCCCGAAGATCTCGGCCGGGCAGGCCGAGGAGGCCCTGGAGCGGGCGCTCGACCTGGGGGTGAACTTCATTGACACCGCCCGCGGGTATGGAGACAGCGAAGTCAAGATAGGCCCGGTGCTGAAGCGGCACCGGGAGGAGGTCTACATCGCCACCAAGACGGGTGATCGCACCGCGAAGGGGGCGATGAAGGAACTGGAGACGAGCCTCAAGAACCTGCAGACGGACTACCTCGACCTCTATCAGGCGCACTGGGTGTGCAACAACGGAGAGCTGGACAAGGTACTCGGCCCCGGCGGGACGCTGGAAACCCTGCAGAAGGCGAAGGAGCAGGGGAAGGTGAGGCATTACGGGATCACCATGCACCGGGACCGCGCGGCCATCCGCCGCGCCATAGAATCGGATGTGTTCGAGACCATCATGCTGGCCTGGAACCCGCTGGACGAGGAAAACGTGGGGGATCTGATCGCGCTGGCGCACGAGCGGGACATGGGCGTGATCGTCATGAAGCCGCTCTCCGGCGGAGCGTTGGTGTCCCCGGAGGGAGCGCCGCGGGTGGAGGGACTGGACCCCGTGGTGGCGGGGACGCTGCGGGCGATCGCGGCGCGGCCGGATGTGAGCACGGTGATTCCGGGGATGGTGAGCGTGGACGAGGTGGAGCAGAACTATCGGGCGATTACCACCGCGGATTCCTTCGACGATGCGGCGCGGCGGGAGCTGTTCGAGACCATCGCGGCGATGAAGAAGGAACTGCGCTACGGGCAGTTGTGCCTGGGGTGTGGCTACTGCCTTCCGTGCACCCAGGAGATCGAGATCCCGCGGGTCTTCCGGGCGCTCTACATGCACCAGCAGTACCCGAAGGATCAGCGCTACATGGGCCGGGAATTGTACGAGAGCCTGACGGTGCCGGCGGATGCGTGCGTGGAATGCGGGGAGTGTGCGCCGCGCTGTCCGGCGGGGATTGACATCCCGGCGCGCATGAAGGAGGCCGTCGCCGCGTTCGGGAGCAGAAAGGACGGGTAACGGTTACCGGCCCGGCTGTTACATGGGCAGATCGAACGCCCGCTGGATGAAGACCGCCATTTGCGCGCGGTCGACCTGCTCCTCGGGATGGTAACTGTCGCCATAGCCCTGGACGATTCCCTGGGCGTGGCAATACTCCACGTACTTGAACGCCCAGTAGTCGATGGGCACATCGGAGAAGGTGGCGGTGGCGGGACCGGCGGGGACGTTTTCGTCACCCCCCGCGCGGGCGCGCGCGACGTAAACCGCCATCTGCGCCCGATTGACGAGTTCATTCGGGTGGTAACCGTCCCAGTAGCCGGACACGATGCCCTGTGCATAGCAGTACTCGATGTACTTGTAAGCCCAATAGTCCGGAGGAACATCCGAGAAGGTTGGGGAGGAGGGACCCGGCGGCACCGCGTCATCTCCGCCGGCCAGGGCGCGGGCCACGAAGACCGTCATCTGGGCGCGATTGACCACGTCGTCCGGGTGGTAGCCGTCCCAGTAGCCCTGGACCACTCCCGCCTTTACGCAGGCCATGATGTAGGAATAGGCCCAGTGGTCCTCCGGCACGTCCGGGAAGTCCACATGCACACAATCCGTTCTCGTGGTCGTGTCGGAGCCGCCGGGGCCGGTTGCGGTTAGAGTGACGTCGTAGATGCCCGGGCTGTCATAGGTGTGGGTCGGGTTCTGCTCCGCGGAAGTGGCCCCGTCCCCGAAGTCCCAACTCCACGAGGTCGGGTTATTGGTGCTGGCGTCGGTGAAGGCCACTGTCAACGGCGTGGTGCCGCTGGTCGGCGAGGCGGAGAAGTCCGCGGAGGGCGCGGGCGGCACCACAGAGATGTAATCCGCCTTGGTCTCCGTATCGCTGCCGCCATCGTTTGTCGCCGTGAGGGATACGGTAAAAGTGCGCGTGGTGCCGCCCGCGTTCTCATAGGTGTGGGAGGGGTTCTGCTCCGCGGAGGTGGCACCGTCTCCAAAATCCCAACTCCACGAGGTGGGGTTGTTAGTGCTGGTGTCGGTAAACTGCACCGTAAGCGGCGTAGTGCCGTTGGTCGGCGAGGCAGAGAAATCCGCGGAGGGCGCGGGCGGCACCACAGAGATGTAATCCGCCTTGGTCTCCGTGTCGGAGCCCCCGTCGTTTGTCGCCGTGAGGGACACGGTAAAAGTGCGCGTGGTGCCGCCGGAGTTCTCATAGGTGTGAGACGGGTTCTGCTCGGTTGACGCGCTGCCGTCTCCGAAGTCCCAACTCCAGGAGGTGGGGTTATTAGTGCTGGTGTCGGTGAAGGCCACTGTCAGCGGCGCCGCGCCGGAGACGGGGGAAGCAGTGAAGTCGGCCGCCGGCGCGAGGGGGGTCACGGTAATGTAGTCCGCCTTCGTCTCCGTATCGGATCCGCCCGGATTGGAGGCAGTGAGGCTGACGGTAAATGCCAGGGTAGTTCCACCGTCGTTGTGATAGATGTGGACGGGATTCTGATCGGTGGAACTGTAGCCGTCTCCGAAATTCCAACTCCAGGAGGTGGGGTTATTAGTGCTGGCGTCGGTGAAGGTCACTTCCAGCGGGGTGACGCCTGAGGTGGGGGTGGCGGAGAAATCCGGCTCTGGAACGGGCCAGATGACGGTTACGGAGACGAGATCGTGGTCCACCTGCCCCTTCCGGTCGGTAACGGTCAGTTCGTAGGTGGTGGAGAGAGTCGGGCTGGCGGTCGGCCGCGCGATATTGGGGTCAGAGAGGCCGTCGGCCGGGGTCCACTGGTACTTATATTCAGGCTTGCCCATGGAGGCCGAGCCCTCCAGCGTCGTGGATTCGCCGATCATGATCTCCTTGTCGGGGCCGGCGTCCGCGATCATGGTGGGCGCGACGGTGTACTTGAAGCCGAGGTCCTTGATGCCGCGGATCAGATCCTTGAGATAATCCAGATCATAATAGGGGTGGAAATAAGCGGCGGCCCATCCGTCCCGGATGACGAGATTCTTTTCGGCGGCGCGGATGATATCCTCCGGAAAGCGGGTGGGGTAATCGTAAAACGGGAACGGTTCTACGTTGCCCAGGTTTTCCGGGGAAATGCGCTGGCCGTAGATGTCGCGCTTGATGGGGTACGGGAAGAATTGGCCGGCGAAGTGCTCCCCATCCTGGGTGAAATACAACTGGCGCCCGGAGCAGAGGGAGAAGCGTTTCCCAAACTCGGTGTAATCGAGCGCGCTGGCCGAATAGTGCGGAGTCTCCCAGGCGACGGGGGTGAACCCGCAGGCCGCCAGCTCGGCAAGGCCCATGTCCACGCGGTCGTTTACCCAGGACACCGAGTCCTCGGGCACGGGGCCGAGCAGTTCCGTGCCGGTCTCCGGGGTGAAGGATGCGGTGAAGAACTCGAAATCGTCCGCGGTCACACCATCATATGGATTTTCCGTGGAGTCGTATTGGTGAGTGTAGCCGTGGAGGAAGATCTGGCCGCCGCGGTTCTCCATGTATTCGATGGCGTCGCACACATCGGGGGACTGGGATAGGTGTATCTCGGTGGGGACGCCGTCGTGTTCCACTCCGAACGGGTCCTTGTAGACGGGGATGACGGCCATCTGGAAGGGCACCCTCCTTCGGCGGAGGTATCTTGCCACCCTCTTGAGTTCGCCTGGATCCGAAGTAGGGTTTATGTCCTCGATGCGGATCAGAGCGGGATGCCTGACCGCGTGGTCTATCCCCACGATGTCGTGGATGAGGTCACAGAAGACTAAATAGCGTGACTCCTCCGACATGTAGGTCATGACGGTGTCGGCGAAGTACCAGAGGTTTCCGGAGTGGACCACGTAGGGAGCGGTGGCCTCGGGCTCGGTCTCCGTGGCCGGCCGGTGGGCCTCGGCCAGCACCTGGGCGCGGTCGGGATCGAGGATGAGGGTCACGCCGATGTCGGGGTCGTTCTGGTCCTTGGACAGAGATTCTCCCTGGTAGAGAATCTCCGGGTAGCCCGTGCTGTCCACGCCTGCGAATTGGAAGCCGTACCGGTCGGTGAATTGCCGGTTCCATGACTGGTCCGGGTTCCAGGCGAGTTGCCAGAGATTGTAGCCCAGCCAGCAGACGGTGCGATCGGTGGACATCACATCCGAGAGGAACGCCTCGGGAAGCGTGTTGTTGTAGTCCGTGCCGAAATAGAAGGTGAGGCCGTATTCCTCCATCTCGCCCGGGGTGTAATCTTCCACCGGCTGTATGGTGTAGTCCAGCGGGAAGTGCCCCAGCAGGTTGGCGGTGAGGATGGCGTGCAATTCGCCAATCCAGCCGTAGGGCTCAATGGAGTCATAGAGGATCAGAGCATTCGGCGGCACCGGCGCGTCCGCGGCCGCCCCGACCGGCAGCAGGGCTGCGGTCAGGCCGATGAGGCACAGGGACAAAATGGAACGGAGCCACCAGGGGCCGCTCATCGCCGTCTTCTCTCGACGCACATCCGTCCTTTCGTTCACGCGGCGCGAGCGCTGGGCTCGGCCATGTCCACGCGTATTCCCCGCGCAGGGCGCATGCACGCGGCCTGTGGTTGCTGCAATGGACGGCATGGGCGCAGGTTCAGCACGCTCATGCCATTGGTGCGGTGACGAAGACGGCGACTGGTCGGCGAATTACCGCGTTACCATCTGCCCGTCCATGCGGCGGGCTTGTGCTCCCAATTCTTTTTCACGCTCCGGCCGCCCCTGGTCCTGGTCGGATTCGGCGTTTTCATCATCTATTATACCCTTCTGCCCTCTGGGTGTTGCCCCCTGCCGGTTGGTGGGGGGACAAAGGGGCGCGAGTTATCGTCGCAGGACCGGCCCGCAGGTAACAGGCGGCGCGCTCGTTGCGCCGCAATGGACCTTCACAGCGGCAGGCGTGTGCCGATGCCCATTTCCAGGGCGCGGCGGTAGATGATGGGCGCGGTGGCCATGTCGTCGATGGCCAGGCCCAGGTTGCAGGCGATGGTTCGCTCGCGCTCGTTCTCGCGGCCCGGCTTCTTTCCGGCCACCAGCTCGCCCAGCGTGGCGTAGACGGGCGGGGTGAATTGGAAATAGCCCATCTCTCGATAGTGTTCGAACTGGGGGAGGTCGTCGGTGGTGAACTTGTCCACCTCCTGGAGCGCGGGGCCGTCCCAGTAGGAATCGAAGTCCACCAGGGAGGCGAAAGCCCCCTGGTCCAGCCAGCCGGCCTTGATGGTGGCGTGGGGTTTTCTCAAGATGGGACCCGCGGTCACCACTATGTCGCAACCGGAAACCGCCCGGCGGGGCTCGTCCGCGATGGTCACCTCCAGCCCCCACTTTTCCCTCACATCGGCCGCGTAGCGCTCCGCCTGCTCGGAGGACACGTCATAGGCGACCACCCGCGTGAGCGGAAACAGCTCTCGGAGAGCCTCCACATTGCTGTGACCCTGCACCCCGCACCCGAGGACGCCGACCACGGCGGAGTCGGGCCGGGCCAGATATTTCGCCGAGAGCGCGCTGGCCGCGCCGGTGCGCTTGGCGGTGATCCAGGTGCAATCCATCACCGCCAAGGGTAATCCGGTCTCGTCGTCGTTCAGAATCAGGAGGCCGGAGATATAGGGAAGGCCCCGCTTGGCATTCTCCGGATAGCCGGAGACCCACTTCATGCCTATCGCCCGCAGGGCGGGAATGTAGGCCGGCATGGCGTGGATGAAGGCGTCGGGGCGGGAGTGGACGCCGGGCTTCGGGGGCATCTCGACGCGGCCCTCGCCATGCTCCCGGAAGGCGGTCTCCAGGGCCGATATGATCTCCCCCATGGATACGCCGACCGCTTCCACGTCGGCCCGGGAGAGGTAGAGCAGTTCATGAGGCATTGCTGTCTCCTCCATGCGAGTGTCTTCGCGGCACAGGATTTCTTCGATGGCGGGGAATATTCCTCGGCGCGGGGGAACGGGAGAGCACGAGAGGAGGGAGGGAAGGAGCGCCGAAGATAGGCCCCAGCGGGGGTTGTGGAATGCCTTACCTTTCTTTCTATCTCAAATATCGCCCTCGGACTTTCGCCGAGATAGTGGGCCAGCGGCACGTGACCCAGACGCTGGCGAACGCGGTCAAGGCGGGCCGGATTGCACATGCGTATCTGTTCTGCGGTCCCCGCGGCACGGGGAAGACGAGCACCGCGCGGGCGCTGGCGAAGGCGCTGAACTGCGAGAAGGGGCCCACCCCGGAGCCCTGTCTGGAGTGCGAGAGCTGCCGGCGGATCGCCGACGGAACCGCGCTGGACGTGGTGGAGATCGATGCCGCCTCCAACCGGGGCATTGACGAGATCCGCGCCCTCCGGGAAAAGGTGGCGCTCGCTCCCACCGACGCGCGCATGAAGGTGTACATCGTGGACGAGGTCCACATGCTCACGGGAGAGGCGTTCAACGCCTTCCTGAAGACCCTGGAGGAGCCGCCCGCGCATGTGGTGTTCGTGCTGGCCACCACGGAACCCCACCGGGTGCTGCCCACCATTCTCTCCCGCTGTCAGCGGTTCGATTTCCACCGCGTCTCGGTCGCCGATATCGAGGCCACGGTGCGCGGCATCGCGGAGAAGGAGGGGTTGAAGATCGACGACAAGGCGGTCACCATGCTGGCGCACGCGGCGGACGGGGCGGTGCGGGATGCGCTCACGCTGCTGGACCAGGCGGCGGCCTACGCGGAGGACGAGATCGGCCCCGAGGTGATCACGGAGATTCTCGGCGGGATCGATTTTGACCTGGTGGCCGAGTTCGCGGAGGTCTTCGGCCGCGGGGAGATCGGGCCTGCGCTGTCCCTGCTGGAGCGGGTGGTGGCGGAGGGGAAGGACCTGAAGCAGTTGCTGATGGGGCTGATCGGGCACTATCGCAACCTGCTGGTGCTGACGGTTGACCGGCGGGCGGCCGAGAGGCTGGCCCTGCCCGAAGAGGTGGTGCGGAGAACCGTGGAGCAGGCGAAAGCGCTGTCCGCGGAGGAAGTGGTGCGGGTGCTAGACCTGCTGGCGGAAACGGACCGGGAGATGCGGTTCACCAGCCAGCCGCGGCTACTGGTGGAACTGTGCCTGGTGCGCATCTGCCGCACGCGCGGGCGGCCTGTGCGGGCGGAGAAGGAGAAACAGGCTGCGGAGCCCGCGCGGCCGGCGGAGGAGGCCCCGCCCCCCTCAGAGTCGGAGGATGAGGCGGAGGAGACGGCTCCGGCGGAGGGATTGGCGGCGATAAGACACCGATGGGACGAGGTGATCGCCGACCTGCGACAGCGCAAGCACGGCTCGGAGGCGGCGTTCATTCTGGAGGCGGCGCCGGAGGAACTGAGCGACGACGTGTTGACCCTCGGGTTCCGGCAGCAATTTCATTACGACCAGATGGCGAAGAATCAGAAGCGAATGGCCCTGGTGGCGGAGGCCGTCGAGAGGGTGACCGGGCAGACGGTCAGGATAAAGTGTCGGTTTGCGGAGGGGAAAACCCCGGAGAAGGAGGGCCCTGGGCCGCGGGGAAGGAAGGGGCCGAAGCAGATCGAGGATGTGATGAGCCTGTTTCCGGGGAGCGAAGTGGTGGATGAGTAGAGGGAAGGGGTGAGGGGGATCTGACGAGGAGTAGACAGGTCATGAAGATACCGGGATCCGGCGGACTGCAACGGCAATTGATGCGACAGATGGAGAAACTTCAGCGCGACATGGAGAAGGCGCAGGAGGAGCTGGGGGAAGAGCGCGTGGAGGCGAGCGCGGGCGGTGGGGCGGTGACCGCAGTGGCGAACGGACTGGGGGACCTGGTGGAGTTGCGCATCAGCCCGGAGGCGGTGGATCCGGAGGATGTGGAGATGCTCCAGGATCTGGTGCTGGCGGCGGTGCGGGAGGCGATCGAGAAGGGCCGGCGGCTGCAAGAGGAGAAGATGGGGGGGCTGACCGGGGGGCTCGGGATTCCGGACCTGTTCTAATTCTAATTCCAAGCGCGCGGGGAGACGAGCGCGGATACACCATGAGAGCATATCCCAGGCCGCTGGCGCGGCTGATAGAGGAACTGGAGAAGATGCCGGGGATTGGGCCCAAGTCGGCCCAGCGGCTGGCCCTGTATCTTCTGCAGGCCGGCCCCGAGGAGGCGGCCGCGCTGACGGAGGCGGTGCGGGAGGTGAAGGAGAAGATTCACGCCTGCCCCGTGTGCTTCAACTTCACCGACCGGGAGAAGTGCGATATCTGCGCCGATCCGAGGCGTGACGGCCGGGTGCTGTGCGTGGTGGGCGAGGCGCGGGATTTGCTCGCCCTGGAGCGCGCGGAGGGGTTCCACGGGAAGTATCACGTGCTCCAGGGATTGATCTCCCCGATGGACGGCGTGGGGCCGGAGTCGCTGCGCATCAAGGAACTGC
>WFSF01000065.1 GCA_015486155.1 Armatimonadota bacterium
GAGCAGGGTGGTGTCTGCACTCACCTGGGCCACCATGGCGGCCTTCCCGCCCTTCGCGGGGCATGTCCGGATCACGTTCACCGGGGCCCCGGCGGTCACGAAGGGCACGCCCGGAAGGCCGGCCGGGCGGTGTTCCCGCCAGCAGAGCCGATCCTCTCCCACCACCATCTCCGCCGCCGGAGCGGGGAGAGAGGTGATGTGTGCCGTCTTCCCGGAGTTCAGGTCCACGCGGAGCAATTCGGTCTCGGAGCCCTTGCCGCGCGTGACATAAGCAAGATCCCCGGAGATCGCCAGCCCGGAGAGAAACTCGGCGGAGAGCACGGTGCGCGGCGCGCGCGCGTAGCGCCTGGCGGCCGCCAGGCGGCATCCCTTCTCGTCCCGTTCTATCCACCCCACCCATCGCGATGAGCCCGTAGGTGGAGAAACGAGATGTCCGCGCACGACGGCGACCTCATGCGGGGCCGTGCCGCGCGCCGCAGTCAGCGCGGCTAGCCCAATCGCTACGATCCCTATCACATAGGCGAGAGGTCTCTTCACTTGTGCACTCGCGGACTTCCCTGAAATGCGCGCGGGGGAAAGACTTCACGCGCAGCCTCATCCGATATACAGCGCGCGTGCGCCGATCTGGCGCACGCGTCCTTAGTTTCCACCAAGGCTTGTCAGTTCCCTTCGAGCATACAGACGGCGATCTGCCCGCCTGCAGCCGTCAGCGGTCTTCTGAGGGGAGACGTTCCACCCAGTCTGTCTCCTGCGGCTCTTCCGCGGCTGCGGGAAGGGCGGTCTCCTGTTCCGCGCCCTGCGCGCGGCGCTCCAGCGCCCGGCCTGCCACCACCCGCACCACCTCGTTGGGGTCCTGAGCATGGGCGCGGTGCAGGGCGGAGCGCGCCTCATCGGTGTGGAATGCTCCGAGCGCGGTGGCGGCGCTGCTGCGCACCTCGGGAAGCGGATCCCGATCCAGCGCCTCCATCAGCGCGGCCGCCGCCTCCGGGGTGCCCAGCATCCCCGCGATCTCCACCGCGGTGAGGCGCACCGCCGGATTGATCGCCTTGAGCTGGGAGAGATAACTGCCCGCGGCACCGCTGTGCTTGAGAGCCTCGGAGAGCGCGGCCACCGCCCGCACGCGGTCCCACTCACTCGCCTGGCGCAGGGAAGAGAGCAGAGAGGGCAGTTTCCCGCTCCCCGCCCCGGAGAGATAGGAGGCCAGGGATCGAGCCGATTCGGTGTTGTTGAGCGCCCAGAGGAAGGGTTTCAGGTCTCCCTCCGCGGCCATGTCCACCAGGGCCGCCGCGCCGTTCGCCGAGAGAGGTCCCTCCGGGAAGAGTTGGGCGGCGTCGGCGGTCTGCATCCACACCGTGCGGAGCGCGGCCAGTGCCGTCTTTGCCGCCTCCCGCACGCGCGGGCTGGGGTCGGCCAGCCGCCCGTTGAGCGCGTTCTGGTGCTTGCGCGCCATCGCGCCCATGTGGGAGAGCGCGGCCAGCGCGGCCACCCGCACCTCCTCCTCCGGGTCGCCCAGCGCGGCCGCCAGCGGTTCCACCGCCTCCGGCGCGCGCTGCCGGCCCAGCTGCCCGGCCACCGCGGCGCGCACCCGCGCCTCGGGATGGCGCAGCTCCGGTATCAGCCGGTCCACCATCCCGTCCACCTCGGCGGTCTCCAGACCGGCCAGCGCGGCCTCCACCACCCGCGGGGAGGGGTCGTGCAGCGCCTCGACCAGCAGCCTCCCGGTTTCGGCCCCGCCGATGGCGCCCAGCACGGAGACTGCCCGCGCCCGCCGCGCCTCGTCCTCCGTCTCCAGCGCGGCCGTCAGCAGGCGGCGAAGGCGCGGCCGGCGCGCGGCCGCGATCTGCCGCGTCGCCTCCTCCGCCACCTCCGCGCGCGCGTCGGCCAGCGCGAGTTCCACCAGCGCCTCGTCGGCCTCGGTGGAGGCAAAAGTCCCCAGCGCCTGGGCCGCCTGACGCCTGACGACCGGGTCCTCGTCCCCGGCGGCCAGGAGCGCGGCCCGCTCCGCCTCCCCAAGGGCCGCCTCCTGATCGAAGTCCGCGGGCAGGGCGTCCTCCCGCCACTCCCCGCGCCGGGCGAGCACCGCGTTCAGCCCGGAGATCGCGGCCAGCCGTACGGAGGCCTCCGGATCCGCCACCGCGCGCGCCAGCGGGGTCAGGGCGCGGGGATCCTCCAGAGTGGCGAGGGCGGCGGCCGCCTGGCTGCGCACGCCCGCATCGGGGTCGCCCAACAGCGCAGTCAGCGCTTCCACCGCCTGGGGATTGTGGCCGTGCCCCAGCGCGGCGGCCGCCCGCAGGCGGACGAAATCCTCGCTGTCGTCGAGCGCCTCCAGGAAGGGTTTAACTACCCCCAGTCGGGAGGTCGCGGCGAGGAGCGCGGCCAGCTCCTCCTCGTAGGCCGGATCCTCCGATTCCACCAGCCAGCGCCCTACGGCGCCGGAGTCGTCGAGCGCGCCTGCGAGCCGGGCCGCGACGGGGCGCGGCAGTGCGGCGAGCGCGGCGGTCAGGGAGGATCGAGCGGCGTCGGCGAGAGGCGGAATCGCCTCGATCAGTGCGGCCACCACCTCCTCCGCGGAGTCGTCTCGTTCGCATTCCCGCTGGAGCGCCTCGATCAGAGCGCCGCAGGCGCGGGGCGCGCCGATCTCCGCCAGCGCGGAGGCTGCCGCCGCCCGTGCGCCGGGGGCCGGGTCTCGCAGCAGTTCCGTGAGCGGATCCACCGCGGCCCCGTCCTTGATCTCCCCCAGCGCGCGCGCCGCCCGCGCGCGGATTTCCGCGCTGGGGTCCTGGAGCAACGGGAGCAGCAGCTCGACCGCCTTCTCACCGCCCACCGCCGGCAGCACCTCGCACAGGGTGCGGCGCACGCGCGGGCTCCGGTCCCTCAGGGCGGAGCTGAGCGGTTCCAGCGCCTCGTCGGCGATTCCCTCCACCGCCTGCACGCTCAGGGCCAGCGGGCGCAAACCCGCCTCCAGCATCTCCGCGAAGGCCAACACCCGCGCCTGCTGCCGGTCGTCCCGTCCCCCGGAGAGGGCGCGGCCGCCGGCCAGCTCGACCGCGGCGATGACCGCGGGGGAGACGGGGGCGTCCTCCTTTTCCCCCGGCCGCGCGCCCTGAGGTTCCCGGGCCAGCAGGGCGCGCAGGGCCCTCGCCGCGTCCGCCCGCACCTCCGCGCGGCCGTCAACCAGCAGGGCTAGGATCTGGCGGATGAACCAGATGGTGATCAGGTGTTGCGGGGGGGTGCCGCCGGCGCGCGCGCCGGCCGTGAGTTCCTTTCGCAACAGCCTGGAGGCGAGGGCGCGGTCGCGGGCGGGCAGCGCGTGATATCTCTCCAGCGCCTCCGTGCGGACCTGCGAGTCGGAGACGTGGAGCAGTTTCACCAGGGAGCGGAGCCGCTGCAGGCGCGCCCTCCTCCCCGGCGCGAAGGCCAGATAGAGCGCGCCCGCCACCGCCAGCGCGGCGGCCAGCAACGCGGACACGGCCGCGGGAGACCAGTTCATACTTGCAACCCCCTTCACCCAGGCGCGGTCGAGAGACCTGAAAGAAGTTCTCTCAGGTCTCCCCAGTTACCTCTCGACCGCGCCGTTTTCCGGGGGCGGGCTCAGATCCCGTCGTAGGTCTCCATCTCCCAGTCCGTGACCGCCTGGTGGAGGTACTCGTCCCAGGACGCCCGGTGGAGCTCCAGGAAGCGCTCCGCCACCTGCTCGCCCAGCGCCCCCATCACCACCTCGTCCCGCTCCAGCGCGTCGAGCGCCTCGCCGAGGTTTCCAGGCAGGGGACTGATGTCCAGTCGCTCCAGCTCCGCGGGGGAAAGCGCGTACACGTTCTCGTTCCGCAGCTCAGGTACGGGAAGCTTTTTCCGCACTCCGTCCATGCCCGCACTCACCAGGGCCGCCAGCGCCAGGTAGAAGTTGGCCGTGGCGTCCGGAGACCGGAATTCGAGGTCCGCCCGGTTGACCTCCGTGAAGAGAGGAACCCGCAGCAGGGCCGACCGGTTTCTTTCCCCCCAGCAGATGTAGACCGGGGCCTCCTGCCCCGGCACCAGCCGCTTGTAGGAATTGACGCTGGGGTTGCAGACGGCGGTGAGCGCCGAAGCGTGGGCCAGCAGGCCGGCGGCGAAACGCCCCGCGAGCTCGGACAGCTGTCCGGGCCTCTCGCCGAAGAGGTTGCGCTCTCCCTCGAACATGCGCAGGTGAATG
This sequence comes from Armatimonadota bacterium, assembly GCA_015486155.1. Taxonomy (GTDB): domain Bacteria; phylum Armatimonadota; class Hebobacteria; order Hebobacterales; family Hebobacteraceae; genus S016-27. The sequence goes on from WFSF01000065.1 coordinate 4,190, forward strand.
TGCATGCCGCTCCCCGCGATGCCCGCAAACGGTTTGGGCAAGAATGACGCGCGGAGGCCGGCCTGGTGCGCGATGGCGCGGACGGCCGCCTTGGCGGCGAAGAGATGATCGGCCTGAGACAGGATGGGCGCGAAATCCAGTTCCGCCTCCACTTGCCCCGGCCCGTTCTCGTGGTGGACTCTTTCCACCGGGATGTTCATCTCCTTCAGCGTGCTATACAACCGGTCCATATGCTGGGGCAGCTCATCCTGTGGGTAGACGTCGAGATACTTCGCGGCGTCGGCCGGCTTTCCCTCAGGAGAGAGTAGATAGAACTCCAGTTCCGGCTTGATCTCGATCCGCTGCCCCTCGGACAGATGCTCGGCAAGGACGGCCTTCAGCCGTCCCCGCGGAGACAGGGGAAAGGGTGCATACTCCCCCCCGGGCCCGCGCACTTCCAGGTCGCAGTGTACGGCCGCGCGCCCGGGATGGTAGGGGAGCAGGAAGACCGTCTTCGGGTCGGGCGCCACGTGAACATCGGAGTTCTCCACACTCGCGTAGCCTGCCACGCTCGAACCGTCAACCGTGATGCCGGCCGCCACCGCCGGGTCCTCGGCGATGCGCGCGGGATCGTCCGAGGGCGCGCTCAGGGGAAGCGCCATCGCCTTCACCCGCCCGAGAAGATCAGTGAAACGCGCCTCCACCATTTCACATCGGAGAGGGCGGTCATCAGACTGAGAATACATCGGTGTACTACCTCCAGTTTGAGAGATTCTTCGATTTGGCTGCGAATGGGGCTCTCCTCATGTCAGCCTCAGTATCTTACCCCATCGCGGGAAAGACAAACAAGCAGTACTCAGTACAACTAGTAGGCAGGCGGAGGCCGGCGGCCGGCCTCCGCCTCAGGGCGGAAAAAGATGCTTCGACGTAGCTTCGCGCGACAATCCCCCCTTCCTCGCGGTGCGCCGGCCGTCCGCGTCAGGCGCACCTGCGCTTGACCATCGGGGCGGCCCCTCGTTACACTACGGCCCCGACCGAGCCTGCCGTGTTCCCGCTTCTTGGCTTCCGTCGGGGAGAGTCCATGAGGAGGAAGCGAGATGATCGTCGAGGCTCGCACGCCGACCCGCATTGACCTGTCCGGGGGGACGTTGGATCTGTATCCGCTCTATCTCTTTCTGGAGGGCGGGGTGACCAACAACGCGGCGATCGACCTGTGGAGCGTGGTGCGCATCGAGACCCGCAAGGATCGGGAGGTTCACCTGGTCTCTGAGGATACAGGGGCGTCGCTCACCGCAGCCTCGCTGGCGGACTTGCCGGTGGACCGGGAGCTGAGCCTGGTGGCGCGGGTAGTGAAATTCTATGCGCCCCGCACGGGGGTGACCGTGACCACGAACAACCTCGCTCCCCACGGCTCCGGGCTGGGGGGATCCTCCTCGTTGCTGATCGCCCTCAGCGGGGCGCTGGACGCGATCAATGGGACCGAGATGCCGCGGGCTGATTTCGTGGACCTGGGGGCCAATCTGGAGGCCCAGGTGATCGCTATTCCCACGGGCAAGCAGGACTACCTGGCGGCGGTGTACGGAGGGGTGAACGCCTTTCACTTCGGGGTGCGGGGCTGGTCCCAGGAGTCTCTGATCCTGGAGGAGGAGCGGCTGCTGGAGTTCGAGGAGAGGATCGTGCTGAGCTTCACCGGGGCCTCGCACTTCTCGGGGACGAACAACTGGGAGATGATGAAGCGGTTCATCGAGGACTCCGGCCGCTCCCGGGAGTCCATGCACACCATCAAGCGGATTGCGGAGGAGATGCGGGAGGCGCTGCTGGATTTCGACCTGGAGCGGTTTGCGGGGCTGCTGGACGAGGAGTGGCAGGCTCGCAAGCGGCTGGCGGAGGGGGTGACGACGGAGGCCATCGACGGGATGGTGGAGGC
>WFSF01000066.1 GCA_015486155.1 Armatimonadota bacterium
CCCCGCAGGAGGGGCATGGCTGTGGGATGGGAATGCTGACCCGCCGCGTGGCGCCATGGTAGGCGTCGGCGAGCGTCAACTCGATGGGCACCTGGATATCTTGCCCCCGCCGGCGGCCGGGCCTTTTCCTTCTGCGCCCCCCCAGCAGGTCCTCGAGCAGGTCCTCGAACCCGCCCGGCACGCCCGTCCCAAACCCGGAGGAACCGGTGGTGAAGAAGAAGTCCCCGAAGGGAACGCCGGCCCCCTGCCGGAAGCTCTCTCCCACGCGGCCCATCTGGTCGTACTCGCGGCGCTTCTTGGGATCCCCCAATACCGCGAAGGCCTCGCTGATCTCCTTGAACTTGCGCTCCGCTTCTTTGTCCCCGGGGTTCACGTCCGGGTGATACTTGCGCGCGAGCCGCCGGAAGGCGCGCTTGATCTCCTTCTCGTCGGCGTCCCGGCTGACACCCAGTATTTCATAATAGTCTCGTGGACGTGCTGCCACTGTCCTCACCAACCGCTGGAACTCTGCGCCCTGCTCAACCCGACTCGATCTCCGGTCTCACCGGCCGCGGCGGCGGCACCTTCGGCAGCCTGACCTCCAGCACACCGTTCCGGTAGCCGGCGCTCACCCGGGCCGTGTCCACCGGAACCGCCAGCCGGAACGACCGGCGGAACCGCCCCACGGGCCTCTCCCGGCGGAGGAGGTTCCCCTCCGCCCGCGGCTTCCGCTCTCCCTCTATGGTGAGCGAGGCCGCGTCCACCCGCAGTTCGATGTCGTCCCTGTCGAGCCCCGGGAGGTCTATGGCCAGCACGAACTCATCCTCGGACTCGAGAATGTCCACCGCCGGCCGCCAGAGATCGTCCTCCCCCGGACCGGGCCTTCCGCCCTCCATCCGGGAGGCGAGATCGCTCAGCCCTTCGTGCAGCCGGGCCATCTGGTCGAAGATATTCGATCCCAGGATATCCATGGGCGCATCCTCCCCGGGCCCGCTTAGTCGCTTTCCTTGTACTCGGCGTCTATCACTCCGTCGTCTCCGCCTTCCCCGGCCGGGGGTTCACTTTCGCCGCCGGACGACTGCGAGGCGGCCTGCTGATAGGCGCTCTCCGTCACCTTGCCGAACAACTGTTGCAATCTGTCGGCGGCGGTGCGGATGCGGTTCATATCGTTGCTCTCCAGGGCGCTGCGCACCTCGGAGATGGCCCCCTCCACCTCCCGGCGCTGCTCGGCGGGGACCTTGTCCCCCAGGTCGCGCAGGCTGCGCTCCACCGCGTAGGTGAGCTGCTCCGCCTGGTTCCTCGCCTCCACGGTCTCCTTGCGGCGGCGGTCTTCCTCCGCGTGAGCCTCGGCCTCCTTGACCATGCGCTCCACTTCTTCTTGCTCCAGGCGGCCCGACCCGGAGATGGTGATCTGCTGCTTGTTTCCGGTGGCGGTGTCTCGTGCGGAGACGCTGAGAATACCGTTCACGTCAATGTCGAAGGTGACCTCGATCTTCGGCATTCCCCGCGGCGCGGGAGGGATGCCGGTAAGCCGGAACCGGCCCAGGCTGCGGTTGTCGGCGGCCATTGGGCGCTCGCCCTGCAACACGTGGATCTCCACCTCAGTCTGGTTGTCGCTGGCCGTGGTGTAGAGTTCCTTCTTCTGGGTGGGGATGGTGGTGTTGCGGGGGATCATCACGTTCATCACACCCCCCACCGTCTCCACTCCCAGAGAGAGCGGTGTGACGTCCAGCAGCACCACGTTGTCCACCTCGCGGACGATGATGCCGGCCTGGATGGCCGCTCCCATCGCCACCACCTCATCGGCGTTCACGCCCTTGTGCGGCTCCTGGCCGGTGAGCTTGCGGATGAGCTCCTGCACCATCGGCATACGGGTGGCTCCACCCACCAGCACCACCGCGTCCAGCTCGTCCACGCTGATCTTGGCGTCCTTGAGCGCCTGCTCGAACGGCCCCACCATCCGCTCCAGCAGGTCCTGGGTGAGCTCCTCGAACTTCGCCCGCGTGAGGTTCATGTCCAGGTGCTTCGGCCCGGTCTGGTCCGCGGTGATGAAGGGGAGGTTGATGGTGGTCTGCAGCTGGCTGGACAGCTCCACCTTTGCCTTCTCGGCCGCCTCCCTCAGCCGCTGCAGGGCCTGGCGGTCCTTGCGCAGGTCTATGCCCTGCTCTTTTTGGAACTCGTCGGCGACGTAGTTGACGATCCGCTCGTCCCAGTCGTCTCCCCCGAGATGGGTGTCGCCATTGGTCGCCCGCACCGCGTTGACCTTGTCGCCGATCTCCAGCAGCGAGACGTCGAAGGTGCCTCCGCCCAGGTCCCACACCAATATGGTCTGCTCCTTCGTGTCGTCGCGGCCGAAACCGTAGGCGAGCGAGGCGGCGGTGGGCTCGTTGATGATGCGCAACACCTCCAGCCCCGCGATCTCCCCGGCGTTCTTGGTGGCCGTCCTCTGGGCGTCGTTGAAGTAGGCGGGAACGGTGATGACGGCCTTGGTGACCGGCTCTCCGAGGTAGGCCTCCGCGTCCTCCTTCAACTTGCGCAGGATCATAGCGGAGATCTCCTCGGGCGTATAATCCTTCTCCCCGATGCGCACCACCGCGGCGCCGTTGGAGGCCTCCACCACCCGGTAAGGGACCATGGTCCGCTCCTGCTCGACCTCCACATAGCGGCGCCCCATGAAGCGCTTGATGGAATGTATGGTGTTTTCGGCGTTGATGATCGCCTGCCGCTTGGCGGGCTGTCCCACCAATCTCTCACCGCTCTTGGTGAACCCGACCACAGAGGGCGTCAATCGTCCGCCTTCCGCATTGGGAATCACCGTCGGCTCACCGCCCTCTATGGCCGCCACCACGGAGTTGGTGGTTCCCAGGTCAATGCCAATAACTTTAGCCATCTGAGTTCCTCCCTGGACGCTTTCCGGCGGGGCGACGCGCTTCTCGACCCGCCCTGTGAAGTCACACTTCCAGTTCGAGGCGCCAAGAAATCAGCCTCCAGGCGGCCCCGCAATGCATTAGTGCGCCTAATTATAGAGACTTGATAAGACCATTGTCAAGTCTTGAATGCGCCATTATTCAGCGGCGAATGACGGCCGAGGAAACGTGCCGGAAATGGCGCGCTGGAGTGATGTAGCCCCTGTGTGAGGGCCTAGAGGCCGCTGGTGCCGGACAGCACGCGCAATTGCTCCTGGGCCACCCATTTGAGGTCTCCCTCTGCGCGGGCCTCCAGCTTCCGCAACGGCTCCACCGCCTTGGGGTCCCCGATCTCGCCCAGCGCCACCGCCACCCACCTCTGGACGGGCTTCGGGCTGGTATCGAGGGCGGAAATCAAGTCGGGAACGGCGTCCCGGCCCATTTCGACCAGCGCCCTGGAGATCTGATACTGGAGTTCGACCCCGGTATCCCCTCTGGCGAGGACTGCGAGGAGAGGATTGATGGCCTTGGTGCCGATCTCCCCAAAGGCGCTCACCGCCGCGTCCACCACGCGCCATTCCGGGTCGGAGAGGGCCTTCACTAAGGCGGGCGCCGCCGCCACGTTCCCCCTCCATCCGAGGGCCAGCGCAGCCGAGGCGCGCACTTTTGCGTCCTCGTCACGCAATGCCTCAGCCAGCGCCGCATTGGCGGCCGGGGAGCCGATTCCAATCAGTCCGGAGGCCGCCGCCCGCCGCAACAACACGTTCGGAGATTTCAGTGTCCTCACCAGCGACGGAACCGCGGGCTTCCCTATCCGCCGCAGGGCCAGGATGGCGGCGTCGCGGTAGGCCTTCTCGGTATCGGTGAGGGTGGCAAGGATGGGATCCACTGCCCGGGGATCGCGGAGCAGGCCCAGCGCGGTGGCCGCACCCAGGCGGAAGTCTTTGTTGGTCAGGAAGGGAATGAGGGCCGGGGTGGCGCTCCGGTCGCCGATCAGACCCAGGGCCTCGATGGCGTTGCTGATCTGCCCGCCCTTCCTGAGATTGTACAATGCCGCGGGGACCGCGGCCCGCACCTTCTGCTTGCCGAGGTTGTCGAGACATTGCTGGCGGAGGTTGGCGTCCACCGCATAGCACCCGTCTATCAGCGCCTTGATGCCCACCTCTCCCAACTGGGAGAGCGCCTGCGCCGCCCCCCCGTAGCTGGCGCGGTCTGTCAGCAGAAATCTCACCGGGGCCGCCACTTGGGCCTGGGATTCGGCCACCTTGGCCTTGTCGCTTGGGTCATCGCCCAGCCCCAGCTGCACCAGGCCCTTCACCGCCTCGTCCTTCGTTCCACCCCCGGCCGCCAGGGCCCTCATCAAAGTCGGCACCGAGCGCTTTCCGATCTTCACCAGAGCCTGACGCGCCCACCGCCTGGGGGCCTCCTCCTGATCCTCGAGGATGACCCCGAGCGCGGCGATCGCCTTGTCGGTTCCGATCTCCCCCAGGGCCTGCGCCGCCTTGCTGCGGCGGATCACGGGTTGCGCGGGCAGTGAGTCGACCAGTTTGCCCGAATCCAGCAACGCCCGCGCGGCGGCCACCCGCGCTTTCATGTCATTGGTGCCCAGGGTGCGCAACAGTCTCTGCTTGGCCACCGAGCGCGCCACCAGCCATCCGATCAGCGCCAGCGCGATCACGGAGATTACGATGTAGGTCCATGGACGGCGTTGCTCTTCCATCCCCTGCTCCTTGCTCATCTCGTTCAGGAGTCGTCCTTCCACGCCTGCGTCGGCTTTCCTCCTGCCCCAGGCCGCTTTGTACAGGATTACCTGTGAGCCGCGGCGAAGATTTTCTTCTAACCTCGTTGCTCGCCGGGGACATTTCTCGTGCCGCGTCGGCGAAGATTGCGTCAATCCAGGGCATCCAAGCCGCCCACAGCCCCAACGGCCCTGCGCCCTTCGGCCCGGGCGCTCTGGTGCGCGGCCGCCGTCTTTGTCGTAGCGCTCGCGGTCTACCTGGCCACGCTCTGCCCCACCGTGATCGACGAGGACAGCGGGGAACTGGCGGCCGCCGCACATGTCCTCGGAATACCCCATCCCACCGGATATCCCCTGTGGACCATGTTGGCGCGGGCCTGCGACTTCCTGCCGGTGGGCCACACCACCGCCTATCGTGTCGCCCTCCTCTCGGCCCTCTCCGGGGCCAGCGCGGCCGCGCTGCTCGCCTGGCTCGTGGTCTCGCTCACCGGCATGGCTCTCCCGGGGGCCTTCGCGGGGATCGCCTTTGCTCTCTGGCTTCCCATGTGGAGCCAGGCGGTGCGCCCCGAGGTGTACGCGCTGGAGGCGATGCTGTTCGCGGTCTTCCTCATCACGCTGTGGCGATGGAACGATCGGCGCTCCCCGCGGCGGCTGCTCTGGGTGGGGCTAGCCGGGGGATTCGTGGCCATGCACCACCGCACCGGCTTTCTTGCCGCCGCGCCCGCTCTCGTCGCCGCCTTCTGGCTCACCCGGCCCCGGCGCGGCCGGAGTCTGCTGCCCGCGGCCGCGGCCTTCATCGCCCCCTTCCTCTGCTATCTCTACCTCCCGATTCGCGCCGCCGCTCGGCCCTCCATGAACTGGGGCTATGCGGTGACCGCGGAGCGGTTCTTCTACCATGTCCTCGGCCGCCAGTACGCGCGCTGGGCCTTCGCCAATCCCCTGGAGCAGGCAGCCAAGGAGGCGGCCAGACTGCTCGGGGAGGCGCTCGCCGGCCCCCTGTGGCTCTCCGTTCTCCTCGCCGCAGTGGGCCTGCCGTTCATATTCTGGGGCATGGCCAGGTGGTGCCGCACCCGGCCTGCGGTCACAGTTCCCCTGCTCGCGGGCGCGGCCCTGCTCGCGGTGTGGGTGGTGGAATGGGGTGACACCAGCGACCCGAAGGTCTGGCTCACCCCCCTGGGGTTGGTGCTGGCCATGTTCGGGGGCGCGGGGTTGAGCTTCCTCGCAGACCGACCGCCCCTCCGCCGGCTCGGCCTCCCCGCCTCGGCTGCAGCCGGAATCGCGGTCTGCGGCCTGTTGCTGTTCGCCAACTGGGCGCGCGCCGATCAGAGCGGCGTCTGGAGACATCGCGACCGGTGGTGGGCGGCCCTCTCCCGGATGGACCGCAAGGCCATCTTCGTGTGCGAGTGGGATGACCCCATGTTCGCCGGGTACTATCTCCAGAACGTGGAGGGGTTCCGCAAGGATGTCACCATCCTGCGCCCTCACGGGCTCTGGAACCAGTGGTATGTGGATTTGATCGAGGACCCCGAGCTCCGCGGCGTCTCGCAGCGTCTGTGGCGGGAGGTCACCCGCGAATACGGGCTGAAACACCCGGGCACGCCCGAGTTCTGGGAGGGCACAGCGCTCTTCGCCTACCGGCTCGCGCAGCACTACCGCGGGCGGCGCACCGTGTACACACTCCATGGTCCCTATAAAGAGACGCTGCCCGGTCCGCCCTACTTCGTGGGCCTGACCGACCGGCTGTACCGGCTCGATTTCACGTTCCCCGACCTCGCCCCCATTGAGGACCGTTCACGGCCCATCGTCGCCTTTGCCGGCGGCATACAGTTGCTCTCCCTGGGATTCTCGACCTCTACGCCCAAGAACGGAGACCTGGTGGAGTTCCGCGCCCGCTGGAGGCTCGATCAGCCGCTGCCGGGCGCGCTGTTCGCGGTGCAGTTGGTCCCGGAGGGGGCCGGCCCCAGACAGTATGCGCGGCTCGCCGCCAGGGGGGAATTCGCGCAGGGGTTCCCGGTGCTCTACGGGCAATGGGGCCTGCCCGCCTCGCCCGCGGGCACCGCGTATGAGCAGAAGGGGGCGTTGCTCATCCCGAGCAATGCGCCGCCCGGCCGCTACCGGGTACGGGTGGGCTTTGCACAGGCATACCCGCCGCACTACGGTGACTGGCGCGAAGTTCCGGGCTTGACTCTCGACCTCCGCCCGCCCCTGCGGCCGCTTCCCACCAACGGGCCGTGATCCCACGGCCGAGCTCAATCGCTCAATCTTGACAAGCCACCTGTGTTTGGTAGACTAACCTTAGGGCAGAAAGCGGGAATAGCTCAGTTGGTAGAGCAACAGCTTCCCAAGCTGTGGGTCGCGGGTTCGAATCCCGTTTCCCGCTCCATCCCTTTTGGGGCGGCGTAGCCAAGTGGTAAGGCAGAGGTCTGCAAAACCTTTATTCGCCGGTTCGACTCCGGCCGCCGCCTCCAGGTGAGCGCCTCGAAGGGGCGCTCGGATTCGCGGGCCGGGAAAAGTGAGTGCGGCGAAGGACGCCGCCGGAGGGAGGGGGATAGACCCTGCGCCTAGCCCTCGCAGAAGGCCTTGGCGAGATATCCCGAGATGTCGTCTATGCGCACCTCCGCCCCTGCGGCCTTCTGGAGGGTGGCCATGCAGATGGGGCACATGGTCGCAACTCCGTCCGCGTGGCACGCGGCGAGCTGCTGGACCCGCTTCTTCCCTATCTCGTGGGCCGTTCCGGGGAAGAGGGATTCTATCGGCCCCCCGCAGCAATGGGTCAGTTTCCGCGCTTCGTTCGGCTCCAGCACCGAGTATCCCGCCCTGGTGAGGAGTTCCCTCGGCTCGTCTATGACTCCCTCGTAGCGCGCGTAGACGCAGGAATCGTGAACGGCCACCCGGCCGCTCACCTCCCGCACCGGCTTCACATCGGTCGCCGCGAGCACCTCGAGGTAGCTCTTCACCTCCAGGTCGTAGCCGTCAATGAGATTGGGGTACACGGAGCGCAGCATGTTGGTGGTGTGCGGGTCGATGGTGATGAGAGAGCGGACCCCGTGCTGCTTGAGCCCGTCGTAGACCAGTTTCGCGTGCGCCTCGAAGGCCGCGTCCGCCCCCATGTCATAAGCGAGGGCCCCGGCGTAGAGTTCGTCCTCGTACAGGTATCCGAAGCCGACTCCGGCCGCCTGCAGCAGCCGGGCGATGTTGCGGATGATGCCCCCGTAGCGCTTGACGTCGGCCCCCGAGGGCCGGGCGATGAAGGCGGACACGTTGATGAACCGGTTGAAGAACCGGCCCACCGTCACCATCCTGCTGAGGATGGAGTTCTCCATCAGTTCCATGTTCTTCACCGCGGCCACCATGTAGGGCAGCAGCTGGTAGAGGGAGCCCGTGTAGAGCACGGTCTCGCCGCCCCTCGGAATGCCGAGGTCCCGGGCCCAGGCGGCCGCCTTTCTCGGCGAAATGGGAAAGACGGTCTTCCGCCGCTTCAAGTTGTCCACCATCAGCCCGATAACATCACCTGTAGGAAGAGGCATAAACGTTCTCCTCGGCTAAAGCCCGAAGATCTCCTTGCTGATGTATCCCCGGAGGCACCTGACGTTGTCGGCGATGTGCACGTCGGCGCCGCAGTTCGCCTCACACATCTTGCACAGCAGGCATTGGTAGACGCTCTCCGTGTGCTCCAGCACCTTGTCTTTCAGGCCCAACATCGCATACCGGAAGAGCTTCCGGGGAAGAAGTTCGATCTCCATGGGGCACACCGCGGTGCAGACGCCGCAGTTCATACATGCAGTCGCGTTGAACTCCGGGTCGCTCGTCACCCTTTCAATGAAAGCCGCGTCCACCTTGATCATGGTTCGCTTTCCTGCTCCTGCTCTACCAGGGAATACTGGTAGTAGTCCTCGTCGTTCGGCTGTGCGCTCTCTTTGATGTAGCCGTACTTTCTGGCCGCCATCACCCAGTACATCACCTCGTGCACGGGAAAGCCGACGGCCTCGGCGATCTCCGGGACCGTCTTGGGTCCCTCCCGAAGCGCGGCGAGCACCTTGTCGCGCATGAACATCTCTTCCCGCATCACCTCGCGCGGGTCTCGCATCTTCTCCGTCATCGCGCACTCCCCAGGGCCTCGATCATCGCACGCACCTGTTGGTCTTCATAGCCCTTGACCTGCAGGGCGTCGCGCGGGCAGACCGGCACGCAGGCCCCGCATCCCTTGCACACCGCGGTGTTGATCTCGGCTATCTCCTTGCCGTCGCGGGACGCCTGCGACACCGCGGAGTAGGGGCAGGCCTCGAGGCATTCCCCACACCAGGCGCAGGCCTCCGCGTCCACCATCGCCACCAGCGGTTCCAGCTCTACGTAACCCTTCTTCAACAGGGCCGCCGTCTTGGCCGCGGCCGCGAGCGCGGAGGCCGCGCTCTCCGCGGAATTCCTGGGGGCCTGGGCCGCGCCGGCGATGAAGACCCCGTCAATCACCGTCTCCACCGGCCGCAGCTTCGGGTGGATTTCCTTGAAGAATCCGTCCAGTCCCACCGGGAGTTTCAGTGCATCGTTGAGGGTCTCGTTGGGGCGCGGCTCCATGCCGGTCACCAGCACCACCAAGTCGGCCTCGATGTCCAATTCTTCGCCTGCTGTGAGCATGTCCTTGACCTTGACGTGCAGGCGGCCGTCGTTCCGCGAGACCTCCGGCAGCGCCTCCTCGTTGAACCGCACGAAGAGCGCGCCCTGCTTTCGTGCGTTCATGTAGAGCAGCTCGAACTTGCCGTAGGTGCGCATGTCCCGGTAGAGATGAAACTGGTGTATCTCCGGGGACAACTCGTGGGCGAGCGAGGAGGCGTGTACCGCCGCGTTGCAGCAGTACCGCGAACAATACGGATGCCCCCTCTCCCCGGACTGGTCTCGGCTTCCGACGCAGTAGATGTAGGCCACCTGTTTCACCGGGCGGCCCTGGTAGGTGAGCTGCCCGTCGCATTGCTCCAGCAGGCGCACGAATTCCGGCAGCGTCACCACACCGTCTTCTCCGTAGCCGTATTCTCCCTCCTCCGGCTGGTACGGGGTGAAGCCGGTGGCGACGATGATGGAGCCCACGTTGAGAGTGATGGGCTCGCCCTTCACCCGAAGCTCCACGGTGAAGTCCCCCACGCTCCCCGATTTGCTCACCAACTCCGCCTCGGTGTAGATCTGGACGTTCTCGCGCTGCTCCAGGTCTTTCAGCAGCTCATCCACCAGACCGGAGCCGCTGCGGCCGTGCGGATATGTATCGCCGAACTCGCCCAGCCATCCGCCGACCCGCTCGCTCTTCTCCGCCACAAAGACAGAGATTCCCAGGTCGGAGAGGGCCAGCGCCGCGCGCAGGCCCGCGACCCCCGCCCCGACCACCAGGGCCCGGGGCACGGTCTCGATGCGGATTTTCTCCAGGGACTGGCTGAGGCGCGCCTTGGCGATGCCGGCCTTGACGAGATGCACGGCCTTCTCGGTCGCCTCCTGCGGCAGATCGGTGTGGGCCCAGGAGCACTGCTCTCTCAGGTTGACCTGCACGTAGCGATAGGGGTTCAGCCCGGCGCGCTCGGCCACCCCGCGGAAGGTGAGGAGATGGAGCGTGGGCGAACAGGAGGCCACCACCATGCCGTCCAGTTTCTGCTCTCGGATATCCTCGATCATCTCCTCCTGGGAGGCATCGGAGCAGGCGAACATGGTGGTCTTGGCCACCACCACGCCCTCCTCGTGCTCTACCGCCTCCCGGACGCGCTCCACGGCCACGTAGTCGGAGATGTTGCCGCCGCAATGGCAGATATACACGCCGATTCTTCTGTCGCTCATCTCTTCACCTTCTCGACGTGGGCGGCGGCCAGCGCGGCGGCGGCCCCGGCGTGCACGATGGTGTCGGGGATGTCCATGGCCGCGGCGGCCGAACCTGCTACATACACCCCTTCGATGCTGGTCCGGCCCGGGCTGTGGTCCTCGTCCACCTCCCTCACATAGTTATGCGCGTCGGCCTCCAGCCCGTCTCCAGAGAACAGACTCAGCGCCTCGAGGTTGGGAAGCAACCCTACGGACAGCACCACCAGGTCGTGCTCCGCTTTCGTCACCTTGCCGTCTCCGGCCACATTCTCGTAGTGAACGATGAGGTTGCCGTTTTCGCCGGGCTCGACCTTGGCCACCCGGCTGCCGTTTATGAAGTAGACGCCCATCGCCTTCGCCTGCTGGTAGAACTCCTCGAATCCCTTGCCGAAAGCGCGGATATCTATGGAGTAGATGGTGATGTCGGCCAGGGGCAGCGCCCCCATCACCAGCTGAGCCTGCTTTATGGTGTACATGCAGCACACCCGGGAGCAGAGTTCGTTGTTGACCTGGCAGTCCCGGGAGCCGGTGCAAAGAATGTAGGCGATGTTGTCGGGGACCTTGCCGTCGGAGGGCCGCAACACGGTATTGAAGGGCCGCGTAGGGGCCAGCAGGCGGTCCATCTGCATCGCGGTGATCACGTTGGGATGGCGCCCGTAGCCGTACTGGACCTTGTCGACGGGGTCGAAGAGTCTGTATCCGGTCGCCATCACCACGGATCCGGCCTCGATCTCCTCCTCCCCGCCCCCCCCGGTCAGGTCGATCGCCTCCGCGGGGCAGGCGGAGATGCACTGGTGGCACTCGCTGCATCCGCCGCAGTCGAGACACCTTCGCGCGCTCTCCCTGGCCTCGCTCTCGGAGAGCGGAATTTCGGTCTCCTCGAAATCGCCGACCCGCGCTTCGGGCGGGCGTTCTTTCCTGCCGAGCGCCGGAAGGGTGGTGTAGGTCTGCTGGCGCGCCAGCACCTCCGCCTTGTCCACCATCGGGAGTCGCACATCGAAGGCGTCTTCTCCCAGGTCCTCCCCGCGCAGATAGCGGGCAATGTAGTGAGCCGCCCGCTTTCCCTGGGCAAGGGCCCCCACGATGCTGCTCGGTCCGGTGACCACATCTCCGCCCGCGAATACTCCGGGCGTCGCGCTCTGCAAGGTGGTCTCATCCACGCGGATGCGGCCGTTGCCTTCGGTCTCCACTTCACCCTCGAGAAATCCGGTGGCGGGAACCAGGCCTATCGCGGTCACCACCACGTCCACCGGCATCGTGGTCTCGGAGCCCGCGATGGGCATCGGCCGACGTCGGCCGCTTTCATCGGGCTCGCCGAGCTCCATGGCGATGCTTTCCACCTCCGCCAACTTGCCGTCCCGGCCAATGAAACGGGTGGGCGCCTTCAGGTATTGGAACTCCACCCCCTCCTCTTCCGCGGCCTCGATCTCCCAGTCCAGGGCCGGCATCTCCGGCCGGCTCCGACGGTACTGGATGATCACCCGCTTGGCGCCAAGGCGGCGGGCCGAGCGGGCCGAATCGATCGCCACATTCCCGCCCCCGACCACGAGGACGATTTTGCCGCTCAGGTCCAGTTTCTCTCCCCGATTCACCCTCCCCAGAAATTCCAGGGAGCCGAATACGCCCTCCAGGTCCTCGCCCGGCACTCCCATCTTCCGGTCCGCCGCCGTGCCGCAGGCCAGGAAGATCGCATCGAAGCCCTCATTCTTCAGCTCCGAGAGGCGCTCGATGCGCCGCCCGGTGACGATCTTCACGCCCAGCGCGGTGACGTTCTTGATATCTCGATCCAACACCTCGTTCGGCACGCGATAGGCGGGGATGGCATAGCGCAACATGCCCCCCGGTTCGTCCTCGGCCTCGAAGACGGTGACCTGATAGCCCTGCCTGGCCAGGTGGTAGGCCGCGGACAGCCCGGCCGGGCCGGAGCCCACGACGGCCACCGAGCCGGCCTGTTTCTGCTCCGGCGGCCCGTGGCGCGGCTCCGGGTATCGTTCATAATAATGGTCGGCCGCAAAGCGCTTCAGCTGCCGGATGGGGACAGCGCCCTCCAGTTCGCCCCGGCAGCACTCCGTCTCACAGGGGGCGTAGCACGCCCGGCCCAACACCCCCGGAATGGGAACGTCCTCCAGGATGAGCTCCATCGCCTCCTCGAAGAGCCCGCTCCTGATCAGGGAGACGTAGCCGTGGGCCTTGATCCCGGCCGGACAGGAGAATGAGCAGGGGGAGGTCCCATGCCGCTCGATGACCGCCTTCTTGGGGACCGCCTGGGGGAAGGGAATATAGGCGGCGCGGCGGGCCACCAGATCGAAGTTGAACTGATCCGGGATCGCCACCGTGCACGCCAGCTCGCACTTCTGGCAGCCGGTGCACTGGTCGAATTTGACATAGGTCGGCTTCCGCCTGAGCCTCACCCGGAACGTGCCCCGCTCCGTTTTGCGGATATCCTGCACCTCCGTATGGACGAGAGTGGTGACCTGGGGATGATGGTAGGTGGCGGCCATCTTGGGCGTGGCGATGCAGCTGGCGCAGTCCAGGGTGGGGAAGACCTTGCTCAGAAGAATCATCTTGCCGCCGATGCTGGGCTCCTTTTCCGCGAGCATCACGGAATAGCCCATGTCGCCCAGCGTCAGCGCGGACTCCATGCCCGCCGCCCCCCCGCCGACGATGAAGACATCACATTCCTTGCTCACTTCGCTCCCCCCATCTGCGCCATTCCCGCGAGCGACTCCTGGAAGGCTTCCATGTGTTTGACGAAGGGCTCGGCGCACACCGAGCAAATGGCGGCCATCTTCACGCGCGCCGGCTCGATCTCATTCTCCTGCAACAGCTTCTGCGCCCGCTCCACGATCGCGCTGGTCCGCTTGGTGCAGTCCGGCACGAGCGCGCAGTCACTTCCGTCCGCGGCCACGAAGACGCCGTCGAAGCCGTGCGTCAGCGCGTGCAGGATCCAGCCCGGCTTGATGCCGCTCGAGCAGGGGACCGGGATGACCACCACCGATGGCGAGTAGTGCATGTGCGCACTGCCGGCCAGGTCAATGCCGATATCGGAGATGGTCACCGTCGAAAAGACGAGGATCCGCGGCCGGAGCCGTGAGTCTTCAGCTCCGCTGTCCTTCTCCACCGCTACTTCCCTCTCTTCACGAAAATACGCCAGTACCCGGCCTCTTCGAGTGTGCCCAGGTACTCGTGTCCCATCTTCTTCGCCCAGCGCGGCACGTCCGTATTGGTGCTCTGGTCCGAGGAGAGCAGTTCCATCACTCCACCCACGGAGATGGAGGTGATGGCCCTCTTCGCCTCCAGCAGGGGGCCCGGGCAGGCCGTGCCGCGCGCGTCCACCTGCTTTTCCACGGTGAGATTCTTCAGCTCTTCAGGGGTTGCCACTGTAACATCTCCTTTGGCGCCGAAGAGATGGACTCTTCGGCGAATCGCGTTTCGCGCGAGGCCGAGGCGCTGTGCCCCGCCGCCGCGCTAGAAGGTCAATACGATGTCCGACTCCTCCGCCTCTTCGAGGAAGGTTACCACGCCGCCCATCTCCACGCCCTCGACGAGGTCTTCATCCTTGCATCCCACGATGTCGAAGGTGGCGGAGCAGGCGATCAATTTGGCGCCTCCCTCGCGTACCACGTCCAGAAACTCCGGCAGCGTCTTTGGGGCGCCCGGCAACTTGATCTTTTCCGCACCGCCCTTGAGAATGATGTTCAGCCCGCCCATGGTGAAGAACAGCGTCAGATCCATGTCCATCGCCAGTGCGCCGGAACCCAACATGAAGGGCGGGAATGCCTTCTGTGGTTCGTCCGAGCCACAGAAAATCGTCACCTTCTTTGCCATACCTCTGCTCCTTTCACGGGCGTTGTCACGCCCGCTAGTATTCGAATATCTATATCGTGCTGCCGAACAGAAGACCTCCGACCATGTGATAAATCGGATTTCCGCCGTATCGCCGTCAGCCTTATGTTTGTTTCGCCATGTTTCGCCGCCACTCCTCTCACCCCCTCTTGTTCGGCCCGCGACAATCTTGCGAACATGCGCCCCGCGCAAATCACGGCCTATTCCGTCCCGTCCGCCCCTCCCGCTCATGCCGATGATCCCGGGGCCCACGCAGGACCGGACACGGTGGAGGCGAACCGATATCCCCGTGAACGCCTGGTTTCTCATCGGTCCCGGACAATTCGAACGCCGCGAGGTGCCGGATCCCCGGCCGGCTCCGCAGGAGGCCGTGGTGCGGGTGCGCGCGGTGGGCGTCTGCGGGTCCGACGTGGAGGCCTACACCGGAAAGCATCCCCTTCCCAACTACCCCAGGCTGCCCGGCCACGAGTTCTCCGGCGAGGTGGCCGCGGTGGGTGATGGGTGGAATGGGCCGCCGCTGGGGACCCGGGTGGCGGTGGACCCCGCGCTCTCCTGCGGCGAATGCTACGCCTGCCGGCGCGGCCGGCACAATTGCTGCTCCTCGGTGTCCATCGCGGGCGTGCATCGGCCGGGCGCGCTGGCGGAATACGTCCTCTGCCGCGCCCAGCAGCTTTTCCCCATTCCCGATGACATGGGCTTCGAGACCGCCGCGATGGTGGAGACGCTGAGCATCGGCGCGCAGGCCGCGCGGCGCGGGGA
>WFSF01000067.1 GCA_015486155.1 Armatimonadota bacterium
CTTCGGTGGGGGCGCACGACTTCATCCCGGAGCTGCTGAACTCGCTGGGGCCGCCGGGGGTGTTGATACACGGGTTGGCGATGCGGCCGGGGAAGCCGGTGGTGGCGGCGGTGGTCGGGGGGCGGCCGGTGTTCGGCCTGCCCGGACACCCGACCTCGGCGCTCATCATCTTTCACGAGATCGTGGCCCCGCTGCTCGCCAGGGCCACGGGCGCAGAGGTGCGCCGGGAGAGGGTGCGGGCGCGGCTCGCGCGCAATATCCCCTCTCAGGTGGGGCGGGAGGACGTCATCCGGGTGCGGCTGGAGCGGGAGGAGGCCGGCTGGAGGGCGGCGCCCGTGTTCGCGCCCTCCGCGCTGATCACCTCGCTGGTGCGGGCGAACGGGGTGGTGAGGGTTCCCGCGGAGGCGGAGGGGCTGTACGCGGACGAGATCGTGGAAGTGGAGCTGCTGTCGTGAGCGAGAGCAAGGGAAGGCGGCGCGGCCGCGAGTTCTATCTGCACGTGATCCCCCTGGAGGAGGCGCGGGCGAAGTGGGAAGAGGTGTGGAGGAAGCTGCGCCTGCGGGAGCGATTGAAAGTGGAGGAGGTGCCCACGCAGGAGGCGCTGGGGCGGGTCGCCGCGGAGTCGGTGACCGCGGCCGCGTCTTCGCCCCACTACCACGCGGCCGCCATGGATGGAATCGCAGTGCGGGCGGCGGACACCGCGGGGGCCAGCGAATTGACGCCCCGCCGGCTGCGGGTGGGGGCGGAGGCGGTGTATGTGAACACCGGCGACCCCCTGCCGGAGGGGAGGGACGCGGTGATCATGATCGAGGAGACCGCGGAGGTGGCGGAGGGGGAGCTGGAGATCATCGCGGCCGCCGCGCCGTGGCAGCACACGCGGGTGATCGGGGAGGACATCGTCGCCACGGAGGTGATCGTTCCCGCGGGGCAGCGGATCCGGCCGGTGGATATCGGCGCTCTGCTGGCCGCGGGGGTGCTGCGGGTGAAGGTGAGGGCGCGGCCGCGGGCGGCCGTCATCCCCACAGGGAGGGAGCTGGTCCCGCCCGGGGAGGCGGAAAGCCCCGGCGAGATCCCGGATTTCAATTCGCCCATGATCGCCGCCTCGCTGGCCGAGGACGGCGCGGCCGCGCGGTATCGCCGGCCGGCGGAGGACAGCGTGGAGGCGATTCGGGAGGAGATCGAGCGCGCCTGCGAGAGCGCGGACCTGGTGCTCACCATCGCGGGGGCCTCCGCGGGGAGCCGGGATTTCACCGCGGAGGCCATCCGGACCGCGGGGGAGTTGCTGGTGCACGGCATCGCCACCCGGCCGGGCAAGCCTCTGGCGCTGGGGGTGGTGCGCGGCAAGCCGGTGGCGGCCCTGCCCGGGTATCCCGTGTCGGCGATGTTGTGCTACGACCTGTTCGTGGCGCCGTTGATCGCGCACATGCTGGGGGAGCCGGCCCCGGCGCGGCCGCGGGTGAGGGTCACCCTGAGCAGAAAGGCGGCCTCGGCCGCGGGCAGCGACGAATTTCTGCGGGTGCGCCTGGGTGAGGTCGGCGGGAGAATCGTGGCGGTGCCGACCGCGCGGGGCGCGGGGCTGGTGAGCGCGCTGGCGCGCGCCGATGGGGTGGTGCTCATCCCCAGGGGGAGCGAGGGGGAACCCAAGGGGGCGGAGGTCGCGTGCGAGCTGCTGCGGCCGGAACACTGGATCGGGAACACGGTGCTCGTCACCGGCAGCCATGACGTGGCCCTCGACCTGCTGGGGGAGTACGCGCAGGCGGAGGACGAGAACCTGCGGATAGTCTCCACCCACGTGGGCAGCATGGGGGGGCTGGCCGCGCTGAAGGAGGGGTACTGTCATCTGGCCGGGTGCCACCTGCTGGACCCGGAGAGCGGAGACTACAATCGGCCCACGGTGAGGCGGCTGTTCGGGGAGGAAGAGATTTCCCTGGTGACCCTGGCCCACCGGCAACAGGGATTCATGGTGCCGCGGGGCAACCCGAAGGGCATCCGCGGGTGGGAGGACCTGGCGCGGCCGGAGGTGAGGTTCGTCAACCGGCAGCACGGGGCGGGGACGCGGGTGCTGCTCGACTATCACCTGGGCAAGCTGGGGATCCCGCCGGAGAGGGTGCAGGGCTACCGGAGGGAGGTCTACACCCACCTGGCGGTGGCCTCCATGGTGGCGAACGGGACGGCGGACGCGGGCCTGGGCATTCTGGCCGCGGCGCGGGCCCTGGGGCTGGATTTCGTGCCCCTGGCGCTGGAGCGGTATGACCTGGCGGCGCGGCCGGGGTTCTGGGAGGAGCCGCGGGGAATCGCGCTGCTGCGCGCGCTCCGCAGCGAGGGGTTCAAGAAGCGGCTGGCCGCGTTGGGGGGATATGACACGCGGGAGACGGGTGTGACACAAACGTCGGATAACGCGACCTCCTAGCGGGCCGGGTTGTGGAACACTACGGGGCGGAGCAGAATTTCGTCGTTTCCTCATGGAGGGGTGGAGGGGATGTCCGGTCCTTCCGAAAGCGCGCTCTCCGGCCCGGAGAAGGTGGCGGTGCTGTTGATGGCCCTGGGCTCGGAGAAGTCCACACAGGTCGTATCCGCGCTCACGCCGCAGGAGATCGAGCAGCTGGCCTCGCATCTCGCCCGCATCCAGCAGGTGGACGAGCAGACCAAGGCGCGGGTGCTGGAGGAGTTCCAGCAGGCCGCGCAGGCGGACGCCGCGGAGGAAGGGGGGCTCGACTACGCGCGGGAGCTGCTGATCAGCGCGCTGGGGGCGGAGCGCGCGGAGAGCGTCATCTCCCGGCTGCAATTCGCCTCCGAGGTGGCCGACATCAGCGTGGACAGCGAGAAAGAGGCCGACCGCCTGGGCAAGGTGCTGCGCAATCAACATCCTCAGGTCGCGGCCGCCGCGCTCAGCCGGCTGCAACCCGCGATGGCGGCGCGGGCGCTGGGCAACATGTCCGGCAAGCGAAGGCTGGAGGTGGCGCTGCGGCTGGTGGAGATGGATACGCCAGACCTGGAGGCCTTCCGCAGGCTGGGACGGGCGCTGCGCAGTTCGCTGGTCTCCAGCCATGCCGCTCCCTCCGGGCCCGCGGAGGGAAAGCGGAGGCTGGCCGAGATCCTCAACTCCGCCGACAAGGAGATCGAAGAGGGGGTGTTGTCCGACCTCCAGCGGCATGACCCCGCGCTCGCCAAGCAGGTGCGCGACCGCATGTTCACCTTCGAGGATCTCTCGCAGCTCGAACCGCGGGAGCTGCAACTGGTGTTGCGCACCGTCTCCCAGGACGACCTGCGGATGGCGCTGCAGACCGCGGCGGACAAGCTGAAGGAGTACATCTTCCAGAACATGTCGGAGCGCGCCGCGGCCGCGTTGAAGGAGGATATGGAGACCGCGGGCCCCGTGAAGCCGAACCAGTCCCACGCGGCCCAGAGGCGGATCGCGGCCGCCGCGCGGCAGCTGGCGAAGGAGGGCACGCTCTCGCTGAAGTCTGAGGCCGAGGAGGCCGAGGAGGCCGAGGAAGAGCAGGAGGAGGCGGCGGAGGAGACCTCCCCGGAGGAGCCCGCCGAGGAAACGGCCGAGAGCGAGCCCGCGCCCGGGGACGAAGACGGGGAGCGCGGCCGGGAGGACGACGATGCCGGCCGGTAAACCCCGCAGGCGCCTCCTGTCCCCCCAGGCCCTCGAGGCCGAGGGCCTCTCCGTGGAGGCCTACGATTTCGCCAACCCGAACCTCCTGCCCAGGCAGACGGTGGGGGCGTTGACCGGCATCTGGGAGGAGGCCGCGCGGGATATCGCGCGGCTGCTCGTGGAGCGGGAATTGCCCTCCCCCCTGGTGCACCTCCAGGGGATACAGTGCCTCCGCGCGGAGAGCCTGGCGGAGACATTGACCGCGCCCACGATGGCGGCGCTGCTCTCCACCGCGCCCGTGGAGGGGATCGGCCTGCTCCAGATGGATTTGCCGGTCGCCTTCGCGCTGCTCAACCATCTGCTGGGGGGAGGGGAAACGAAGGAGGTTCCGCCGCGGGGGTTGTCGGCCATCGAGCACGCGGTGCTGGAGGAGCTGGTGGACGCCATGCTCGACTGTGTCCGCAGCGCCTGGGAACCGGTATGCCGCCTGGAGTTCACCGTCACCCAGCGAACCGACGCGGTGGAAACCCTGCACTTCAGCGATCCGCGGGACTGGCTGCTGGTGGTGAGATTCCGCCTGGAATCGGGCCGCGCCGACGGAGATATCCGCCTCGCGCTGCCCGCCGGGATCACCGATCATGTGTCCCGGTCGGAGGCCCAGGGAGCGGCCTCGTCACGCCGCGCGCGGCGCGGGGCTCCCCTGAGCCTGCTCGGCGAGGTCACGGCGAAGTTCACCGCGCAACTGGGCCCGGTCGGGGTGTCGCTCTCCACCCTGAGCGGGCTGGCGGCCGGAGACGTGCTGCTGCTGGGGCCCCGGGAGGAGCATCCGGTCTGCCTGGTGAGTGGGGAGCGATATCGCATGTGCGGGCGTCTGGTGGCCGAGGGAAGGCGGCTGGGGGTGCAAATCGCGCGCCGGCCCGGAGCGAAAGGGGGATGATGATGACGGAGCAGACAGAGACCGCAACGCAGGTGGCGGAGAGGCCGGAGACGGCCGAAAGCCCGACGCCGGAGGAGGCGCTGGAGCGGCTGGGGGATATCGTGGTGCAGGCCACCGTGGAACTGGGGCGGGCGGAGTTGCTGGTGCGCGACCTGGCCGGAGTCGGCCCCGGGTATGTGGTGCAACTGGACCGGATGGTGGGGGAGCCGGCCGAGCTCAAGGTGAACGGCCGCCTCTTCGCGAGGGGCGAGGTGGTGGTGCTGGAGGATCAGATGGGATTCCGCGTCACCCAGCTGGTCGGAGGCGAGGGAGAAGCGCGCTAGACCCCGGCCCGTTCCCAGACCTCCAGGAGCGCCTCCGCGGTCTCCCGGATCGCATCCTCCGGGGAAAGCCCCGCGACGCGCTTGCTGAAGGGCTCCGGGGTGACGGGGCCGGTGTAGCCGATGGCCTGCAGGCCCTGGAGGAAAGCCACCAGATCGATGACGCCCGACTCGCCCGGAAGGCAGCGCTCGTTGTCGATCTGCTCGTCCGGGCCGCGCCCCTCGATTCCGTCGTTGATGTGCACATCCACCACCAGGGCGTCGCTCAATTTCCCGATGTCCTCCCTGGTCCCGTGAGACGTGTACCAGTGGAAGGCGTCGAACAGGAGCCCCACGTTGCCGGTGCCGATGGCGTCGCACAGGGAGAGCATTCCCTCCTGGTCGTGAATGAACTCGTACCGATGCCCCTCCCGCAGGGTCTTCGGCCCCACGAACTCGAGGCCCAGGCGGATTCCGTGCTCCGCGAGGGCCTCCGCGCACTCGCGGAGCCGGGCGCGGTGGAGCTCGAAGTTCTCCTCGAAGGGCAACTCGTCCGAGAAGGGCAGAATCCAGGTGGAACAGCGGTCGGCCCCGATCTGTTTCGCGGAGCGCGCGATGGCGGGGAGTTTTTCCAGGCCCGCGCGGAAGGTCTCCTCGTCGCGCCGGAACTCCACGGGCAGCCCCCAGGCGGCGGGGCGGAGTTTGTTGCCCTCGAGCGCCCGCCGCACCGCCTCGGCCGCCTTCTCGTCGGCGGGTATCTCCACCGCCAGCCCTTTGAAGCCCGCCTGGGCGGTCAGGCGGGCCGTCTCCTCCAGGTCGAGTCGAACGCCTATCGCGGATGGGGCCAAAGCCGGATACATGGCCATTTCTCCTTCATGCTCAGATCACGCCAGCGGGGTCCCCCAGCCAGCGCCGGAAAGGGTAGCACGGGACGAGTGCAATATCAACCGGATGCGCAGCGCGAGAAACTTCTCGTCGCGGCGCAAGTGCTCAAGATGCCGCCAGCAGGGCACTAGGAGCCCCAAACGGCGCGACAGGGGAATAAGGGGGGCGGGCGCTGAAGCGCCCGCCCCGGAAACGTCTCTCAATTCGCGGGGGCGCGGCTACCAGCGGCGGCCGCCTCCACCGAATCCTCCCCCTCCCCGGCGGTCGTCCCGGCGGGCGCGGGGGCGGGCCTCGCTGACGTTGATCGCCCGTCCGTCCACTTCCTTGCCGTTCATCGCGGCGATGGCCTCTGCGGCCTTCTCCTCCGGCACGTCCACGAACCCGAAGCCCTTGTTCCCGATGAGACGGACCTCCGAGGGTTCGTACTCGGCGAACAGTTCCTGCAACGCGGCCTCGGTCACCGAGTAGCTGAGATTACCGACATACAGACTCTTCACGGCCATGGCGGCCTCCTTGTCCTCGGCCTGGCTCCGCGGTTGGTGCTAGCCTCCTGCGACCGGAGGCGCCGGCTTCCCATCCGCGCGCCAGGACGCGGCCCGGCGGAAGCGACACCATGGCAACAACTCTCAGGCAGCCCGGTTTCCGCTGCCTTCATTCTCCCTCTTCCAGGGCGTAAGGGTTTCACCTGCCCCGCCGGAGAGGTATCTTGTCGAATCTCGGGACCAAAGGGGCGCAGGAGGACCGCGAATTTATGGCGACGCAGGCGCCCGGGCTCGGGAGGACAGGCTCGGCGGGGATGGGTATGCCCGCCAAACCACCTCACTTAAACGAACCACTCTTCGCAAGCTGCGCTTGCGTGGCGGGCATAGGTATGCCCACCCTATCCTGCTTCGTCCACCTATGGCGGACTTCGCAGGACAGGCAGAACGGCCGCGCTCTACGAAAACGGAGTGGCGGGCATAGGTATGCCCGCCAAACCACCTCACTTAAACGAACCACTCTTCGCAAGCTGCGCTTGCGTGGCGGGCATAGGTATGCCC
>WFSF01000068.1 GCA_015486155.1 Armatimonadota bacterium
CACAGGGCCTCGATCTTCTTCACCGCCGCGTCGTAGGCGTGGTCCGGGTCGCCGTTGACGATGGCGTTGGAGACCACCTTGCCGCGGTGAAACACGTGGTCGAAGATGAGGCAGGTATCGGTGAGCACGAACACGCTGTCCGGCAGGCCGAGATCGTCCTGGGGCGTGCCCGGCAGGCGCTCGAAGAAGCGCACCACATCATAGCCCAGGAACCCCACCGCGCCCCCGCAGAACTTCGGCAGCCCCTCCACGGGGACGAAGCGGTACTCCGACAGCAAGGCCTTGAGCGCGCTCAGCGGGTCCTCGCCCGGCTCCAGCCGCCGCGTGCTCTCCCGCCCCTCCCGGCTGATCGTGACCCGGTCGCCCTTGGTGGAAAAGACCGCGAAGGGCTCGGAACCCAGGAACGAGTTGCGGCCCACATTCTCTCCCCCCTCCACGCTCTCCAGCAGGAAGGCGTACTCGCTCCGGCCGAGCTTGCGGAAGGCCGAGACGGGGGTCTCCTGGTCCAGCAGCACCTCCCGCCAGACGGGGATGAGATTCCCCTGCCTCGCCTTTTCCCTGAACTCTTCACGTGTCGGGTGATACATAATCATCCCTCTCTTGCAGGGCGGGGCATTCTTTGATGCCCCGCCAATGGCGGCCTCCGGCGAGGCAGCAGAGACTGCCTCGCCCTACAAACGAAACGCCCAGCCCGGGCTTGCCGGGCTGGGCGAATGCTCTTCTCTATTCAGTTTGCGCTTTCCCTGCTCAGTGGTCAGATGTGCGCGGGCAGCCCGGCAAGCCGAGTATCTCGCCGCGCCACCACCAGCACACCAGGTTGATCAGAGATCGCCGATTCATGATTGACTGCAGTTCTTATACCACAAGGCCGCGAGGAGTGTCAAGGATTTTCCTCGCAGCACATTCCCCGCTCGCGTAAGCCCCTCAGCCGACACTGGCACGGCCGCGCCGGGGTTGGGGGTGCAGAAATCAGTCCGTGCCCCATCGCCCCGCCCGCGGGCCGCGATGCCCTTCATCTGCCCGCCTTTCCCGGCAGGACCGGCATCCCTGATATCAGTGTGCCGACGCGGGAATAGAAGAGGCGGCCATCGGATGACCACGCCAAGGACGAAGAGTAATCCGCCCGGGCGATCGAAGCGATCTTCTTCGCGCCGTCGGCCCGAACGAGCATGAGATTGGTAAACGCAAAAGAATTCGAGAAGCGGGCAGAGATGCCCAATTTCTCTTGCTTAGCGGGCGAGCCATAACATGCAATCCATCGTCCATCTTTGGACCAAGCGATTGATGAACCGGCGAGAGTTTCTGCAAGGACTTGTGCCGGTCCCCCATTGGCTCCTATGACACACAATTGGCCGAACTTCCGTTGTTCCTTCTCGCTTTCCCGCTTCTCTGCCGACGAGACTCTGCCGATGGCGCGGCCGATGAAAGCGATGCGCGCACCGTCGGGGGACCAGGCCGGCTCGCTGGTGGAGGAGATCTCCGCGGGACGCACGAAGCGGGTAATCTGCCGCCACCTCTGGGCCCGGGTATCGAAGATCCAGAGGTTTGCGTTCCTTCGTCCATCTGCATCCAGCCTGGAGACGACGACAGCAAGATGCTGTCCGTTCGGTGACAGCGCCATCCCCATGTGCCAGGCCCGGGGAACTGTCGGCAGTCTCTCGGCTTTGCCGGAATCCACAGCCACCGCCAGAATCCGATTCTCCCAGCCGTTTTCCGTAGTTTTCGTCACTGACGGCACGAGCACTCTTTCCCCATCGGACGACCAGCAGGGCGTCCAGAAAGCGTCGAAGCGCCCGGCCTTCAACAACACTTTCGCGCCAGAGAATCCCCGGCCGCGGTGGGTGGCGACAACCAGGTCTCCTGCTGGGGTCACCACCGCAATCCGTTCCCTTTTCGGAGACCAAGCGAAACGAGCGATGCTGAATCGGGGGCCGATGACATGTTCGCGCACCATTCCCGGATCTTTTCCCACGCCGAGAATATAGCGATTGAAGAATAGTGGATTCACATGGGTCTCCAGCAACGCGGCCACCAACAACATCGGTATCACGAGTGCGAGAGCCCGCGCCAGCTCGGCCCCAACGAATTTCACGCTGACCCATCGGCGCATCCCGGGAAGGGGATGGATCCAGGCCAGCCCGCCGCGCAGGCCGAGTCCCCAGGCCAGCAGGAACGCCGGCAGCTCCAATACATCGTGTGGAAACAAAACGCCCACCCCGGCGGCGAAGGGTCCCCCTCCCGAAGTCGCGCGCGCCATGCTCGTCAGCTCTCCAACTACGAAGCCGGTGTGATGGCCTTGCTTGAGAATAATAAGGAACACATACACGCCGAGGGTGCAAAATCCGAGGAATGAGTTCAGTACGGCCGCGAAGGAATTGTGCAGGAAGTACCTGGGCGAACCGTGTGCGAACACGCTCTGCGTGGAGAAGCCCAGCAGCTTCTCAAGCCATCCCGTCGGCGTCCTCGAAGACAAGAGATCGAATGCCTGGGCCGCGGTGAGGCCCGCTCCCCTGTGATACCCAAGCGCCCACCCAATCAGGTAGAGCATGACAACGAGTGACAGTATTTTGCGGTGGGCCCATACAATCCGTGGAATCGCGTACCCGTATAAATGGGCCAGGCGGCCGGCGCAAGCGCGAACCATCGTCATTTGTTTTCCTCCCCCCTATATGTATGCTACACGGTCTCCCACTTGCTCACCCCTTCATCCTCCGCGCCACCACCCCCACCCCCACCAGGTAGCACGCGAACCCCGTCCAGAAGGAGGCGGTGATGCCGGCGCTGAGGGCGATGACGACGGCGAGCACGGAGGCGAGGACGGAGGTGGCGCCGTTGATCCCCCAGAGGCAGGGGGTGAGTTTCTCGGATTCCCGGGCGGCGAACTTCATGCCGATGGGGAAGGCCATCCCCATCGTGAAACCCAGGGGCGCGAGCGCGAGCACGGAGAGCATGATGCGCACCGGCGTGCTCGCCCCGCGGGCCAACCCCACCAGGTGCGGCGTGAGCAGCCCGAACACGGCCAGCACCGCCAGCAGCACCCAGAGACGCGCCCGTGCTCCCCGCGTCCCCGCAGAGACGTCCACGCGCGCCGTGGAGAGGCTCCCCAGGCCGCTCGACAGCAACAGCGAGAACAGCACCACCGTCAGGCCGTAGGTGGGGTGCCCGAGGAAGATGATGAGCCGCTGCATCTGCGAGATCTCCACGAACATGAATCCCAGCCCGATGGCGGCAAAGAACACGAACAGCCACAGGTGTTTTCTCACCTCGAGCGGGCTCAGGGTGGCGCGGATGGGCACGATGGTGCAGAGCGCGGCCAGCAGGGTCACCACCGCCAGCAGGACGCCCAGGACGACGACCGCCTTGGCGTTGAAACTCATCCAGCCCTCGTTCCACAACGCCGGCCGGAACACGTCCTTCAGCCGGAGCGTCTGGAAGAAGAAAGGGCTGTCATCCGTCGGCGCCGCGACGTTGAGCGGGTAGGTCCGGATGAAGCGCCGATACCCGGCCCGCGAGACGATGGCGGCCAGGTTGGGGTCCGCGGCCGCGCGCGGGCTGAGCATCACCTCGAAGCGCATTTTCCTCGCGACGGCCTCCACGGTGTCGAGCTCGGCCTGAGTGAAGGGCTGCGGGCTTACCAGGATGGTGCCCACCCCGTCCGGCCTGCCCGGCTGCGGGTGCGTCGGCATGCAGCGCACGATGATCACGTGGGCCCGAGGGTCTTTCACGCCGAGCGCCCTCAGCGACTGTCGGGCCAGGGAGGCGAGGCGGTAGATCTCGGCCGGGCGCGCGCGAAAATACCACCGGGACACGGTGAGCACGCCGCCGGGCTTCAGGTGGCGCAGAAAGGTCTCCCACGCCTGCGTGGTATAGAGGGAGTTCTCGGCCAGCACGAACGCGCCCGCCGCGGTGGCCGCCCAGGTGTCTATCAGCGAGATCTGGATGATGTCGTACTTGCGGCGGGTGCGGGCCACGTAGCTGCGGGCCTCGTCGGCCACCCATCTCACACCCGGCTGTCGGTCCAGGTGGCCGGAGAAATCCCCGAACACCTCGTTCACCGCCTTTATGATGTCCCCGTTCATCTCCACGCCCACCACGGACCGCTGGCCGAACTGAAGGGCGGCCAGGATATCCCTTCCGCCGCCCGGCCCGATGGCCAGCACGTCCGCGTCGCGGCGCAGGAAATGGGCCACATTGGTGACATCGTAGCTGAGATCCTCGATCTGAGAGAGATCGCCGGTGAAGTGTGTGATCACCGTGCCGGCTCCGGCGTCGATGTTGAGATGGAGATGCCGGTAGCCGCGGCCGCGGGGATAGGTGGGGCTCAGCCCCCATCCGAACGGCGGCTCCAGCCGATTCGGGTTCCCCACCACCTTGATGCGGGAGAAGGAGTTCCACCTCTCGTAGTAGCCCGGCGGCTCCGGTTTTCCCTTCGCCCACATCACCCGAACGGGCGCCTGCCCCATCCGCGCCAGGAGCACATTGGCCGCGCCGAAGGCGACGAGCGCCAGGCTCAGCCATACCGCCCCCCGCGCCAGTCCGACCGCTCCCTCCTCGGACGCGAACAGCGCGGCCGCCACCGCCGCCAGTGCGGCCACCACGAACACCGCGCTCGGCCCGTCCACCGGACCGAGGAGATAGACGAGCGCGATACATCCCAGCGCGGCCCCGACCAGATCGGCCGCGTAGAGTTTGCTCACCTGCGCGGGGAACTTGGTGAGGGCGAGGCAGATGCAGATGCCGCTGAACACGAACGGAACCGAAATCACCAGGTAGGTGACCA
Organism: Armatimonadota bacterium; assembly: GCA_015486155.1. GTDB lineage: Bacteria > Armatimonadota > Hebobacteria > Hebobacterales > Hebobacteraceae > S016-27. Next base: position 4,781 of record WFSF01000068.1, read on the forward strand.
CGAGGCCCGCAATGGCGCCGACCGAGGCCTCCGCGACGAACGGAAGGCGCAGGTGGATGATGAACGACACCACCGCGCTGACCGCGAGGCCCGCCCCCGCCTGCGCCATGCGCACCTTGACCTGCGCGGGGGCAAAACGAGCCGGCCTCAGGTACACGAGGAGCGCGCCCGCGGTCATCCCGAACATCGCCACCGAGATGGCCATGAAGGCGAAGTGATACCACATGGTCACGCTGAAGATGCGGGTCAGCAGGATCTCGTACATCAGCGTGGCCAGCGCGATCATGCCCACCCCGAGATAGGTGCGCGGTCCCGCTTGCGGCCTCTCGCTCATGGCGCGCCCCGCCTCACGGCCTGAACAGGCGCACGTCCAAGTCGGCGAGCACCCGATAGTGTTTTCGATCGCCAGTGCAGCGTCTGCAGCCTCTCGTCCCGCCCGCGACGCATAAGAAAGAACGCGATCTCCGAAGGCGGTTCAGTGTCTTTTTGACCTCCTGGAGGTCACGCCTATCTCGCCACATGCCAAAGGCGCGATGACCGGCCACACGCGTTTTCGGCCTCCGGCCCTTCCTCACAGCCCCAGCTCCCCGCTGATTCCCTGCATCGCCTTCACCCCGATGTCGAGGAACTCCATCAGCGGAATCCCGAGTTCGCTCTCGCAGGCCCTGATTTGGTCGCGGTCCACCCCGCGGGCGAAACTCTTTTCCTTCATCCGGTGGGCCACGAACTGGGCGTCTATCGCCGAGAGTTTCTTCTCCTCGCGGATGAGCGCGGAGGCCACGATCAGCCCGGTGAGCGGGTCCACGGACCAGAGGGCCTTGTCCAGCAGGGATTCCCGCGGGGCCTTGTCCGCATGGGCGAGCACCGCGTGCACCACCTCCGCGGGCAGCCCCTTCTCCTCCAGGATCTTCGCCCCGATGACGGCGTGCTGGTCCGGAGATTTCGCGGTCTGGTCATAGTCCACGTCGTGCAGCAGGCCGGCCAGCCGCCACATCTCCACGTCCCCACCCAGCCGCTCCGCCAGCGCGCCCATCACCGCCTCGCACGCCAGACAATGCTTGACCAGATTTTTCGTCTTCACCTGTGAAGTCAACAGCGCGAGCGCTTCCGAACGATCCATGCGATTTCCTCCTATCCTTCGATCCCGGCCAGCCGCCGGAATTCGTCCTCCGTCAGTATCGTCACCCCCAGCTCCCGGGCCCGCTCATACTTCGACCCCGGTTTCTCCCCCGCGACCACGTAGTCGGTCCGCTTGCTCACGGAGGAGGCGGCCCGGCCGCCCTGGGATTTTACGATCTGCTCGGCCTGCGCGCGCGGCATGGAGAGCGCTCCGGTGAACACCACGGTCTTCCCCGCGAGCGGCCCCTCGGCCGCGCCCGCCGCGGCCGGCACCACCGGAGACACCCCCGCCCGCCGCAGTTTCTCCAGCAATTCCCTCGTCTGCTCCTGGCGGAAGAAGGCCGCGATGGAGGCGGCGATGGTGGGGCCCACCTCCGGCGTCTCGGCCAGCTCCTCTTCGCTCGCCCCGGCCAATCTCTCCAGGGAGCCGAACCGGTCGGCGAGGACTTCGGCGACGTGTTCGCCCACGTGCCTGATGCCCAGCGCGTAGATGAGTCTGGCGAGGGTGGGATGTTTCGCGCTCTCCAGGGAGTCGAGCACATTCTGCGCGGACTTGTCCGCCATCCGCTCCAGGCCGAGGAGCTGCTCCTTGGTGAGGAAGAACAGGTCCGCGGGGTCCCGGACCAGTTTTTTCGCGACCAGCTGCGCGATGAGCGCGGGCCCGATCCCGTCCGCGTTGAGCGCGCCGCGGGAAAAGAAGTGCTCGATGCGGCCCAGGAGCTGCGCGGGGCAGGCGATACCGGTGCACCGCCGCACCGCCTCCCCCTCCGGCCTGATGGCCTCCGCGCCGCACACGGGACACCTGGTGGGCATCTCGAACTTGCGCTCCCGCCCGGTGCGCTTGCTGGTGATGACGCTCACCACCTCCGGGATCACGTCTCCCGCTTTCCGCACCACCACGGTGTCGCCGATGCGCACGTCCTTGCGCGCCACCTCGTCCTCGTTGTGGAGGGTGGCGTGCTGCACGGTGGAGCCGGAGACCACCACCGGCTCCATCACCGCCACCGGCGTGAGCGCCCCCGTGCGCCCCACGGAGACGATGATGTCTTTCACCACCGTGACCTCCTCCTCCGGGGGAAACTTATAGGCGATCGCCCACCGGGGGCTTCGCGAGACATGCCCCAGTTCGCGCTGCAAGGCCAGGGAATCCACCTTCACCACCACGCCGTCGGTCCCGTAGGTGAGCTCGCGGTGCCGCTCCTGCCACTCCCGGCAGTAGGCCGCCGCCTCCTCGATTCCGCGGCATAGTTTGCTGTGCGGGCTGGCCTTGAAACCGGCCTGCTCGAGGTATTCGAGAATCTCGTGGTGGTAGTCGAACTCCACCCCCTCGGCCGCGCCGATCCCGTAGCAGATCATGTCCAGCCGCCGGCGCGCGGTGATGCTGGAATCGAGCTGGCGGACCGAGCCCGCGGCCGCGTTGCGGGGGTTGGCGAAGGGCGGCTCCCCGGCGGCCTCCCGCTCCTGGTTGATGCGGGCGAACTCCCTCTTGTCCAGGTAGACCTCTCCCCGCACCTCCAGCAGGGGCGGCGGGCTCTCCACCAGAAGCCGCAGCGGGATGGCCCGTATCGTGCGCAGGTTCAGGGTGACGTCCTCCCCGGTGAAGCCGTCGCCCCGCGTGGCGCCGCGGGTGAAGACACCGTTCTCGTAGGTGAGCGACACCGCCAGGCCGTCCACCTTGAGCTCGGCCATGTAGTCAATCCGCTCCTCGGCGGGAAGGCCGAGCTGTCGTTTCACCCGGCCGTCGAAGGCCCGCAGTTCCCCCTCATCGAACGCGTTGCCGAGGCTGAGCATGGGGGTTCGGTGGACGACGCTGGCGAACTGCTCCAGGGGCGGCGCGCCGACGCGCTGGGTGGGGGAGTCCGGGGTCACCAGCGCGGGGTACTTCGCCTCCAGGTCCTCCAGCTCCCGCATCATCCGGTCGTACTCGGCGTCGCTTACCTCCGGCGCGTCGAGCACGTGGTACCGGTAGTTGTGGTAGTTGATCTGTCGCCGCAATTCCTCGGCCCGCTTGCGCGCCGAGGCCGGCACGGGTCGTGACATGCACACCACCTCCGCCGGGCGCCCTCGCCCGCTCCACAATCTACTCTACCACGCGGCCCCCGCAAGTCCTGTGAATGGGCGCGGAGGCGCCTCCGTCCTCCGCTTTACGAGCCTTCGGTCTTGGGATACAATCAGCTCGCAAATCCTTCACCCGTGAGGTCCCATGCCAAGATCATTCAGGACTTTTCTCTTGTTCGCCACGCTGATCCTCGCCCTCGCGGCCGTGGTGATGACCGCCCGCCGGGGAGGACGAAAGCCCGGTCCGGTCCCCACCCGCGGCCATGCCCCCGACGCTCGCAGCCAGACCGGGAA
>WFSF01000069.1 GCA_015486155.1 Armatimonadota bacterium
GCAGTAGTGCATACGAATGGGGGCCAGGGATTTGGGCCGCGCGAACACGACCTGCCGTTCACTACTCGCCATCGTCACCGTCCTTCCCGGCCAGCGAGACTATCTCCGCCAGCAGTTCCGCCGGTGTGAACACCACCCCGCCGCACTTGCCCATGAAATGCACCTCCGCGCGCCCCTCCACCGCCAGGCGCACGTCCTCCACCATCTGCCCCGCGCTCAATTCCACCACGAGCATGGTTTTCACCCGCGCGGCCGTCTCCGCGAGGCGTGCGGAGGGGAAGGGGAAGAGGGAGATCGGCCGGAAGAGTCCCACCCGAATCCCCCGCGCCCGCGCCTGCTCGATGGCGGTCGCGGCCACCCGCGCCGAGGTTCCGTAGGCGACCACCGCGAGCTCCGCGTCCTCCAGATGCTCCTCGGCGAAGCGCACCTCGCGTTGAGCCGCCTCCCGGTAGCGCTGCTGGAGCCGCTCATTCGAGGCCGCCAAGTCTGGAGGGTCGATGTAGAGGGAGTTGATCACGTTGTGCGGCCGCTCTCTCGCGCCCGTGGTGGCCCACGGCTTGTCGGGCAGGGAGGCAGGGTCCACCACCTGCTCCGAGATCACCACCGGCTCCATCATCTGGCCGAGCAGGGCATCCCCCAACACCAGCACGGGGCCGCGATAGCGATCGGCCATGTCGAACGCCAGGCGCGTCAGGTCGTACAACTCCTGCACCGACCAGGGCGCGAGCACCAGGGTGCGGTAATCGCCGTGCCCCCCTCCCTTCACGGCCTGGAAATAGTCCGCCTGGGAGGGAGCGATGTTGCCCAGCCCAGAGCCGCCGCGCATGATGTTGACGATCACGCAGGGCAGCTGCGCCTCCGCGATGTAGGAGATCCCCTCCTGCTTGAGGCTGATGCCCGGGCTGGAGGAGGCGGTCATCACGCGCGCGCCCGCGGCGGCCGCGCCGTAGACCATGTTGATGGCGGAGACCTCGCTCTCCGCCTGCAGGAAGACGCCGTCCACCTCCGGCATGTGGCGGGCCATGTAGTCCGGGATCTGATTCTGCGGCGTGATGGGGTAGCCGAAGAAGGCGCGGCAGCCGGCGTCCATGGCGGCCTGCGCGATCACTTCGTTGCCCCGCATGAGGATTCGTTTCCCGCGTTCGATGGGCATCGCCTTCGTTGCGCTCCGATTTTTGGTGGCGCCGTCCCCCGGCTATAGCACCACCAGATTGTCCCGATGGATCGCTTCGTCGAAGTCCCGGTGTCCCAGACGCTTGGGTATGTCCTGGGAGCGGCACCGACGGATCTTCGCCAGGTCCCGCGCGCCGTAGTTCACCAGCCCCCGCGCGATCTCGGTCTCCTCCCCCTTACCCCGCGTCACCACCGACACCATGTCTCCCGGCTCGAAGTCCCCCTCCACCTCCACCACGCCCACCGGCAACAAACTGCGGCCTTCATTCGCCACCGCCCGCGCCGCTCCTTCGTCAACCACCAGTTTCCCCTGTGGGCGCGCCGCGTACGCGATCCAGCGTTTTCTGGAGCGCAGCTTGGCGGGCTTCGGCACGAAGATGGTGCCGACTTCCTCGCCCGCCATGATGCGGGAGATGACGTTCGGATCCCGGCCGTGCGCGACCACCATGACCACGCCCGCGTTCATCGCGATCTCGGCCGATTCGATCTTGGTTCTCATCCCCCCGCGCCCCGCCGGCCCCGCGCTGTCCTCGGCCGCCTTCCGCATCTGGGCCGTGATCTCCGTCACCTCGGGGATGACCCGCGCGTCCGGGTGGCGGTTGGGGTCTACGTCACAGCAGCCGGGCACGTCGGAGAGAGAAAGGAGCAGGTCCGCGTCCAGCTTGGAAGCCACCACCGCGGCCAGGCGGTCGTTCTCTCCGATCTGCACCCCCTCCACCGAGACGGAGTCGTTCTCGTTCAGCACCGGCACCGCGTGGTAGTCGTTCAGCAGCGTGGTGAGGGTGTTGCGGAGATACAGGTATCGCCTGAAGTCGGAGAGTTCGGCCTGAGTGAGCAGCACCTGCGCGATGGGCTGCCCCAGCCTTCCGAACACCTCGCGGTAGCGCCACATCAGCTCGATCTGCCCCACCGCGGCGGCCGCCTGGCGGGCGGGCAGGTCCATGCGGTCGTCGGTGATGCCCAATCGGGCCCGCCCCGAGCGAATGGCGCCGCTGGAGACCAGCACCACCTGCTTGCCGGCCCGGGTGAGTTCCACCACCTGGTCCGCCAGATGGGTCAGCTGCTGCTCGTCAACCGCTCCCTCGGGGGTGGTCACCACCAGGGAGCCGAGTTTGATCACGATTCTGGAGGCTTCCTTCAGGCGGGAGCGCGTCGTGGACACCGTGAAACACCTCTCGCAGGATTGTAGCACTTTGCGGGTGTGGTGTCGAACAAAGGGCGCGTGAGGCCCGCCCCCGCGCCGTTAGAAAAACCCCTTCGATATGGCATAAGCAAGTGGACACGCCTCTGCGTGCCCCTGGTCCGCGCTGCGCTCGGAAAACTCCGGGCGCAGCGCCGTTTTCGTTCAGCCGCCCCGCGCGGCCGCCCACTCTCGGATCTTTTTCGCCAGCGCGCGAAAGGCGCGTCCGCGGTGGCTGACGGTGTGTTTCTGTTCGGGGGTCAGCTGGGCCATGGTCGTTTCGCAGCCCTGGGGCACGAAGATGGGGTCGTACCCGAATCCGCCCGACCCCGCGGGGCGCTCCGCAATCGCTCCCTCGCATATTCCCTCGGCGAGGAGGGTTTCCCCCTCCGGGGTGACGAAGACCGCGGCACAGCGAAAGCGGGCGGTGCGCCGCTCCGGGGGCACCCCGCGCAGCCGCTCCAGTATGGCCGCGCAGCGCTCCTCGTCGGAGGCGTCGGGATGGGGGTAGCGCGCGGAGAAGATGCCCGGCTCTCCATCGAGCGCGTCCACCTCCAGGCCGGAGTCGTCCGCGATGGCCGGCAGCCCGATCTCGGGCCGGCGGCCTATGGCGGCCTTCAGCAGGGCGTTCTCGACGAAGGTGGAGCCGGTCTCCGGGGGTAGCGCGAGACCCGGGAATGAATCCGCGAGCCCCAGGACTTCGGCGTCGAGGCGTTCCGCGGCGAGGATCTCGGCGATCTCCCGCCGCTTCGCCGGGTTCAGGCTGGCCACCACGAGGCGCAGGCGTCGGCTCACTGCCCGATCTCGGAGAGGGCCTTCTGCTGGGCCGCGAGGAGTTCTCTCACGCCCCCGGAGGCCAGGTCCAGCAGTTCGTCGAGCCGCTGCCTGGTGAAGGGCATTCCCTCCGCCGTGCCCTGCACCTCCACCAGTTTGCCGGATCCGGTCATCACCACGTTCATGTCCACCGAGGCCATGCTGTCCTCCTGGTAGCAGAGGTCCAACATGCACTCTCCGCCGACCACGCCCACGCTGACGGCCGCCAGCGCGTCGAACACGGGGACCTTGTTGAAGATCCCCTGCGCGCGCATGCGCTCCATGGCCTCCATCATCGCCACATAGGCGCCGGTCACGGAGGCGGTGCGGGTGCCGCCGTCGGCCTGAATGACGTCGCAGTCCAGGGTGATGGTGCGCTCCCCCAGCGCGTCCAGGTCCACCACGGCCCGGAGCGACCGCCCCACGAGGCGTTGAATCTCGTAGGTGCGGCCGCTGGACTGAATGCGGCCCCGGGAGGTGCGCTCATGCCCGGCGCGCGGCAACATGCCGTATTCGGCGGTAACCCAGCCCCGCTGGCTGCCGGCCATGAACCTCGGCACCTCGTTGAGCACCGTGGCGGTGCAGATCACCACGGTGTCGCCCATCTCGACCAGGCAGGACCCCTCGGCGTGCTTGTTGTATCCGGTGGCCAAGCTCACCGGGCGCAGTTGATCGTTCTCGCGCCCATCAATTCTGGGCATCGGCGTCCTTTCTCTCGCGCGGCCGTCTACGGGCGCGCCGTATTCACGGCCGACACGTCACCCTCAGGTTTGAAGCAGCTTGGGGATTCGCTCCAGCTTCAGGCGCGCATACGAGGGCATCGGATCCCCGATGAGCGGGAGCGCGTAGTCGATGAAGGCGGGGGTGACGTCGTTGCCCTCGTCGGATATGAACTCGTCCGGCACCACTCGCTCCGCATTCGCCACCGCAGACAGTGGAGCCAGGCCGGTCTCGCACTTGTAGGGGTCGTTGCTCACCCGCACCAGTGTGACCATCTGCGCGGTGGTGCCTTCACACGCGTGCCGCACCGCGGCCGCGCCGGCCATGTATGCCTCCGCAGCGTCCACGGAGGACTGCGCAAACCCGCACACCCGCTGGATGGTGCCCGCCTTGTCCGCGCGCGCCTTGAGGTTGAGGTTGCTCATGAGGAAGCGCGCCAGGTAGTCCCCGATTCCGCCCAGCTGGCGGTGGCCGAAGGCGTCGGTGTCGATCTCGGACTTGGATGCCACCACCGGGTTGCCCTCCGCGTCCCGCAGCCCCTCGCACACCGCGATGGTGCAGCCGCGGCCCCGCTCCAGCACTTTCTTCACATCGCTGAGAAACCGGTCGTGGTCGAAGGGGCGCTCCGGCAGATAGATGAGGTCGGGGGGATCGCCCGGCTTCTCCCGCGCGAGGGCGGTGGAGGCGGTGATCCATCCCGCATTCCGCCCCATGGTCTCCACGATCTTGATGGGAGTGGAGGTGGACATCGCGATGCTGTCCAGGCCCGCATCCCTCATCGCCAGCGCGTTGAAGCGCGCCACGCTGCCGAAACCGGGGGTGTGGTCCATGTAGGCGAGGTCGTTGTCCACCGTCTTGGGCACCCCCATCACCCTCATCTCGTAACCGGACTCCTGGGCCAGAATGCCCACCTTGTGGGTGGTGTCCGCGGAGTCGTTGCCGCCGATGTAGAGGAAGTAGCGGATGTTGTGCGCCCGGAAGATGGACAGGAGATGCTCGTAGTCGTCCTCCGTGAGCTTGCGCCGGCAGGTCAGCAGCGCGGAGGCCGGCGTGTTGCGCAGCAGGGAAACTGCCTCATCGCTCTCCGAGCGCAGGTCGACGATTTCCTCCTGGAGCAGGCCCTCGACGCCGTGGATCGCGCCATATATCTCCTTGATCTCGCTGTGCTTCTTCGCCTCTTCGATCACTCCGGCCAGGCTGGCGTTGATGACCGCGGTCGGCCCGCCGGATTGCCCGACTATCAGGTTGCCTTCCAATCCCATCGTCGTCTCCTTCAATCAGTGGTGAGTGGTCTCCCGATGCTATCGCGTCAGCCAACGGGTGAGCGCATCGATGTGTTGATTGCGGCTCGCCGTCAGCCGATCTATCGCTTCTTCTGCCTCCCGCCCCTCGCGCACGATCACGGTGACGCCCAGCGCGAAGGAGAGCGGGTCATCGTCGCCGGGGAACAGCACGCTCCGCCCCATCAGCGCCCCCCGCACGTTGCGCCGCGCCCGGACGCCGTCCCCCAGCTGCACCAGGGTGGGCGTCGGGTCGCCGGAGACGCCCGGCACCACCACGATGAGCGGGAGCGTGGTGCTGCGCGCCACCCGCTCGAACCCCTCGCAGTAGGGCACCTCCAGCCACAGCCCGCGGGAGGAATCGCCCAGCGCGGAGGCCACGCCGATGACCTTGACCAGGTCCACCACCGTGCGCTTGAGGCGCAGATGGCCGTTCACCTTGGTCACGGGAACAGGCTCCATGAAGATGGGTAGCCCGCGCTCGTTGCACTCGCGGATGCCGCGGGCGCAGTATTCGAGCGTGCGGTTGCTCAGCTCCGGCTCCTCCAGGCAGATGCGCACCACCAGTTTTCCCCCGTCGAGATTCAGGTCGTCGAGGGACTCGGCGGTGAAGCAGGTGAGCCGGTCGTCGGTTTCCCACACAGAGCCGGCCAGTCCGGAGCGGTTCATGGAGCCGATGAGCACCTTTTCGTCCAGGAAGGTGGGCCCGCCGGCCTCCCGCAGCAGGGCGTTCACGATCAGCAGGTCCTCGATGATGTCCGTGGTCGCGATCACCCCGTCCACCCCCTTGGCGGTGAGGATGCGGATGATGCGCCCCAGGTACTGGTGCCGGTCTCCCATGGCGATGGGGTTCTCCCCGGCCGCGGTCAGCATTCTCCCGGGATGGTCGGCGGCGAGCAGCACCAGGCGGCCGTCGGTGGTCAGGTCATTGCGGCGCTTGCGGCGCTCGGCCTCCTGAAGGATCAACTGCGGGCGTCGCACCCGCACCTCGGTGATGCGGTCGAGAATGCTCATGGGGAAGAAGGTGGACAGCTCGAAGACGTAGTTGTCCAGCGTGTACGTGATCATGACAATACCTCCGGATTCACAAGATGGGGCGGCCTCTCGCCCTTGAGACCGGCAATCAGGTTCTCGACCGCCATGTGCGCCATGCGTTCGCGCGTCGCCACACTCGCCGACCCGATGTGGGGCAGCAAAACCACGTTGTCACATTCCAGCAGCGGATGGCCGGGCGGCAGCGGTTCGCCCTCGTACACATCCAGCCCGGCCGCGAAGATCTTCCGCTCCTTCAGCGCGGAGACCAGGGCCTCCGTGTCCACCACCGCGCCGCGGGCGGTGTTCACCAGCACCGCGGTGGGCTTCATCAGCGCCAGCTCCCGAGCCCCGATCAAGTGCCGAGTGTTTTCGGTCAGCGGCGTGTGCAGTGAGACGAAGTCCGACTCCCGCAACAGTGTGTCCAGGTCCGCATACTCCACCCCCAGCTCCCGCTCCACCTCGGGTTTCGGCGACGGGTTGTGGTAGAGCACCCGCATCCCGAATCCCCGCGCCCGTCTCGCCACCGCCCGCCCGATCCGCCCCAGGCCCACGATGCCGAGCACCCGGCCGTGGATGTCATGCCCCAGCAGCAGCTCGGGAGACCAACTCCGCCAGCGGCCCGCGCGCAGGTAGCGCTCCGCCTCCGTGATCCGCCGCGCCGCGGCCGTCAACAGCGCCCAGGCCAGGTCCGCGGTGGTCTCGGTGAGCACCCCCGGCGTGTTGCACACCATCACCCCCCGCTGGGTCGCGGCCGCCACGTCGATGTTGTCATAGCCCACCGCGTAGTTGCTGATGACGCGCAGCTTCTCCGCGGCGGCGATCACCTCCGCGTCAATCGGGTCGGTCAGCAGGCAGAGCAGCCCCTCCACTCCGACCACGCGCGCACACAGCTCTGCGTGCGATGGCGGGACTTCCGGTTCTGCCCACAAGTCCACCTCGACTTCGCTCCGCAGTTTCGCAAGCGCACTCTCCGCAATCGGCCTGGTTACAAAGACTCTGCTCACCCGAGGTCCCTCTCAGGGGGACGCGACAGATTGCAGGCCGCCAGAGGCGGCCTGCACTGGTCCGAAACCTTGTTTCTACGCCCGCGGCGCGCTCCCCTTCTTTATCCCGCGGGGCTGGAACCGCCCCTACAGCCGCGCCCACGCCTGGAGCAGGGTGCGCTTGGCGTTGGCGATCACCACCTCCGGGGACTCGCCCTCCAGGGGCTTGACCTCGAAGCTCACCACCGGCATGGCGGTGGGCGCGTTCCGCTTGAAATATCCGGCGTAGACCAGCGCCTCCAGGAACCGCTTCAGCTCCTCCACCCCCACCACGCTGCCAGGATACGCAAAGCGCGGGTGCTTGTCCCCATAGGCCGGGCTGGACAGGTCGGACACCATGCAGTTGCCGATGTGGACGTGGATGAGGTGGTCCACGGCCGACAACACCATCTCGTCCACCTTCTCCCTGAGCAGGGCCTGGTGGCTGAGGTCGATCGTGAGCCCGGAGTTGCTGGCCGACTCGTACACCGCGGCCGCCACCTCAGCCGCCTCGCGCGTGGGGCCGATGAGGCATTTCTTGTCCACGTCGCGGTCGAAGTTCTCCAGGGAAATGGACAGCATCCGCTCTCCCGCCTTCTCCTGCGCGTCCGCGCAGACGGCCTTCAGGGACTCGATGAGCGCCTTCTTGGCGTCGGCGCGCTGCGCCTCCCCGGGATCCGCGCCGCTGTGCACCACCATGATGGAGGCCCCCAGCTCATAGGCCTGGTCGATCAGCCCCTTGCACAGGTCCACGGCCTTCTGCCGGGCGGCCGCGTCGAGGTCGCACAGGCTGAGGCCGCTCTGGAAGAGCGGTGGCTGCGCGGCGAAGACGACGTCCAGGCCCGCGCAGGCCAGCAGCGCGGCCGCCTCCCGCCTGACGGACGCATCCTTCATCTGGGTCACCTCGACCGCGGAGAAGAAGGAATCCGTGGCCACCTTTTCCAGGGTCTCCAGGATCGGCCCCTCCCCCTCCCCGGTCTCCGGGAACGCCATCGGATGCACGATGCCGATATGGCAGTATGCTTCAAGCGGTTCCTGCATCATCAACTCCTGTCACTTCGCGTTTCTCGTCCAGGCGTGAGCGGGGTCCTCGCTCCACACCAGTTCCCGCCTCTCGCCCGCCAGCATCCACAGATAGTATAGCCGATAACCGGGGGCCGCGACCACCGGATGATACCCGCGGGTGATCACCGCGGTGTCGCCCTCTCCCGGGGCATAGGCCTCGTCGAATCCCTCGCCGTAGACCCGTTGCAACCCGAATCCCTGCGGCGGGTCGACCCGGTAGTGATATATCTCCTCCAGCGCGTGCTCATGGGGAGGGTCGTCGCGGTCGTGTTTGTGGGGAGGGTAGCTGGACCAGCATCCCGGCTGGTTGTAGGTCTCCCCGACCAGCAGCCGCGCCCCGGGCACGTTTTCCAGGGTGATGATATCATGTATTCGCCGCCGAAAGCTCCCCTCCCCCACCTCTCTGACCTTCACCGCCTCGGGCGTTATCAGCACGGGCTCCGGGCCAGAGTCGGCGCGCGCCGCGCACACCGCGGCCTCCACATCGGTTATGGCGGTCAACTCGACGGCGCACCCTGGATGGGCATAGAGCGCCGCCGGGCGGGGTGGGAGCCCGTTCTCATCCTCGGGCGCGAACACGCTCTCCCGCCCCCCCATCTCCAGCCACTCACGACCATCGGTGCGGAACCGGCCGACGCCCCGAAGCAGCACCAACGCCGCCTCCGTCCCGTCCCAGGAGAACCCCCAGGCCGCTCCGGCCTGGAGGCGCAACAAACCGAACGAAAGGTATCGCAGGCCGCGCTCTCCCGGGCTGACGATGGGCGTGTAGCCGGATTCCCGCGGTTCTGTGCGTGGCAGAAGCATGGAGATCGCCCTCGATTCGCCCGTATCCTACCAACATGCCCGCGCGCCGTCAACGCGGAACCGCGTCACCGGTCAGCAACCCCATGAGGCCGCGTAGGGCCACTATTCCGCAGCTCTCCACAACCGTTCTCGCCTCCTCCTCGGTCAGCGGGCCCACGTAGTGCGCGATTTGGCGCATGTGCCGCATGATCCGCGCCCTCGTGACCCTCTTCGCGGGGTGCAGGCCGTCGAGGTCGGTGAGCCAGTAGGTTCGCTCTCCCGCGTTCTCGGTGACGAGGACGTTCTTCACCAGGTCCCGCAGGTAGACGCCGCGCTCATACCATTGCCGGAGGCGCAAGGCGAACTCTCGGAGCAGGGTCAGGCGGCCGCCGGGGTTTCCTGCGGCGCGGACTGCCTCCGGAAACGGGCGCGCACCCTCCAGCCACTCGGTGGCGAGGTATTCGACGGGAGCGCGGTTCTCCGCCCGGGCGAGCGCGGTTCCCACCGCCCGGGGCGTCGCAATCCCGAGCCGCGGCAGCAGATGGGCCGCCCGCCAGGCCCTGTCCACCCGCGAGAGGCGCAGGGCGCGCTCCAGATCGTGAAATCGGTGCAGGCGGGAAAACTCCTTGAAGAAGAATCTCCCCTCGTCGGGCAGCGTGATCTCCGCGCACCGGTGGTTGATCCGTCGCACCTCCTCCCCCTCCCCGCGGTAGGCGAGCAACAGCGCCCGCACGAGATCCGGCGAGCGGCCCCGCGCGGCCCTCACCGCGCAGTCCGGGTATCGCCGCCGGGCGCAGGGCATTCCCAGGCCGAGATAGAACGGTATCGCCAGTTTGAGGTTCATCGCCTCCCGCCGCCGGGCCACGGGTTGGGAATCACCACCTCGCCCTCCAGTTCCTCCACCACCGCGGCCGCCGCCGAGCCCTCCCGCAGCAATCGCTCCACGATGCGCCCTGCCTCGGCCCTCTCCCACCCGAACAGCCAGGCGATGTCCGCGACAGTCGTCGCCAGCGCATTCTCGATGTGTTTTCTGACCAATGCGGCGCGCGCCTCTTGGCGGGAGAGGGAGCGCGCCGCGGTCAGCGCCTCCAGCGGCACCCATTTCTCCACCAGGGCCCAGCGATGGTGGCTCCAGCCCTCCGTGCTGCCGCCGGCCGGGCACACCAGCATCCGGCGCTGGAGGTTCGCCAGCGCATGTTTCACCCGGCGCGTGTTCTCCTTGCTGCGGGGGCCGTAGGCGAGGCGGAGATGACGGGTCATCATCGGCCCTCGTTCCTCCAGCAGGTCCAGGAGCCGCTTTTCGGTCTGGCTGAGCAGCCCGTCCCGATAGAGTCTCCAGTAAGGCCGCCCCTCCGCTTGGGCCGCGTAGAACTGCGGGAACCAGCGCCAGGAGACGAAGACGCCCCGGTTGCGCAGCAGCTTGGCGTAATAGCACGCCTGCTTCTCCGGCAGCGTCTGCTTCCAGTCCCACCAGACGCTCCAGTCCCTTCCCGTCGCCTCGTGCATGTTGGGCAACTCGCTGCCGGAGATGGGCATCAACAACACGAAACCCATCTCCTCGATGAAGCGAAGCGCCCTGCGCGGGGAGCGTACCCGACGCGCCGGCGCGGTGCGCCAACGACGCTCCCGCAACCGCTCGATATCCGCCAGCGAAACGGCAACGCGCGAAGTCATGTTATTAGCGCTTCCTCTAAGGCCGCTCTCATTCCTCCCGCGATGTGACCGCGGCGCGGCAGGAGCGGGAACGCGGACGGAGAAGCCGTCTCCATAGCAGGGAGATGGAGGTTGCGGTATGGACACTCGTCTCACGGCGAGTTCGCTCGATCGTGTCGCGCGAGAATTATGGGAACATGGGAAGTGGGATGAGGCCATCGCCTCGTGGCGGAGGGCGGTGGCGGCCGACCCCAATGCAGTGGAGGCGCTGGCGAATCTGGCCTGGGCGCTGGCGCAAGTGCGCTGCACCGGAGAAGCCCTGAACCTGGCCGCGCGCGCGGCCGCGCTCGCCCCGGACAAGGAGTATGTCCGCCATACGCTGGGCGAGGTGTACTACCGCGCGGGGTATCTGGAGGAGGCGCTGGCCCAGTACCAGGCGGCGGTGAAGTTGCGCCCCCATGAGCCCGGACTCTACTGCGACCTGGCCGATGTGCTCTACTCTCTGGAGCGGTATACGGAAGCCGCCGAACACTACCGGCTGGCGCTTCGGCTCGGAGGCGAGGAGCCGTACGCGCGCCTCTGGCTGGGCTGGTCCCGGATGCAGCTGGGAGACCTCGACGGGGCCGAGCGCGATTTCTCCCTCGCGCTCGAACAAAGGCCGGGGTGGCCGTATGCGCTGCATGCGCTGGGGAAGATCCGGGCCGCGAAACAGCAGTTCGAGAGCGCCAGAGACCTGCTCATGTTGGCGGTCGAGGAATACCCGGACGCCGAGGAGGTGGAGCGCGCCGCGGCCTTTTGCGAATTGGGGAACGTGCACCAGGCGCTGGGGGACCTGGAGAGGGCGGCGGATTCTTACCGCGCGGCGCTGAGGCTGGACCCCACGCACGAGGACGCCTCCTTCAATCTCGGGCTCGTGTACGAGGACATGGGTGACCTGGAGAGCGCGCTCTCGGCATTCAATGTACTAGTCGAATTGTCCCCCGAGGACGTCGACGCACAGGTGGAGCGGGCGACCGCGCTGGCCTCGCTGGGCCGGCCGCAGGAGGCGCTGGAGGGATACCAGGCGGCGATCACACTCGACCCAGGCCGCGCCGACGCGGTCCTCGGCGCGGGCCGCGCCTACTATTCCCTTGGCATTTACGAGCAGGCCGTGAGCCACTGTCGGCGCGCGGTGGAGCTCGTGCCGGAGGACCCCTGGGCGTGGTACGGGTTGGCGGTTTCCCTCACCGCCGTCTCCGATCACGACGAGGCGCGGGAATGCATGAAGCGCGCGATGGAGGTCGGGATCGAAGATGCGCATCTCTGCATACATGTCGCGCGCTGGCACATCTGGCAGCGGTCAGACGCGGAGTCGGCCGTCCGCGCCGCCTCCACCGCCTGCCTGGCGGAGAGGGACAACCCATACGCCTATGACGCCCTGGCCTCCGCCCTCTACTATGCCGGGCGCTTCCACGACGCCGTCGCGCCCGCGCAGCACGCCGTCGAGCTGGCGCCCGACATCCCCGATCACTGGTTCGGGTTGGGGATGATTCTGGAGGCACTGGAGGAGCGCGGCGAGGCACTGAACGCCTATCTCCGGGCGGTGGAGCTGGCGCCCGGCTTCGAGGAGGCGCAAGAGGCGGTCAGGCGGCTGCGCGACGTGGTCTGATCGCCCTCTCTCCATCTCCTCACGCCTCCCGCAGAGGACTTCCCCCCGCCTCGCCGTAACCTCGTATCGTGCCGCCGCGGTCCGGCCCGCCCGGCCGCAGAAAGGCGGCGAGAAGAGGTTACGCCATGATTGTGTTTCGAGATCAATTCGAGAAGTTCCCCATCGGAGATCTGCCCTTCGACTACACCGCGGTGGGCGAATACCACTGTCTCGACTTGCCGGCGCTCCCCGGCGGATGGGCGGAGGTGACCAACCACACCGGATGGGGCCGCCTGGCGAATTGGCAGGTCGTGCTGGACGGAGACCGACGGGTGATGCAGCAGGCCCGCCTGCGCAAGGAGGGGATGCCGATGCTGGCCGCCGGCGATCCGCGCTGGCGCGACATCACCCTGCGCGTCGAGGTGCGCCTCCTGGCCGCGGCGGCCGAGGCCGGGGTGGCGGTGAGATACCAGAACAACCGCACCCACTACTCGCTGCGCCTCGACGGACAGGGCCGGGTGCGGATGATCCGGCGCAGGCACGAGGACAAGGCGGTGCTCGCCGAGGCCGAGTGGAAACCCGATTTCAACCGCTATCATGAAGTCCGCCTCGACGCGAGGGGGAATCGGATTGAGGCCTTCCTCGACGGCGCTCCCCTGTTCGAGGTGACGGACGAACACCTGACCGAGGGCGCCGTCGCCCTTCTCGCCAACGGCCCCGCCCGGTTCGCCGCGGTGGAGGTAGAGACGGAGGAGGGCGAAGCCGCGCGGGTGCGCGCTGAGAACGAACGCGCGCAGGCGGAGCTGGCCGAGGCGCGCGCCCGATACCCTCAGCCCACGCTGTGGCGAAGGATCGAGACCCCGGAGTTCGGCACCGGACGCCACGTCCGCTTCGGGGACGTGAACGGCGACGGGCGGATGGAGATCCTCTTCGCCCAGCACACCCACATGCTCAACGGCGGGGACTTCTGCATGTTGAGCTGCCTCACCATGATGGACCTCGACGGCAACATCCTCTGGCAGTGGGGGGAGCCGGACCGCGGGCGCGGGGTGGTTCCTTCCGACATGGCGGTCCAGATACACGACGTGAACGGGGACGGAAAGGCGGAGGTGGTCTGTTGCCGCAATTTCGAGATCTGCATCCTCGACGGAGCCACCGGGGAACTCATCCACAGCGCGCCCACCCCGGAGCCGGGCCCGATGGCCACCTGGCTGAAAGAGGACGACCTGTTTCGGATCCCCGGCGACTGCGTCTCCTTCGCCGACCTGCGGGGAATCGGGCGGCGCGGCGACATCATGGTGAAGGACCGGTACTCCAATGTCACCGCGTACGACGAAAATCTGAACCGGCTGTGGAGATTCCACGGGAACACCGGCCATTTCCCGGCCCCCGCGGATATTGACGGAGACGGCCGGGACGAGGTGATGATCGGCTACACCATGGTGGACGACGACGGAACCGCGCTGTGGCGCATAGAAGTGGCGGACCACCAGGACGCCATCGCCATCGCCCCCATCGACCCAGCCCGCGGAGAGCCGCTCATCGCCCTCGCCTGCGGTGAAGGCGGAACGGTGGTCTGCGACACCAAGGGCCATGTCCTCTGGCGGGACCTCACCGGTCACGTGCAGCGGCTCACCGCGGCGCGCGTTCGGGAGGACGCACCCGGCCTTCAGATCATCACCAAGACCTTCTGGGGCAACCCCGACATCATCTGCGTCTACGACGCCAAGGGCAACATGCTCGATACGATGGAGTTGCCAGGCGGGGGCGCGGTGCTCTCCCCGGTGAACTGGACCGGCCGGCCGCCGGAGCTGCTGCTCACCTCTGGCAGCCTCCGCCTAGGCGGGCTGCTCGACGGGAGGCTGCGCCGGGTGGTGGAGTTCCCCGACGACGGCCACCCCACCCTGTGCGCGGAGGCGCTGGACCTGACCGGAGACGCCAGGGACGAGATCGTGCTCTGGGATCAGGACGAGCTGTGGATCTACACCCAGGACCGCCCTGCGGAGGGTGAGGCGCTGCGCCCGCGCCGCCAGCCTCACTACAACATGAGCGATTACCGCGCGGAGATTTCAGTCTATGAAGAGGAGTAACCCGTGAGAACCCTCGGACGCGAGCGCTACGTCAACGAACTCAGTCCCGCGCACCCCGCCGCCTATGAGATCGAGGAGGGCGAAACCGTGGTGGTGCAGACCAACGACTGCCACGGCGGAGTGGTCACCAGGGAGGGGGTGCTGCCCCCGAACCCGCCTCCCGCCAACCCCGCGACCGGCCCCATTGAGGTGAAGGGCGCGCAGCCCGGGGAGGCGCTTGCGGTGACCATCCACGAGGTCAAGCCGGCCGATTGGGGTTTCATCGGCGGTGGAGGCGAAGGGGAACGGTTTACGGTGGTGGACCTGAGCGATGGGATCGCCACCTATCCCTGGGGGCTGCAGCTCCCCGTAAAACCCATCATCGGCGTGATCGGGCTCGCGCCGCCCGAGGGCTCGGTGCCCAACAACACTCCCAGCGACTGGGGTGGCAACCTGGACACCGTGGACATCTGCGCCGGAGCCACCATCTACCTGCCGGTGGCGGTCCCCGGCGGAATGCTGGCGCTGGGCGATGTGCACGCCCTCCAGGGAGATGGCGAGTGCTGCGGCACCGGCATCGAGTGCGCGGCCGAGGTGACGCTCACCGCCCGCCGGGTGAAGGCCCCCCTGCTGCAAAGCGTCTATCTCGTCCGTGGCGAACAGTTGATGGTCTTGGCGCATGGAGACACCCTGGATGAGGCGGCCTGGGGCGCGGTGGACGTCATGGCGGGATTGCTCTCCCGCCTCACGGGACTGACGGACACCGAGGCCCGCCGCCTGCTCTCCACCGCCGGAGACATCCGCATCAGCCAGATCGTCAACCCGAAAAAGACCTGCCGCGCGGTCATCCCAAGGCGGGCGATACCGGAGCACTGGCCGTTCGCGTGAGCGGGGCAACGGAGGTGTCCATACTGGAGGATATCATCGGGCCGGACCTGGACGTCATTTTCGTCGGTACCGCGCCCAGCAAAATATCAGCGCAGAGAGGGCATTACTACAGCAACCCCTCCAACGCATTCTATCGCGAGCTGCATGAGGCGGGGTTCACCGACCGGGTGCTGAGACCCGAGGAGGATTATTTGCTTCCCCGGTATGGAGTCGGGCTGACCGATGTATCAAAGCGGGCGGCGGCGAGCGATGACAGCAGGCTCACGGAATCGGACTGGGACAGGGAGAAACTGGAGAATCTCGTCCGAAGGGTCCGGCCGCGCTGTGTCTGCTTCACCAGCAAGAACGCGTTCCGGGCGTGGGCGCGGCGCGACCCGGAGGGCTGGGGAATGCAGCGGGAGGTGACCATATCCGGCGTTCCGGTTTTCGTCATCCCCTCCCCCAGCGGGCGCGTGCCCGCCGGCCGACGCCTCGGGGGGCGCACGAGGCTGGAGTGGCTCAAGGAATTGCGCAGATGGCTCAATGGAGAGGATACAGAAAAGTCTTCTGCACAGCTGCCGCCCCCGAATGGTGGTGGGCCCAAACGGGCCAATGGCTGTGTGGATGATATCGTTGCGGAGATTCTGAAGAAATTTAGAAGGGATGGAAAGGCCCCGTATCTTGATGGTGACGGCCACCTGCACTATGTGAAACAAGACGGTGACAAAGTCATCGTCCGTCGACGACACGACAATTCCAGAGAGTGGAAGGTGCCCATCTCCGCGCTGGAAGAGGCGGTCAGGCAGTCATGTAAAGTCGGCCGACCTCTCCGGTCAGGCGAATGCAATGAGATCTGCAATCGGCGAGGAACGCCGTTGGCGATTTTGCTGCGCATTGTTCCAGATGACCGATATAAGAAGAAATGAGACAGACAGATGAAAGGACAAGCCGTATACGCGGCCGCGCCGAACGTAGTGGAGTTGCGGCCCGTCGAGATTGACGAGAAGAAACTCGCCCCCAATCAGTTGCTGGTCAAGACGCGCTACTCGGTGATCAGCCCGGGGACGGAGCTGGACTGCCTGTCCGGCAAGGAGTCCGGGTGGTTCCACATCCCGGCCCCGCTGGGCTACGCGGCGGTGAGCGAGGTCGCGGCGGCGGGTGAAGCGGTGACCGAGTACGCGGTGGGCGATGTGATACTCTCCACCACGCCCCACGCCGGCATCGCCGCGGTGGAGGAGGAATGGACCTCCGGAAAGGTGCCGGAGGGCGTCGATCTGCGGGTGGCCCCCCTGGTGCACATAGCGCTCATCTCCATCACCGCATTGCGCCGCGCCGCCGCCGAGCTGGGCGATGCCGCGGTGGTGGTGGGGCAGGGTCTGGTGGGCAACCTGGCGGCCCAGCTCTTTTTGGGCCAGGGGTGCCGGGTGATCGCGGTTGACCGGCTCGCCTCACGGCTGGAGATCTCCCGCAAGTGCGGCGTCGAGACGACGATTGACGCCTCCTCCGGCGACCCCGTGCAGGCCGTGAAGGACCTCACCGAGGGGCGGGGGGCGGAGATCGTGGTGGAGGCCACCGGTTCCCCCCAGGCCGCGCTGATGGGCGTCCAGATGGCGGCGCGCAACGGCGAGATGATCCTGCTTGGGACCCCGCGGGGCTCGTTCGAGGCCGATATCGTTCCCCTGCTGCGGGCGGTGCACCGGTATGACCCGAACCTCACCATGAAGGGCGCACACGGAAGTTCCCTGCCCTCAAAACCCCACCCCATGCTCAAGCACTCCGTCGCCCGCAACGCGCGCATCGTGCTGGACCTGGTGCGCCGCGGCGGACTCGCCCTCGAACCGCTCGTGTCAAAGGTCGCGAAACCCGCGGACGCCCCCGCGGTCTA
Source organism: Armatimonadota bacterium (assembly GCA_015486155.1). GTDB lineage: Bacteria > Armatimonadota > Hebobacteria > Hebobacterales > Hebobacteraceae > S016-27. Next base: position 17,173 of record WFSF01000069.1, read on the forward strand.
CGCGGAGCTCCGCGCGCATCCGGAGCGAGTGATGGGGGTCATCTTCGACTGGAGCTAGCGCGGCCCGATCGTTGCGGGGACTCCCCGCCGGCCGGCTACCGGTTGACGACCCCCTCCGCCCACGACAACACCGCCTCGGCCAGCCGGACGGCCTCGCGGTACTGCGCGTCAGAGATTCTGGTCCTTGCCATCGGGTAGCGCGGCGCGGTTGCATAGTAGGTCAGCGCGCGCGAGCCATCTATTTCCGGCCCGACTTGCAGGGTGGAGGGCAACAGATCCAATAGCATTCCTATGTCGTGAATCTTGGGGGCTTGGATACCATACCAGATGAGAACCGCCTTTATCGCCTTCTCTGCCGCCTGTTGTGCGTGAAAGCACAACAACTCCACAGGAACATCTGTGGCTGTCGCTCCCTTGGCAATCGCCAAATCGCCTTTGGCAAGCCGGAACCATTCCGGTATTGACTCATCTGCTCGCGGCATAGACCTCTCGCCCATCCTTCAGCGCGTCATAGTAAACGAACCCTATATCGTCCCCCCACTGTTCGAGATCGGAAGGCGTGACTACTACCACATCCACAGCAAAACCGAGCCCGCGGAAACTTTTGTGTAATGTCAGTCCTACTTCTGTATGATCTGTCCCCTCCGGCATCACCACCAGCACGTCCACATCGCTGTCCGGGCCCATCTCCCCGCGCGCGGCCGAGCCGAAGAGGAGTATCCTCAACGGGTGCACCGTCTCCACGATACGCTGTACCAGCCTCTCGATTGCCTGCGGATCCGGTTGCATGAGTCGTTTCCCCGCGCCATTATACCACAGCCCGACGCGCCCCTCCCCTATCTCACCATCTCCAACACCGCCCTGCCCACCTGCGCCAGCGAGTCGGGAGAACACTTGTCGGGCGTGTCCGCGGTGGTATGCCAGTACGGGTAGGTGAAATCGATCACATCTATGCAGCGAATGCCCCGGTTGAGCAGAGGTATGTGATCGTCCATGAGCAAGGGGCCGCGCTCCCGCACGAAGGCGGTGCTGCATACCCTCTCCGCGGCCGCCCACATCCGCCTCACCACCTCCGGCGCGCGGCGGAGTGACTGCGCCTCCTGGGGGATGCGCAGGTTTTTGTCGCCCACCATGTCGAGCAAGATGGCGAATTCCGGGCGCTCGCCGCGGTAGTGCGCGGCGAAGTAGCGCGACCCGAGCAGCATGTCGGGGAGCTCAGTCCCCCAGTCCTCGCCGTCGAAGAGGACGATGGTGACCTTCCGGCCGGGAGGATGGAGCTTCAGCACCCGCGCCACCTCCAGCAGCACCGCCACGCCGGAGGCGCCGTCGTTCGCGCCGGGGATGGGGCTTGCGCGCCGCGACGGATCGGGGTCTTTCTCCGCCCGCGGCCGCGTGTCCCAATGCGCGCAGAGCAGCGCGCTTCCCTTTCCTTTCGGGTTGAAGGTGGCGATGATGTTGGTGAGGCGCAGCGTTTTGCCGCGCACCTTCACGGTGAATTTCTGCGTGACGACCGAGTCCGCGCTCTGCCGCAACTGCCCCGCCAGCCATTCCGCGCACTGCTCGTGGGCGCGCGCGCCAGGGACGCGCGGCCCGAATTCGCACTGTTTCACGAGGTCTCGATAGGCGCGCTCCCCATCGAAAGCGGCCACTGCGTCGGGCACGATGGCGCAGACATTTCCCGCGCACACCTGGGCGGCGCGGGACGGAAAAATGAGACTGAAGAATAGCAAGCAGACGGCGATCAACGATTTCACCTCGGCACCTCCCGAAAATCGGGCACGGGAATCACCGCGCCGCCCTGGGCGAGAGACTCCATCGCGCAGATGCCCGGCACCGTGTAGTCCAGACCCCGGTACACATCGATCGCGGGTTCTTGCTCGCCGTGGACGGCGGCGATGAAATCCTTCATCATCCAGTACTCGCACGTGCCATGGCCCCCGCGCCGCGCCTCCTCCCCCACCTCCAGCCGGTCCGGAATGTATCGCTCCGCATAATCCCACAACCGGTGCCACTGCGCGCCCTCGAAAACGTGCGACTCTTCGTGATCGTCCATCAGCCACACCTTCGCCTCGTCGCCCAGCCCGCGCGCGCCCTCGTAGCACCCCTTCACCCCCTGGAGCGAGAAGTAACTGGTGTTGTGAGGGCGATTGGAGACGGTGTCCACTCTCACCTTCACCACCGCGCCCCCGGCCGTCTTCATCAGCATGGTGAAATTGAAGTGCCCCTCCCGCCCGGGCGCGACCACCGCCTGTTCATTGGCCAGCGCGGCCACCTGGGTCACGCGGTCGTCCAGCAGATAGAGCGCGGGGCCCAGGCTGTGGGTGCAGTAGACGCCGAAGCCGTCCGCCCTTCCGAGCTGCTTCCCCCGCCAGGTCGGCCTTCCCTTGGAATCGAACCACAGATCCTTGCAGTCGTGGAGATACTCCCCCTCCGCGTAGTACGTCTCCCCGAAGAGCCCGTCCGCCTCCATCCGCTTCACCAGCTCCACCTCGTCCAGATAGCGGATGTTCTCGCCGAACATGTAGACTGCGTCGCTGGCGCGCGCGGCGCGCGCTAGTTGCCGCGCCGCATCCATGCTGTGGGCGGCCGGCACCTCGGACAGGACGTGGATCCCGTTCCGGAGCGCGGCCGCAGACTGCTCCACGTGGAAGCGAACCGGGCTCGCCACCACCACCGCCTCGATGCCGGAATCCAGGAAAGCCTCGAAGTCCGTGAACGCGCGCGCGCCGTCACCGGCGCGCGCCGCGGCCCGCCGCGCATTCTCCGAGTTGATGTCGTACACCGCGGCCACCCGCGCCTCGTCGGCGAACGCCCCGTTGACGAGCGCGATGAAACTGTCCCCGCGCGAGGAGCCCACATCTCTGTTCCCCGCGCCGATGATGCCGAAGCGGATGGGCGCCACCGGACTATTCCTCCACCGCGCGGAGCTGCGCGATTCCCGTCTCCGGGTTCACCACCCGCCGCAGCCGCACTCCCTCCATCCGCCCGATGACGATCTCCGCCAGGTACAAAACCCGGCAGCCGGGCTCCAGGTGGCCCATATAGGTCTGCTCCCCTATGGAGATACAGGTGTGCAGATGGGGCGTGTAGTCGGCGATGATCCCCTGGATGGAAAGCAACTCGATCGGACCCTCGTACTCGGGGAATGCGTTGACCGACGGGTAACCCGTGGTGGTGATGTGGTGGAGCCGCGCCCGATCCAGGGTGCCGATGCCGGACAACACCACCCCGGTTTGAATGTCCCCATCGCGCGCGACCGCTTCCACGGACTCCAGCACATCCTCGCCCTGGTCGAGGCGGATGCTGATTACCTCCGTGATCTTGCCACCGCCGAAGACCTCCACGTCACCACCTCCTCTCCGCGCGCGGGGCCCGCTGCACCGGCGCAGGCCGGGTTTGCTCACCCGCATCGCTCCTTTACAATCTCCAGCACCTTCTCCACCACCTGCTCTATGCTCAGGCCGGTGGAATCCAGATGCACCGCATCCGCGGCCGGACGCAGGGGGGAGTGTTCCCGGTTCATGTCCCGGTGGTCTCTCCGTTTCACCTCCTCCAGGACCTGGTCGAAATCGACGTCGGTTCCCCGGCTCTGCAGTTCGAGTCGGCGTCGCCGCGCCCGCTCCTCCGGCGAGGCGGTGAGGAAGATCTTGACCTCCGCGTCGGGCAGCACCACCGTCTGGATGTCTCTCCCCTCCATCACCACACCTCCCTCCGCGGCCATCTCCTGCTGCATCGCCACCAGCCTCTCTCTGACCGCGGGAATCGCCGACAGCTCTGACGCGAGCTGCCCGATTTCGAGGGTGCGTATCTCATCGGTGATCTCGACGCCGTCCACAAATACCCGGTTCCCTCCCCCTGGTATCGGCTCCAGGCGGATGGCGATGTCCCGCGCCAGCGCGGCCGCCTCTTCTTCCTGTCTCCCGGTGAGGCCGCGCTTCCGCGCGGCCCAGGCCAGAGCCCGGTACATGGCCCCGGAGTCGATATAGGTATAGCCCAGGCGGTCCGCGATCAACCGCGCGATGGTGCTCTTACCGGAGGCCACCGGACCGTCTATCGCGATCTGGGGCCGGCGGCTCACTTGCCGTAGACCTCCTTGGGGTCGAAGACCCGCTCCTCGAACACGACCAGGTCGCCGTTCTCCAGCCTCCGATAGAAGCAGGAAGGATATCCCTCGTGGCAGGCCGCGCCGCCCACCTGCTCTATCTTCATCACCAGCGCGTCGGCGTCACAGTCCACCAGCACCTCCTTCACGTTCTGCACGTTGCCGGAGGTCTCGCCCTTCATCATCACCCGGCCCCTGGAGCGCCGGAAGACATATACCTTGCCCGTTTCCAGCGTCTTCTCCAGCGCCTCCCGGCTCATATACGCAAGGGTCAACACCTCCCCGGTGCGGTAATCCTGGAACACCACACTTACCAGGCCCTTGTCATCCCACTTGAGTTGATCCAGATCGAACGCCACGATTGCCTCCTGGTGTTTATAGGGCGGGCGTTCCCTCGCCCGCCGGTTTGTCCGCGGCCGGCATGGGACTTGTCTGCCTCGGGCAGAATGCCGACCCTGAAATTTTTTGTCAGTTCACTGTCACCATGATGCCCACGTGGGTAAACCAGCCCACCACCATCCACAATACCGCGCCCATCACATCTCCCAGGATGATCCCCATGAAGAGCGGACGGAACATCACATATCCCCGCAGTCCAGTATACCGAATCGTCAGGAGCTTGAACAGCCACCCCAGGAAGAGGGAAAACCACAGATTCAGGCTGGCCCACGAGGTGGCCATCACGAAACCCAGGGGGTGGATGGGCCACCACACGAAATTCAGCCTCATCATCGCCATCACCCCCACGATCAGCGCGCCCACCCCCATGGCGATGTACTGGGTGCTGCTGGGATGCACCGGATTCTCCAGCCGGTTGGCCAGCCGCCCGAAGAACTTCAATGGATGGGACCACAATTCGACCACGTTTCCGATCTGCGCCGCGCCCGGCTTATAGCAGGTGATCAGAAAGGCGGGCACGCTCACCAGCACCGAGAAGATGAGAGCCACCGCGATCACCGGCACCAGGCGGCGGGTGGAAACACTGGATTGCTCCGCGAGGCGGAAGCCGTTCAGCACCGACGGCATCAGGAACTCGCGCAGATCGAACGTCAGGGAACAGTCCACGAAGGTGAGCACCGTGAGGTTGGCGGGGCCGAGCGCGGACGAGCCTCCGAACAGCATCAGGTAGTCGACCGGCCAGAAACTCAGATGCACCATCAACATCCCCGCCTCCGCGATGATGCGGGTCAACACGATGATGATGGCCAGGAAGAAGACCAGGAACAGCCCCGCGTAGGCCGCGGTCATCCCCGCCGCCACCAGCCACCCCCAGGCCGTGGCGAGCCCCGCCAGCAGGCCGAACACGGCCCAGCGATAGGCGATGGGCTCTCCGGCGTCGTCCACCACGCGCCGCCGCGAGAACGCCTGCCGGAAGGCGTCGGTCAGCGTCCCCCGGAGCAGCCACACGATCAGCGCGGCCATCACCAGCAACGCCCCCATCTGCTCCGCCTCGCTGATCTGGCTGATGGTTCCACCCCAGGCGCTGCCGCCCTCGTAGCCGATGGCGCTGAGCACGATCCCCTGCACCTTGATGAACCACACCGAGACCCAGAAGCCGGCCGCCACCTCCAGGGAGAGCAAGTAGCCGAAGGCGATGGCCGAGAAGAAGATCCCCAGGTAGACGGGCACGATGGCGTTCCACGGGCGGTCCGGGAACTGGGAGTCCAATTCGAAGAAAGTGGGAATGCCGGGCACCGCAGGGAAGTAGCGATGCAGGCCGTTGATCACGTGAATCGTGAACACCACCCCCGCCCCTATCCACATCAGGCGATTGCCGAAGAACCCGCCCGACGGCCCGCGCTCGTCATCCCGCAACACCTCCAGTGGGAACTGCACCAATGGAAAGGTCAGCCGCTCCCTATCGGCCCACTGCTTCCTCACCAGCGCGGCCAGGCAGATCATGATCGCCCACAGTGCGCCGAAGAAGACGGCCCAGTGGGAGAGCATGTTCACCCAGGGACGCCATGGCACACCCTGCCCCTCCGGCAGCCCCTGCCAGAACCAGGTGACGGCCGCGGGGTCGCTGACGGCGATCCAGGGCTTGATGTAGGCCCAGAACTGGGTCTCCCACTGATTGCCCCGGCCGGCGAAGTAATAGGGCACGGTGCCGCAGGGGATCATGTAGCGCAGCAGCCCGGAGGAGGGAATGCCGGAGGTGACCATCACGATGATGTAGATCACCGCCACCTCGGGGCCGCGCAGCAAACGGCGCCCCCGCCAGCGATAGACCAGCAGATTCAGCAGCGAAAGCGCCAGCAGCACGAACACCGCGCCGATGGGGAAATGATTGCCGGCGACATAGGTGTTGCCCAGGCCGTAGTCATTGTAGGGGGTGACCGCGTTCAACGCCCCGGCCAGCAACAGGCCGAGGCTCACGCTTCTCCAGGTGATGCCGCCGCGTGCGTTCCTCAAAGCAAAGGCCTCTAATATCCAGTGTCGCCATTGCTCTTCTCTGCCGGCCGATAATCCCCTCGCCTTCCCCGGCGGGCCTTCGCATGAACCCTGCAGAACAGGGCCCGAGCCCGGATAGGGGGCTTCGGCGGCGATTTTGAAAAGATTCAATTTCCCATCTCAACATCGCTTGCCCCCTATGGAATAAGCCCAATGTCAGTCCGCGATGTTGCGGATGATGACACAGCCAATTAACTTCGCTACCCGGCGAAGGGGAGGTGAAAGCACCAAAATGATGAGTCGAATGACGAACCGGAAGAGCAAGGGCTTCACCCTGATCGAGATGTTGATCGTGATCGTGGTGATTGCCATTCTGGCTCTGATCGTCATCCCGCGGTTGCTGGGCGCCGGCCGTAAGGCCAAGGAAGCCACTTTGAAGGGCGACCTGCACCAGCTGCGGAATGCGATCCAGCAGTTCGAGGCTGACTGTGGCGACTATCCCGCCTCGCTCGACGACCTCCAGACCGCTCCTGCGGCTGGAAGCCAGGGCGGCAGCGGCATCGACCTGGACGTCGATGGTTGGCAGGGCCCGTACCTGCGCACCCCCGACGGCGGTCTGCCCAAGGACCCGTTCACCGGTGCGGCTGACTGGGATTACACCGCATCCAGCGGCGACGTACACAGCTCCTCGACTCTCACCGCCATCAACGGCGAGAACTACAGCGACTGGTAAACTAAAGACAGTGGTAGCAACCACATCAGCCGTCGGCTGATCGTGGATGGACAATCCGGGGATAGCAGGAGGAACCTGACAGGCGACTTCTGCTATCCCCTGTCAAGAGGGGCCGCGCAGATCCCCAGCGGGATCGAGAGAGGTCGGCTATGAAGCGCAGGGAGCGGGGCTTCACCCTCATCGAGTTGCTCGTCGTCATCACCATTCTCACCATCGGGCTTCTGGGCATATCCGGTCTCTTCGTCGCAGGAAGCGTCTCCGCAGCCAAATCCGAGCGCATGAACCTGGCCCGCAACCTTGCCTTGAAGGAGATGGAGCGGCTGCGCAGCGCCGGTTTCTCGGGCTGCACGGTGAACCCGGATATTTTCGCCTCCTCCGAGGGATATCAAATCCTCCAGCAGAACCCGGACGGCACCGGAGAGGTCTCCTTTTCAACCCCGAATCTACCCCCCGGCTCACAGGGGCTGATCGAGATCTCCCACTACCAGAGCGGAGCCGGTTACTACCCCAATCTCAAGGACATAGTCGTCACCGTCACCTGGCCGGGCGGCGGCGTCACCGGCGGCCGGGTGGTGCTTCACACCCTGATCGCGAATCGGCCGTGAGGGAGGATGTGATGTTCGCCAGGCGCCCAATTGACGTTCGCGGGGCGGTCGGGAGGGCAAGTATCCCGCGCCTCGCGGTAACGCTCCCCGAGGTGTTGACCGTGGTGCTGGTGCTGGGGTTGATCCTGGGGACGGTCAGCTCCATCTACATCAACTCCATGCGCGCCTATGCCTGTGGGTCCACCCAGAGCTACGCCCAGCAGAAGGCGTCCGCAGCCATCCAGCGCATGATCCCGGATATCCGCATGGGGATGAGCGTGATCCCCGGGGTCGCCCCCCACGAGGCCAGTTACATCGCCATCGAACTTCCGCGGCGGGATTTCGACGCGGATCACAATACCTATCTCAACCACATAGAGACCGACGCCAACGGCCGGCCCTATCTGGCCCCCGGCCGCTGGGTGGTGTACTACCGGGGAGATGCCGACGGGAATCCGGCGATTGACGGAGATCACGTCTGGAGGCGGCTGGTGGCGGAGGACGGCGTCACCATCCTGAAGCAGAGCTCCATCGTTGACAACGTGGTGGACAACCCGCCGGACAGCTCCGGGCAGCCGAAGCCCATGTTCATCTACTGGCCGGACATGAACCGCCTCCAGTCGGTGGAGATCACCATCACCATCCGGGAAAAGCGCGGCGTCCGCGCCACCACCACCACGATGACCGGTGAGGTGGCGCTGCGAAATCGTTGATCGGGGAAGCCGTCCTCCTGTGGAATGAGATTCTAGAGCGCGCGAGGGCGGCGCGGGAGGGCCTATCCTGGCGACGAGGAAGCGAGGCATTCGGGGATGATGAGAAAACTGTGTGGACGCGGTTCGCAGGAGGCCCGCGCGCGGGGGAGCGTCTTCCTGCTCGCCATCGTGGCCCTGGTGACGCTGCTGTTGCTGGGCACCTCCTTGTTGCAGCTGACCATCCAGGGGTTGAGCGACGCCTCCGAGCGGGACAAGAGGGCGGAATCCTTCGCCCTGGCCGAGGCGGGCGTGGACATGGCGCTGGTGAAATTGTATGAGAACTACGACGCCGCCAACGACATCCTCGACAGCACCGGCCGCTATGAGGACACACTCTCTCTGCCGGAGGGGACGGTGCATTACACCATCACCGCCCCCTACGACGGCATCTCCGACACCTGCATGATCGTCTCCAAGGCCGTCTCCGACAAGCGGAAGGAGACTACCATCCGCGTGATCGCATCCTACCTCACCAACCCCAGCCGGACCTTCGAGGGTGCGATCTTCTCGGACAGCCCGCTCACCCTCAACGGGGCCGGGACGGTCCTGCCGGACGAGAACGGCAAAGGCGGGCAGATCTACGCGAACGGAAACATCACTTTCCACGGCACCAGTTTCACCATGTCCGACGATGGGGCGCTCCTCACCACCGGCACCACCAACTGGGTGCCGCCCCAGGTGCCGGCGACCTCCGTCTACGAACACGTCGCCCCCATCCCCATGCCTGTCATTGACCTCAACTATTATCGCTCCATCGCCACCGAGATATATCACGGCAATACCAAGTTCAACTCCTCAGACCTGACCAACCTCAACGGCGTCATCTTCGTGGACGGCAATGTGAGAATATCCGGCTCCTACACGGGCCAGGCGTTGATCGTCGCCACCGGCAAGATCAGCGTCACCGGCAACGTCCTCGCCACCCACCCCGACCAGGACGCGCTCGCGCTCCTGAGCCCGCAGGCGATCAAGATCGCCGGCAACTCACGCGTGGACGGCCTCGTCTACGCCCACGGGGTGACGGTGGACGCGGAGACCACCCTCAACGGCAACATAGAGATTCACGGCGCCGTATGCGCCGACGTGGTTCTCACCAATGGCTCCATCACCGTGGTCTACGACGACGTCTGGGACGGCCTGCCCCTCCCCGGAACGGGGAAGACGCAGTGGGCCCAGACATCGTGGGAGGTATGTTACCTGTAACGCGCGGCGCCCCCGGCGGTCCGCCGCGCGGCGAAAGGAGAAACCGTCTTGTCCCTGTCCCCCTTCCGTGAAACGCTGGATCCGGACGACAAGCGAAAGGAGATCCTCTGGATCGCTCTCGGCTTCATCGTCATCCTCTCCGCCTGGCTGGCGGTGGTGTTGCTGTTCGGCTATCGCCCGCTCATCACCGGCATGAACTACGATGAGCGCGTGTTGACCATCGGCGGATCCGTACTCCTGATGTGCGGCCTGATATACCTGGCCGTGCGGGAGCGGGAGCAGCGCTCCACTAACCGCTCTCTGCTCGATCAACTGGGCGCCACCATTGCCGATCTGGATGAACGGGTGAAGCAACTTCACGGGCTCTGCAACACCAGCGCGCAGCTGATCGGCTCCTTCGATGCGGTCCACGTCTGCCGCCTCATCACCGCCTCTCTCTCCCAGATCATGGAGGCCAAGGCCTGGCTCGCGCTGATTGACGGAGAGACGGGGATGCCATTGTGGACCATCGGCCATCCCTCCACAGACGAGGTGACGACGCCGAAAATGTGGCCTCTTCCCACTCTCTCCTCCGACGGGAAAGTCGCCGACCTCGAATCCCAGATCAGGGCCTGGAATGAGCTCGATCATGTGATGGCGGCCCCCATCGCCGTACAGGGGCGTTCCCAGGGCGTGCTCATCGTACAGCGGGACCCGAGCGATCGCGCCTTCCGGCCCGACCATCTCGACGCGCTGAGCACCTTCGCCAATATGGCCGCCAAGGCCCTGGAGAGCTCCGAGCTCTACCGGGAACTGCGGGACCATTATCTCTCCACGGTGCGCGCCTTGGTCTGCAGCCTGGACGCGCGGGACAACTACGCGGCCGCGCACGGCGACCGGGTGGCGGACCTCGCGGTTCGCATGGCCGAGCATCTGGGCCTCTCAGAGGAGGAGATCCAGGATCTGGAGGTCTACGCGCCGTTGCACGATGTGGGCAAGATCGGCATTCCGGACTCGGTCTTGCTGAAGGCCGACCCGCTCTCCAGAGAGGAAATGGAAGCGTGCAGGGCCCACGTAGTAATCGGAGAGCGCATCATTCGCCCGCTCAAGCCCGGGCCGCACGCCATCGCCATCATCCGCAGCCATCACGAGGCCTGGGACGGCAGCGGCTACCCGGACGGCCTGAGAGGAGAGCAGATTCCCATGGTCGCCAGATTGGTGCAGGTGGCGGACTGCTACGACGCCTTGATCTCCGACCGCCCCTATCGTCCATTCATGAGCGAGGACGAGGCGGTCGCGCATTTCCGCGCCGAGGCGGGCAGCAAATACGATCCGGCGGTGGTGGAAGCCCTCAGCGCCGTGCTCAGGCAGGGCTCCAGCCCCAGGGTCTTCCGCTCCCTGACGGCGGACGCAGACCTGTTGCCGGGACATCTCCTTTCCCAGGACGATTCCTGCGTTACCACCGCCGAAGTTTGTGGAACATGATTAGCGGTATCCCTCACATCGGAGGTGGGTCCTCAAGTGCCTGAAGCAACTTCCAACCCTGCGACCACACGAACGAACAACAACCAGGGAAAATCTGATTCGGAGCGGCTGGCCGAGATTCTCACGGCCGCCGGTTTGGTTGATCGTCATATACTCGACCGCGCGCTCGCCATCCATCGCACCCAGGGCCGTTGGCTGGGCAGCATACTGGTGGAGCTGGGGGGAATCTCACCCGAGGAACTGGCCCGCATTCTCGGCGCCACCCTCGGCCTCAAAATGATCGAACTCTCCGACGCGACCCCGAACCTGGACAGCGTCCGCCTGCTTCCCGAGTCCATGGCCAGGCGCTTTGGGGTCGTCCCCGTCTCTCATCTCGACAACACGCTTCACCTCGCCATGGTCAACCCGCTCGACGGCCTCGCGGTGGACCTGATTCAGGCGCGCACCGGCATGCACCTGGAGAAGATGGTGGCCACCGAGCGGGATGTGCGCGACGCGATCGAGCGGATGTACAGTCAACTCGCGAGAGAGGCAAAGCTGACGGCCACTGGTTCTCCCGTCTCCCCCGATGCGGTCAAGGAGGCGGCCGATACCGAGGAAGTGCTGCACGTCGATGACCTGCTGCGGTTGATGGAGGAGCAAAACGCCTCCGACCTCCACCTCGCCGCCGGCACCGCCCCCACCCTCCGCATAGACGGGGAGCTCTCCCCGCTGAAACTGGAGAAGCTGAGCCCGAAGAAGGTCCACGAACTCATCTACGCCATCCTGACCGACGAGCAGATACAGGAATTCGAGGACACCTGGGAGCTCGACTTCGCCTATAGCATTCCCGGGCTCTCCCGCTTCCGCGTCAATGTCCACCGCCAGCGCGGCACCATCGGGGCCGTCTTCCGGTCCGTCCCGGTGGACCCGCCTTCCCTGGACGGATTGGGGATGCCGGATGTGTTGAAAAGGTTCTGTGCGCGGCCGCGCGGCCTGGTGCTGGTGACCGGCCCCACCGGATCGGGGAAGTCAACCACGCTGGCGGCCATGATCCGGGAGATCAACACCACGCGTCGCTGCCACATCGTCACCATAGAGGACCCCATCGAGTTCCTCCATCGCAACGAACGCAGCATCGTCATCCAGCGTGAGGTGGGCAGCGATACCGCCTCCTTCGCCAACGCGCTCCGCCACGTCCTGCGGCAGGACCCGGACGTCATCCTCATCGGCGAGATGCGGGACCTGGAGACCATCTCCGCGGCCATCACCGCCGCGGAGACCGGACACCTGGTGCTGGCCACCCTCCACACCACCAGCGCCGCCCAGACCGTGGACCGCATCATCGACGTGTTCCCGCCTCACCAGCAGGAGCAGGTCCGCGTCCAGCTCTCCACCACGCTGGAGGGCATCATCTGCCAGACCCTCATCCCGCTGGCCGACGGCAAAGGCCGCACCTGCGCGCAGGAGATTCTGGTGGCCACTCCCGCCATCTGCAACCTGATCCGGGAGGGGAAGACCCACCAGATGCCCTCCGTGCTCCAATCCGGCGCCTCCGAGGGAATGCAGAGCCTCGATCAAGCGCTGAAGCAACTGGTCATCCAGGGCAAGATCACCCCGCAGGACGCCATGGCCGTCGCCTCCAACCCGGCCGACTTCCAGATGTACCTGCGGATGCGGTAGCGGCCGCGCAGGCTGTCGACCGGCGCGCCCTCGCCTCTGTCGCACGGCCGCTGTGCGCCGCTTTCGATCCGGCCGCGGTCTGCGCATCCCCTGTCCCATGTGCTATAATGCATCGCAATGGGGTGGGGGCATTGCCGTTTGGTCGGACTCCACCTGTCATCGAAATCAGGGGCAAGAGGGCTCTGGTGAAGCAAGTTTCTGCAAAGGAAATAACCGCGCGCGTCGCCGACCTGTGTATTCGGGCCTGCGTCAAACTGCCCTCCGACGTGTTGGCCGCGTTGCGCGAGGCGAAGAGGCGGGAAGAGTCCTCCGTGGGGCGGGAGATCCTGGATCGCCTGATAGAGAACGCGGCCGTCGCGGAAGAGGATGGAGTGCCCATCTGCCAGGACACCGGGATCGCGGTGGTGTTCGCGGAGATCGGCGACGAAGTGGAGGTCGTCGGCGGGCGTCTGCGGGATGCGATAACCGAGGGCGTCAGGCAGGGTTACGAGAAGGGCCATCTGCGCAAGTCCCTGGTCTCCAGTCCGCTCGACCGGAGAAATACGGGGGACAACACGCCGCCGGTGCTGCACGCGGAGGCGGCGCCCGGGGATTCCCTGAAGATCACCGTCGCCCCCAAGGGCGCGGGCTCGGAGAACATGAGCCGGCTCCAGATGATGTCCCCCGCGGACGGCATCGAGGGGGTGAAACGCCTGGTGGTGGAGACGGTGGAGGCGGCCGGGGCCAGCGCCTGCCCCCCTCTCGTCATCGGCGTGGGGCTGGGAGGCAATTTCGAGCAGTGCGCGCTCATCGCGAAACAGGCCCTGCTGCGCCCGCTCACCCAGCGCCACCCCGACCCGGCCGCGGCCGCGCTGGAGGCGGAACTGCTCGATCTGGTGAACGCGACCGGCATCGGGCCCATGGGGGTCGGAGGGCGCGTCACCGCGCTGGCGGTGAACGTGGAGACCCGCCCATGCCACATAGCCAGTCTGCCGGTGGCGGTCAATCTCCAGTGCCACGCGGCCAGGCATGCCTCATACGAATGGTGATGAAATGAACGCGGAACCCACAGCGCGGCCCATACCATTGAGCACTCCGCTCTCCGAGGAGCAGGTGCGGGCCCTGCGCGCCGGCCGGCAGGTGCTCATCAGCGGCGTGGTTTACACCGCGCGCGACGCGGCCCACAAACGGATGACGGAGGCGCTGGCCGCGGGAGAGGAACTTCCCTTCGATGTCCGCGGGCAGGTGATTTACTACGTCGGCCCGACCCCCGCGCC
>WFSF01000070.1 GCA_015486155.1 Armatimonadota bacterium
CGGGCGTGACCGACAGCAACGGGCAGGTGGTGTTCACCTCGCCGGTCAATGCGGACGGCGGGACCTTCACCTGCACCGTGGACAATCTGACCAAGTCGGGCTATCCGTACGACTCTGCTTCGAATCACGAGACTTCGGACAGCATCCAGAACCCGTAGCACGCTGGAGCGTTCCAACAAGACAGCGGGGCCTCGCCTTTCCCCTCTCGCCTTCCGGCGCGGTCCCGCTGTCTTCATTTTGGCGTTCGTGAAACACTCCCTCCCCTTGCGTGTCCAACACCTATGCATCTACCACGCCCGCCTCAGACGCGGCGAGTTAGGCTTCATGGACTAGCGGTCTTGGTGGGTGGACAACGATGTGCGCGACGACAGGGTGTTCTTCTACCTAAACTGGCTGCCCATCAGCGACAAGCCGGGAAAGGAAAAGACCATCGAGTACGAGTGACCGCACGCACGCACGGCCGTTTCAGCGCGCCGCCGTCCAGCGGTTTCGCCATGTATCAGCCCGAGGTCAACTCCGTGGGCGATCCCGCGATGATCTAGGTGAGAAAATGAGCGCGTGGGCCCGGTGGTCCGGCATCGCTCTCGCCATCGCTCTGAGGGCCGCCACGGCGGCATGGTGTTCGCGGGGAAGAAGCGCGGAGAGACAGCCCCTTGCCGGGGTGGTGGTGGAGGCGGTGGGAATTGAACCCACGTCCGATGGGCAGTCCCCGCAGGCTACTACGAGCGTTTCCTGTGTACTGCTTTCGCCCTGTCGGCTGCCCACAGGCAGGCGTCCGGCAAGGCTAGTTCGCTATCGTTCTCCCCTCACCCCTACGAACCTCGGGGCTCTGGGCAAGCTGGCTGTTTGTAACGCCCACACCGACCGCGCCAGCCCGGTCGGGAGGACGTCGCCGCTGCTTAGGCGGCGAGAGCCAAGCAGTTGGTGCTGTTGGCAGTTATTGGGTTGCGCGTTTTGACGAGATCACGCGACTCGGCTCGCAACCTACGGCTTCCAGTCCACCGTCGAGCCCTTTCGCCCCCACGGTGTCCGCTACTTGAATTATACACGCTTTCTCCATCCCGTCAATGGCAGTCCGGCGTCATCGGCGGGGAGCTCACGGTGGCACAGGCATCCTTATACTGCCAAACGTCAAGGCGGATAAGCAGAACGGCCGGCGGGCATACTGCCTGAATATGCAAGCCCTATAAAGAGGATCACAGGGGATACCCGGAGAATTGTACATATGGTGGGTTCAATCAAAGGAGGCGGAATCGTGCGTTATCTCTTAGTAATGGTTATGCTGTTGTCGGCCACCTGCGCATTCGCCGAATTGGACAGACAGGCGGCATTCAAGCGGTCCATTATCAGCCCGGGAAACGTCAATCACGTCTACCGGGTTCTTCGACTTGCAAAGTGGAAGCATTCGCTCGTCCTGGCGACGATAGGCGGGTCCGTGACGGTGGGATACAACGCCACCAATAGCTATGGGTACGCATACCGGCTCCGGGACTGGTTGCAGGAAAAGTACCCTGATGTCAAAGTGCGGCTCATCGATGCCGCCGTTCCGGCGGGGTCGGAGAACGGCTCGCGCCGATACGGCAAAGATGTCGCACCATACCACCCGGATCTGGTGATCATCGAATATGCTGTGAACGACTGCTGGTATCCGCCTGAGGAAGTCGAGGAATGGATGGAGGGTCTCGTCTCCCAGGCACAGAAGGACGAGGCTGCGGTCATCATGGTGCTGGGCATGCGCATCAACGAGGAAACCGGGCAACCCTTCACCGCGCAAGAAGCCCACGTCCGGGTGGGCCGTCGCCACAATCTGCCCATGATCTCCATCCGGGACGCCCTATGGCCTGAGCTCCAGGCCAAGCGATTGGACTGGAAGGAGTTCTATTCGGACGACGTCCACCCGACCGACGCCGGCCATCAGTTTATGGCGGACGTAATCGCCAATTATCTGGACCTGGTGGATCGCGGGGCATTCTTCACAAAGGGCTCTGAGACCAAGCCGACGAGTGGAACCCCGCCCCAGCAGGAGGCCCCTTGAGACGGTCGGCGGGCGCCGCGCCGCCGCAGATGAGCCCGGATGAAGCGGCGGGGTTTCTCCCAACAGGCGAGGCGGCCGCCACACGGCCTGGCGGGTAAACATAGACCGCCCCGTACTACAGGGACAGAGCGGGCATATGCATGTCTGTTTCCTTAGGGCACCGGCAGGTTGAAGGCCCGCTGCACGTACACCGCCATTTGATCACGGGTCACCACATTCTCCGGTCGATAGGTGCCGTCATCATAGCCCTGGGTCACCGCCACCGACGGCTGCGCAATGTACTCGATGTACTTGTACGCCCAGTGGTCTGTCCCCACATCCGGGAACGTCGGCGTCTCCGGAGGACTGTACCCCGGCAGATCCGGCCGGCTGGTGGGCGTCACGATAGCCCGCGCAATGAATACCGCCATCTGCGCCCGGTCTACCTCCACCGTGGGTCGGTAGGTCCCGTCGTCGTAGCCCCCCACTATCCCCTGAGACGCGGCGTACTCGATGTACTTGTAAGCCCAGTGGTCTGCCCCCACATCGCTGAAGGTCGCCGTCTCCGGCCCGGTCGGCACGTGCTCATCCCCTCCGGCAAGTGCCCGCGAAATATACACCGCCATCTGATCCCGCGTCACCGGCAGCGTGGGCCGGTAGGTCCC
>WFSF01000071.1 GCA_015486155.1 Armatimonadota bacterium
CAACCAGCGTCTTCTCACAGGCCTTCCGCGCCAGACAGCCGCACGTCCCGTCGAGGATGCGGATTGCCCGTCCCCCGAATGCCCAGCAGTGGCTACAGGCAGATTCTATATCACCCCTCCTCCCATTGTCAAGGCAGACCGCCCCTACACGGCGGCCGCACGCGTCACCCCTGCGACGAAAATATCACCCTCCGTTCACCCCGGGGCCCCGGGGTCCGCCTTGCCCCTCCCCTGCCTTCGTGGTAAAATCCCGCCACAACTAAACAGGCAATTGGCGGTGACCGCGGAGGAGTAGCTGCCGCCCGGCTCCCAGAGAGGACGGCCCTGGGCTGCGAGGCCGACCAGCGTCAGGAGCAGTGAAGGTCGCCGCGGGCCGTGTCGCCGCCCGGGTAAGCCCGTTAGCGCCGTCGAGTCCGCCCCGCGTCCCATGGGGCGGAGAATCAAGGTGGTACCACGGGAGGCCCTCTCGTCCTTGGACGGGAGGGCCGTTTGCATGACCGCCTCCGCTCCCCGCACAGGAGGAGGGGTGGCCGTTTCGCTGCAGAGGTGACCCAATGGCGAAAACCGAACTCGCGAAAACCTACGACCCACACCAGGTGGAGGCCCGACAATACCGATTCTGGCGGGAAAGGGGCTACTTCCGCCCCCCGGCCAAGGCCGACCGGCCTGATTCCCCGGCCTTCTGCATCACCATCCCCCCGCCCAATGTCACCGGCTCTCTCCACATCGGACACGCCCTCCAGCACTCCATCCACGACTGCATCGCCCGCTGGCGGCGGATGTGCGGGGACCGGGTGCTGGTGGTGCCGGGCACCGACCACGCCGCCATCTCCACCAACATGAAAGTCGAGCAGGCCCTCGCCGAGGAGGGCATCTCCCGGCGCGACATCGGCCGCGACGGCTTCCTGGAGCGCTGCTGGGAGTGGACCCGGCACTACGGCGGCCAGATCATCAAGCAGCTCCAGGCCCTCGGCTGCTCCTACGACTGGGACCGGGAGCGCTTCACCCTGGACGAGCGCTACTACCGCGCGGTGCTCGAGGCCTTCGTGCGCTTCTACCGCCGGGGATGGATCTACCGCGGCCACCGCGTGGTCAACTGGTGCCCCACCTGCGCCTCCACGGTCTCCGACCTGGAGGTGAATCACCGGGACCAGGCCGGGCACCTGTGGCACATCCGCTATCCCCTCGCCGATGGCGAGGGGGACCTCGTGGTGGCCACCACCCGCCCGGAGACCATGCTCGGCGACACCGCCGTCGCCGTCCACTCCCAGGACCCCCGGCACGCCGGCCTGGTGGGGCGGGAGGTCATGCTTCCCCTGATGAACCGAAAGATCCCCGTGATCGCCGACGACGTGCTGGTGGACCCCGAGTTCGGCACCGGCGCGGTCAAGGTGACCCCGGCCCACGACCCCAACGACTTCGAGGCCGGCCAGCGCAACCGCCTCCCCTCCATCGTGGTCATCGGCCCCGACGCGCGCATGACCGAGGAGGCGGGGCCCTACGCGGGGCTCGACCGCTTCGAGGCCAGAAAACGCATCATCGCCGACCTCGAGGCCCAGGGATTCCTGGTCAAGGTAGAGGACTACACCTACTCCGTGGGCGAGCACGACCGCTGCCACACGGTGCTGGAGCCGCTCCTCTCCGAGCAGTGGTTCCTCCAGATGGACGAGCTGGCCAGGGCGGCGGAAAAAGTCATCCGGGACGGCGACCCGCAGATCACCTACCTCCCCGAGCGCTTCCGCCGCTACACCCTCCAGTGGCTGGAGAACCTCCGGGACTGGAACATCTCCCGCCAGATCTGGTGGGGCCACCGCATCCCCGTCTACACCTGCACCGCCTGCCGCCAGGTGATGGTGAGCGTGGACCCCCCCAAGTCCTGCGAGAAGTGCGGCGGCGTGGTGGAGCAGGACCCCGACACCCTGGACACCTGGTTCTCCTCCGCCCTCTGGCCCTTCGCGGTGCTCGGCTGGCCGGACGAGGCCGAGCTGCGGAAACACCAGGAGGAGGGTTTTTACCCGACCTCCCTGATGATCACCGCGCGGGACATCCTCTACCTCTGGATCGTGCGCATGGTGATGACCAGCCTCGAGTTCACCGGCGAGATCCCCTTCCGCCAGGTCCTCGTCCACCCCACCGTCCTCAACCTGGAGGGTCGGCGCATGAGCAAATCCCTGGGCACCGGCGTGGACCCGCTGGAGCTCATCGAGCGCTACGGGGCCGACGCCACCCGCTTCAGCCTCCTCTTCCAGTGCGCCTCCGACCAGGACATCCGCTTCGGCGAGCAGCGCACGGAAATGGCCCGCAACTTCTGCAACAAGATCTGGAACGCCGCCCGCTTCGTGCTGATGAACCTCGGCGACGACTTCCGGCCGGCCGAGGACGTGCCGGCCCTCGTGCGCGCCTCCGGCTCCCTGGCCGAGCGCTGGATACTCAGCCGCTGCCGCGCGCTGCTGGAGACCCTCGAATCCTCCCTCGGCCGCTACGAGATGGCCCAGGCCGCCCGCGCCCTGCGCTCCTTCTTCTGGTCCGAGTTCTGCGACTGGTTCGTGGAGATGTGCAAGCCCGCACTGCGCAGGGGAGGGGAGGAGGCCGCGCGCGCGCGGCAGGTGCTGTGGTTCGTGCTGGAGAGCGCGCTGCGGGCCCTCCACCCCTTCATGCCCTTCATCACCGAGGAGATCTGGCAGCAGCTCCCCGGATCCGGAGAGGCCCTGATGGTGGCCCCCTGGCCCGCCTCGGAGGCCGCGTGGCGGGACGAGGCGGCCGAGGAGGAGATGAGCGCGCTCATGGAGATAGTGGTCGCGGGCCGCGCCTCCCGCGCGCGCTCCGCGGCGGGCGCTCTCTCCAGGGCGGGCGAGGCCTCGCTGCTGGTCTCGTGCGCCTCGGACCGGGTGCTGGAGATCGCCCGCGCCCACCAGGAACAAATCCTCTTCCTCACCGGCTGCGGCCGGCTGGAGGTGGGAGAGGTGTCTGCGGAGGATCCCCTTGCGGAACTCAGCCACCCCCTGGGCGTGGAGGCCGTGGTCAAATTCGCCGCCTCCCTCTCCCCGGAGGACAGAGAGCGCCTGCGCGCCCAGTTGCAGAAGACCGTCGCCCGTCTCCGGAAAGAGGAACAGGCGCTGCAGGCCAAGTTGGACAACCCCAACTTCACCACCCGCGCCCCGGCCGAAGTGGTGGAGAGAGCACGGGAACGGCTCGCCCAAGTAACCGCCGAACGCCAGGCCGCCGAATCCCAGCTGGAATCCGTCACACGCCTGTAGGGCGGGCGTGCGGCTAAGAACCTCTAACAAAACCCTTTCTGAAGGAAATTGAAGGTAATGAGGGCACAGCCGAGTTTGAGGAAGGCGAGATGGATGTCCTCCCGGCGTTCCCAGCGAACTCGCAGGCGGCGAAAATGATGCAGCCAGGCGATGGTGCGCTCTATCACCCAGCGGGTCTTCCCCAGTCCGCTGCCATGGGGCTCACCTTGTTTTGCCAACAGGGGCTGGATGCCCTTAGAGCGCAGCCAGCGCCTGTGCCCCTCGGAACTGTAGC
>WFSF01000072.1 GCA_015486155.1 Armatimonadota bacterium
CAGTTCCCTCGCCTCCGCCCGCCAGGCGAGCCGGACGGGAACCCGCTGCCGCCTGTCCGGCGTCTGAATCCAGATGTTCTCCGGGGTGAGAGTGGCGGCGTTCATATCGGTGTTGAAGCGAACCGTAAAGGACGCGTCCACGGCCACCGGCTTGTCGATTGGGGTGAGAAGCCGCGCCCCGCGGCCGAAGAGAAATGCTACCTTCCAGTCGTCGAACAACCCTTCACGTTGATTGAGGGATTTCAGTGCGAGGGCGTCTCCCGGCGTCACCATCGCTCTCCTGGCGAAGGCCCATTCTCCCCCCACTCCGACCGCCTCCACCACCAGTGGATTCTCTCCCACCCTCCCCACCAGCCATTTCTCCTCCGCGGACTTCGGCTCGGCCAGCCCCTCGTGGGTGAGGTACTGGACCACCGGATAGGCCGGCTGGATGGATGGCAGACGGTCGTTTATGGAGTGGGGTGGATACAGCACCTCGACCGTGCCGTCCGGCCGCTTCCACGCGATCTCCCCGCGGCCGAACCACTGGTCCTGCTCGAGGGGCACGTCGATCGCGTCCACTATGATCCCCGTGCACGTTCCCGGTCCGGGCTGCAACGCGTGCGACAGGAGCCAGGCCGCGACTTCTCTCGTCAGCGGCCACCGGGGGTGGAGGGTGGGCTCCTGGTAGAGCAGCCCCTTGGCCAGCGCGAGCACCAGATAGGGCCGGAGACGGGGGCTGACCTCATCCGCCCCCGGCAGTCGGGAGAACGCGCGCTCCCACAACCTGGAGTAGTCCGCCGCCTCTCCCCCCGTCGCCTCCCTGGTGGGAGGCGGGCATTGCGCGAGCTCGGAGGCGGGATCATCCCCCCACAGGAATCGCACCGTGCCGGCGATGGCGCGCTCGCGGGTGATGGTCTGCGGATTGTTCGGGTCGCACTCCGGCAGGGCCCCCACCGCCAACTGCGGCGAGATGCGATTCAACCACTCCAAGAATTCCAGATCGGTCACCTTCGCCTTCGGGGCGAAGCCCGTGGCGGGCACCTGCATGATGCCCGCGCGCACGACCCGGGCGATGTGCCGCCGAAACCAGCTTCCCTCGCAGGAGCGCGGAACATCGCGCGGATCGCGGGAGGCGGGATGGGGAGGATGCAGGATTTGCCGCACCCAGATGTCGGCGCTCACGGGATCGTCGCTGCGGCTGGCGGTCACCCGCAACGGCTTGGTGGTCAACAGGAACAGCGCGGGGATATAGGCATCGGGCCCCCCGATGGCGTTCTTGATGGCGGGGTCGGTGGCGATGAAGGTGGGGATGCGGATCTTCCGCCCCTGCCCGCCGGTGAACTGCTGGATGGCGCGGTAGACCGCCTGGCGCTGCTCCTCCGAGCGGCCGTAGACGATGACGATGGAGATGGGGGTGATGTGGGTGATGAGGCGGCGGTCCCACTGCGTTTCGTCCAGCAGATCCAACTCGGAGCGATAGACGGGCCGCACCAGGGGTTGCTGGTAGGGGCCCGCCTCCCACAGGTAGACCAGCAGCCTCTCCGCCTGGTGGATGGGGGAGGTGCGGAGTTTTTCCGCCACCTGCGCCAGCGTAACCGGCTCCTTGGAGAGGTCTCCCGTGGTAGGGAGCTCGCGGAGCATCACCTCGGTGAATGGAGCGGTGGTCGCCCATGCGGGCATATTCGCCATCACAAGAAACATGGCGGCGGCCGCCGCCGCCCACCACAACAGCCGCCTGGCCGCGCGCCGCGGCCTCACCCTCACACACATCGCGCGCCTCCCTCGCCAAACCGCCTCCCCAGCCGGCCATATTCGACGCGCGACGCGCGCTTCCTGCGGCATGGCATCACGGGCCACACCCCTGCTGTAAGGGCGGGGATACCTATCCCCGCCGCAGACTGGTGGCGCAGGCGCCCCGCGCCTGTGCCGGAAGGAGGACGCGCCTCCCTACAACGGCAACGCGACCGGCCCGCCCTTCTCCGCGGCCTGGTAGATGGCCAGCACCGCCTCCAGCGCCTTCCTGCCGTCCTCCCCGGTGACGGGGGGTGTTCCGCCGGCCTTGATCGCCGCGGCCAGGGCATCGTAGAACTCCACGTGGGTGGCGTCCTGGAACTTCCTCCTCGTCCACTCCTTGGCGGGGAGGCCGGCGGCGGCCTCGGTGAGGTACGCCTCCGCGTTTCCGTCCCAGAGGCCGAAGCGGATCTGCCCCTTCTTGCCCAGGAAGACCACATCGGGCTCCGCGGCGCGGCCCACATAGCAGGAGGATCCCTCCACCAGGCCAATCGCCTTGTTGTCATAGCGCAGCGAGGCGACCGCCAGGTCCTCCACCTCCACCGGGGTGGCGAAGGTCCCCATCTCGCAATAGGCCCGCACCGCCTCCAGCCCGGTGACCGCGCGCGTCAGGTCCAGGTGGTGGATGAGGTTGGTGATGACCACCCCGCCTCCGCTCTTGTCCTTGTACTTGCGCCAGTCGTCCTTGGTGCGGCCGGAGAATCCGCCGATCCAGTAGGATTCCTGCTTTTCGCTCATATTGCGGAGGCGAATCTCGATCACCTCGCCCAGCGCGCCGGAGGCGATCAGCTCCTTCGCCCACTTCGCCGCCCCCAGATAGCGCAGCGGAAAGCAGGTTGCCAGCGGCACCCCCGCCTTTTGGCAGGCGGCGATCATGCCGTCCGCGTCCTCCAGGTTGGCGGCGATGGGCTTCTCACATAAAACCGCCTTCCCGGCCGCGGCGGCCTGCTCGGTGAGGGGGCGGTGGGTGAAGGCGGGAGTGGCGATGGTCACCAGATCCACCTCCGGCCGGGCCAACAACTCCTCCACCTTCGTCGTCCAGGGCACCCCGTATTCCTCGCCCAGGCTCTTCGCGGAGGCCTCCACGATATCCGCGCAGGCCGCCAGCTTCACATTCTCGGTCTGTTGCAGCGCCTTCGCGTGGGTGGGCGCGATGTCGCCGCACCCGATCAATCCAACGCCGAGTTTCTCGTCAGCCATGCTTCGATTCTCCTCTCGACACCAATCATCAGTTGATTGCTTCCCTCAGGACAGCGGCGAAGCGCGGCACCTCCACCATCGCGTCCTTTCCCGGCTCCTCGTATTCGATGGAGAGGAAACCGCGGTAGCCGACCTTGGCCATGATGTCGCGGATCCGCGCGTAGTCCAGCTCTTTCCGCGTGCCCGCGAAGTCCGAGGTGGGCTTCGCGTGGGTCATCACCGTATACGGGGCGGTCATCTCGAACTCCCCGTAGGGGTCCTTCGAGTAGTTGCCGAAGTCCAGCAGCGCGGCCACCCAGTCGGAGCCGACCGCCTTCAAGATCGCCACCAGGCCCTCCGCGGTCCCGGTCAGCCCGCCGTGGTTTTCGAGCCCAATCACCACGCCGACCTCGGCCGCCTTCTCCGCGCATTCCTTCAGCCCGGCCACCGTCCACGCGAACGCCTCCTCCTGCGCCACCCCCTCCGGGGCCTCGCCCGCGAACACCCGCAGACATGGAGAACCCAATCGCCCGGAGATGTCCAGCCACTCCTTGGTGAACTCCACGTGCTGCTTCCGTTCCTCCTCTGTGGGAAGGCAGAAGGCACCTCCGATGGCGGTTCCCGCCAGCTCGAGACCGCGGAGAAGGAGCTGGCGCTTCCTCTCCATCAGGTAGCTCTGACTGGTCTCCGGAAAGTAGTACTGGGTCAGTTCCACGCCGTCCAGGTCCATGTCGGCGCAGATGTCGATGTACTTGTCGAGGGTGAGCCCCTTCTCCCTGAAGTACGTGTTGAACGTATAACCGGCACAACTCAGCTTCACCAGGCACCTCCTGGGTGGATCTCCCGCGGCCGGGAACGAGCCCCTGCCGCGGGGCCGCAAAGAACATTTACCGGAGACTTCTCAGGGAGGTGCGAAAATCCTCCCCGCGCCATCGCCGCCGCGTACGAGATGGCGCGAAAAGACGGCCGCGGACTCTCAGGAGAGCGCCCGCTCGACCGCGGCGATGAGGGTGTGGTTCTCCACCGGCTTCCTCAGGTAAGCGCTCACCCCCAACTCCTTCACCGCGGCCTCCATCTCCGGGTCATCCTGCCCGGTCAGGATCACCACGGGGGCTCCGCTCCTGAGCACATTGCGGGTGAAGGACAACACCGAGACTCCGCTCTCCAGAGGCAACCCGAGGTCCAGCAGCACCGCGTCCGGCCCGTCGCCGTCGGGGCTGGTGAGGGCCACCAATGCCTCCGCGCCGTTGCTCGCGGCGCTGACCAGATAACCGTGGTTGCCCAGCAAAGCGGTCAAATAGGTGCGAATCTCATTATCGTCCTCTACCACGAGAATCCGTCGAGCCCGTCTCCTCGAACTGCCGCGCACAGACGCCTCCCTCCATGGGATATTGACAACTGGTGAACGCAGACCGATGGCCCGCACGCCTTGCTTCTTCCCCCTCGGACCGCTGTCCGAAACCGGCATCCATCGCTCGCCTCGGAACAGCCACTTATCAAGTACCATATTTGAGGCAGCAGTGTTTAGCGCTCCCGCCACAAACTGGTGCCAAGATGAGGACAGGACGGACCGGGCTCACAGGTTCGGCCGCGACACCTCTATCATCTTACCCATCGCGCTGATGGATTCATGCGCGGCCGCTCCCACAGCCGCGCTCATTCTCGCCGAATAGGGATCGTTCAACATTGAGCCGGCCCTCCCGGATCGCGGCGATGAAGTCCCTCCGGCCGCGCCCACGTGGAACGTGATTTTCGTGGGCCGAGAAACTTCCTCTGCCTCCCTCATGCAGGGGAGGAGAGAGGGAAGGGAGAACCCCCAGGCCGACCCCGCGCAAAGGGAGCGCAACGTTTCCATGAAGAAGACATATCCTTCGCAGGTGACCGTTTGTCTGACAGCGCTGGCCGTCGCCCTCGTGTTCTGCTCCGGGTGCGGCGCCCAGGGAAGGGAGGCGACCGCCATGAACACCGATCGCTGGGAGAGCATCGGCTTGAGCGGGGGAGGGGGGATGTTCACCCCGGCCATCTCCCCCCACGATCCGAACCTGATGTTGCTCAACTGCGACATGGGCGCGGCCTACCGCTCCACCGACGGCGGGCGGAGCTGGGAGATGCTTCACTGGAAAAATCTGCGGAGTTCCACCCGTTTCCGGCCCGTGTTTCACCCTACCGATCCCAACCTCGTCTATGCGGCCGATGGGGTGGAGGGGCGACTGCGCCTCAGCCGGGACCGCGGCGCCACCTGGGAGGACGTATTCCCGGAACTGCCCCCGGGACCGCGCGCGATGGCGATGGATGCGGACAATCCGAACCTGATGCTGGTGGGATATGACAACGGTGTGTTCGTGACCAGGGACGGCGGAAAGAGGTGGATCCACGGCCGGGGCTTGCAGGGAGAAGTGCGCGGGTTCCACATCGACCGCACCAGCCGGCGGCTCAAGCGGCGCTGTTTCGCGGGCACCAGCGAGGGCGTCTTCCGCTCCGACGACAACGGCCTCACTTGGCGCCGGATCGGCTCCGGGCTGCCCGACGGCCTGGAATTGCGAGAGTTCACCGGCGCCTCCAGTACGAAACAGGACCGCTGCGTATTGTACTGCGCCCTGGAGGGAGAGGAGCGCGGGGGGCGCTACGTGGGCGGCATCTACCGCTCCCTGGACCGGGGCGAGACCTGGGAGCAGGCGATGGGCCCCGGGATCGCCACCAAAGGCCGACGCCGTCCGCAGCAATATCGGTTCGTGCTCGCCGCGGACCCGCGTCCCCTCACCGTCTATGCCGCCACCTACTGGGGCGGACGGGTGTTCCGCAGCGACGACGCGGGCCGCACCTGGCGGGAGATCCTCTTCCGCAGCGACCGTTCCGGGAGGCGCAATGTGGAGAAGGACTACCTCACCGCGGAGGTGGACGGCTGGGGCGACAACATCTCCGGCGCGGGCATCAATCCCGCCGACCCGGACAACGTGATAGTCACCGGATGGATGACCTGCAACGTCACCGAGGACGGGGGCGAGTCCTGGCGCGCCTGCCACACCCGCCTCGCCCCCGGCCAGGGCGAACCCGGCCCCGGCGACCGGTGGGTGAACAACGGGCTGGTGGTCACCACCGTCTGGCACTACTATATCGACCCCTTCCAGCCCAATCGCCACTACATCGCCTACACCGATATCTGCTACGCGCGCTCCGAGGACGCGGGCAAGACCTGGTACTGGCCGCGGCAGGACGTCTTCAGCAACACCATCTACGAGATCGCCTTCGACCCCCAGACGCCGGGGAAGATGTGGGCCGCCCTCGCGAGCCTCCACGACATCCCCAACATGAACGTCATCTCCGGCCGCCACTACTGGAAGGGCGCCCGGGGAACCGTGGGTGTGAGCGAGGACTTCGGGGTCACCTGGCGGGAATCGGGGGAGGGGCTGCCGCACAAGCCGGTCACCTCCATCGTGCTCGACCCAAAGAGCCCCAGGGAGGCGCGCACCCTCTACGCCTCCTGTTTCGAGGCGGGGGTGTACAAGTCCACCGACGGCGGGAAGACCTGGGAGGACAAGTCCCAGGGCCTGGGCGGGGAGGCGGGGAACCTGCGCGTCTGCCGCCTGATTCTCCACCCGGACGGTACTCTGTTCGTGCTCATCACCGCGCCCACCATGGGTGAGCACGAGGGAACCTACGGGGCCGGCCTCTACCGTTCCCGGGACGGGGGAGAGCGCTGGGAGTGCATCACCGATTCCCATCCCCTGCACTGGCCGAAGGACTTCGACGTGGACCCGCGGGACAGCGATGTCATCTACCTGGGCGCCGCGGACTGGCCGGGAGTTCATGAGGGAGGATTGTACAAGACCACGGACGGTGGAAAGACCTGGCGGCGGATTGCGCGCGAGGGCCGCGAGACCTTCGGCGCGACGGTGAACCAGAAGAGGCCGGACTGGGTGTACATGTGTCTTGCGGAGGGAGCGCCGGGCCCCGGTCTCTGGCTCAGCAAGGATGGGGGAGAGACCTGGAAGCCGTTCGAGGACCTTCCCTTCAACACCATCCAGCGGGTTTCATTCGACCCCAACGACGACTCCGTCATCTACGTGTGCACCTTCGGCGGAAGCGTCTGGAAGGGGCCTGCGGAGCCGTAGCGCCGCGCGGCAGGGCGCGCCGCGGAAAGCGGAGAAGAAGAACGCATCCCGCCCCGCGCGGACGCCGCCCGGATACGCCTGCGGCCGGGCCGCGCGGGCGCGGCGAGGAGAGCGGGGGAGATGCTGAGAGTAAGCGTTGTCGAAGGCCGGGACAAGGGCCGGGTGGTGGTGGCAACGGAGGGGGTGATGAGGCTGGGCTCGGCCGCCGGCAATGACCTGATGCTGACCGATCCGTTCGTGTCCGGGCGCCACGGTGAGATGGCGCTGGTGGGGGGACGCTGGATCTACCGCGACCTGGGCAGCACCAACGGATCGGTGATCGAGAGAGCGGGGAAACGAGAGGCCGTGCCGCCCGGAGGTGCCGGGCGGCAGGTGACCCATGGCGACCTGCTGCGGGTGGGGCAGTCCGTGCTCCAGCTCCAACTTCTGGAGGCGCCTCCGGTGGAGGCGCCCGACACCCAGGTGCTGGCCTACCGCAGCCGCAGCGATGTCAGCGCGTCGGTGACACAGGCGCAGAGCATGTCCAGCGTTTCCGTCGGCGTCCAGCCGGCGGGCGAGATCGGCGTCGCCTTCGATCCCGAGGCGATGCTGGACACCATCCTGGAGGCCGCGCTCAACGCCTTCCCCGCCGGCA
Source organism: Armatimonadota bacterium (assembly GCA_015486155.1). Taxonomy (GTDB): domain Bacteria; phylum Armatimonadota; class Hebobacteria; order Hebobacterales; family Hebobacteraceae; genus S016-27. Next base: position 7,699 of record WFSF01000072.1, read on the forward strand.
CCCATGCCATCATCCTCCTCGTGGACAGGAAGACGCTCCAGCCCAGACGCCAGATCGCCCGCGTCAGAGGGCAAGCGGGGCGTTGCCGGGAGGAATTGCCCATCAGCATGTCCATCGCCCGAAAGGTCCTGGAGGAGGGACATTCGCTTCTCTTTCAGGATGTGCCCGAGGAGTTCAAGGACTCCGACAGCGTGGTCGCCGCGGCCATCACCTCCAGCATCTGCGCCCCTCTGTGGACGGGGGAGGAGACCGTCGGGCTCATCCAGGTGGAAAGCCGCGGGCGGCGCGGGCGCTTCACCGAGGGCGATCTCGACCAGCTTGCGGTCTTCGCCGGCCGCGCCGCGCTCGCCATCGTCGGCGCGGAGCTGGCCGACGCCGAGCGCAAGAATCAACTCATCCGCGACCTCTCGGACATGGTTACCCACGACCTGAAAGGGCCGCTCACCAGCATAGTCGGCTTCCTGGAATTGCTCGCTGCAGAGCCCCTGGAGGGGCGCGCCAAACAGTATGTGGAGCACTCCCTCAGCGCGGCCAGGTGGCTCTTGGTGCTGGTGGCGGGCATCCTCGACGTCGCCCGCATGGAGGGGGCGGAGGTGAAGCTGGCGCGGGAGCCGCTAGACCTCGCGGAGGAAATTCCGGCCGCCCTCGACCTCATCAACTACCAGGTCAGCAACAAGGACATCGAAGTAGTGGTCGCGTGCCCCCCCGACCTGCCGCGAGTCCCCGGCAACCGGGAGTTCGTGCGCAGGGTGATCGTGAACCTGGCGAGCAATGCGGTGGAGCTGGCGCCCTCCGGCACCAGCCTGACGATCTCCGCGGAAGCCGATCCCCGGGGCGAGTGCGTGATCGTGAGCGTCCAGGATGAGGGCCCCGGCATCCCCAAGGATTACCAGGAGCGCATCTTCGACAAGTTCTTCCAGGCCAGCACGCGGGAGCGGACACACACCAAGTTGAGCGTCGGGTTGGGGCTCTCCTTCTGCCGGATGGCGGTGGAGGCCCACGGAGGGAGGATCTGGGTGGAGAGCGAGCCGGGGAAGGGATCTCGGTTCCGCTTCTCGCTGCCGGTGGCCGCTCCGGAGGGGGCGGCGTGATCGACGCTCAGCGCGCTACCTCCTGAACCAGCCCTTCTTCTTGCGCGGCTGGTAGCCCCGGAGCGCCTCCTCCACCGTCTTCTGAACCTTCTTCTCATGCCTCCGGCTGGCCATAACCGGGTTGGGCGTCCCGCACCGCCAACACACCGCGTCCGTGTCGGAGAGCGGCTCCTTGCACTTGGGGCAGACGATCCCCTTCGGCGCATCCCCCATCGCCCTCTTCACATCCTCGGGGGATATCAGCCCGGAGCCCATCGGCGTGGAGGGAGCGGCCGAGGACGGGGCCGCCGCCCGGCCGGGCTGGGTCGCCGCGCCGGGCATCACCATCGTCCCCCCCGACGCGGGCGCCGCGCCCGGGGCCCCGAGGGCGGAAAGCACCTCCCCCATATTCTGGAAGCGGTAACTGGGATGCTTGCGCAGGCAGCGGCCGATGACGCGGGCGAGGCTGACGGGGACCAGGCTCATATCCGGATCCTTGCCGATCACCTCGGCGATGATGGCGCCCGGCGCCTCCCCCTGGAAGGCGCGCTTCCCGGTGACCACCTCGTAGAAGGTCGCGCCCAGGGAGAAGATATCGGAGCGCGCGTCCAGCTTCTCGCCCCTCGTCTGCTCCGGGGACATGTAGGGAAAAGTCCCCAGGGCGGTTCCCGTCTGCGTCACCCCGGTCTCGTGGACGATGGAGGCCAGCCCGAAGTCCATCAATTTCGCGCCGCCCTCGTCCAGCACCATGATGTTGTCCGGCTTGATGTCCCGGTGGATGATTCCCTGCGCGTGCGCGTAGGCCAGCCCCTCGCACACCTGCCGCATCACCTCCAGGGCCCGGGAGGGCGGGAGCGGACCATCCTCGGCCAGCGCCTGCCGGAGGCTCCTGCCCTTGAGGAATTCGAGCACGATGAAGAAGGTGTCTCCGTCGGCCCCGATATCGAGCACCTGGCAGATGGAGGGATGGGAGAGGGAGCGCGCCGCGCGCGCCTCCCGCTGAAACCGCTCCACCGTCTCCCAGCGCGCCCGCGGGTCCAGTCCCTCGGGGAAGATGACGGTCTTCAGGGCCACCTCGTCGCCGCTGGGGGAAGTGGCCAGAAACACCTTGCCCATGCCTCCCCGCCCCAGCTCGCGCACCAGACGATAGTCTCCAAGCACGTCCGCACTCACACGGACACCTCCCTGTCTCCGCTCCGCCCGATGCGCGGGCCGGCGGCGATCGGTGGGGCGGCGAATCCGCGCGTGGAAGCCCTGAGATGGGGGGCCGCGCCGGCCTCTGGAAGATCAGCATATGCGCGGCGGGATATCCGCGCGGAAGGCCCAGCTGGAGGCGCGTCGCCGCTCCAAAGTTAATTTTCCATACAACGGCCTCCGATGTACTCTCGACGAAGTTCCGAGGCCTCAACGCCCCCGGAGGCTCCGCTGATAGGCCTGGGGCGACACCCCGGCCGCCCGGGTAAAAGCGCGCGTGAAGTGTGCGGGGTCCGTGTATCCCAGCGATTCCGCCACCCGCTGCACCGAGGCCTCCGGCTGCTCCAGCAGCTGCTTCGCCGCGTCCATCCGGATCTGGAGCAGATGGTCGGACAGGGAATGCCCCAGGTGCCGGGAGATCAAACGGCTGAGGTGGCTGGGGCTGTAGCCCACCTTCTCCGCCAATTCGGCCAGCGTGAACCGGCGGAAGTAGTTCGTCTCGCAGTATTCGAGCACCGCCCTCACCACCTGCCAATTTCGGGAATCCCCGCGCACCGCGGGGGCTTCCTTTCCCTGGGCGGCGGCCGAGGCCTCCCGCTCCAGCCGCCGCACCGCGATGGACACCAGGTAGTGCAGCAACCCCTTCACCGACTCCCTCCATCCCCATTCCCTGGCCGCCAGTTCCGCCGAGATCGCCGCCGCGATGCCCTCCAGGTCGCTGCGCCCGCTGAACTCCAGGGGGCTCAAGTAGCGGAACGGCCGGCGGGTGGAGAAGGCGGTCTGGCTGAGCAGCACCCGGTTCCCCCTCACATGGCACCAGAAAACCTCGTAGCTGCGCGGCGGAATGGTGTGCATCTCCGCGTGCATGACCCCCTTGTCTATCAGCATCAGGTCCCCGGGGGCCACCTCCACCAACCGGTCGGGGAGAGCGAAAAGGGCCCTGCCGCGCACCGTCTGAACGAACTCGTAGTGAGAAGCGGTGTGGAGATAGGAGCAGCGGAGGCCGTCCTGACGACAGTCCGGCTCCCCGCCCTGGCGCGCCTGAATGATGCGCTCAGGAGCAATCTCCCTCGCCAAGCGCGTGAGGCGCGATTTGTAGAGCTGTATCACCCGCCTCGATGTCACCGCACTCCCCCTCCCATGATAGTACGGCAACCCCTCTTGCGCAACCAGCGGAGGGAAAAAGCGCGGCCGCCCCGCGGCTGCGATACAATTTACGCGTTTCCCAGCTCTCCATGCCGATTCGCTCCCATACCATGAGATGCCGTTTGGGGGGTCTTTGTCACCGGCTCGCCGATGAACGTGAAGAAATTCACCTGATGAATGGCGGGAAGGTGGGCCGCTTCCGCGCTCTCTTGCTTGACCGGCCCGCACGGGCCTGATAGCATACTACGAGTGGGTTGAACAGCGAGGAGACCCGGACGGTTCACGCCGGAGGGAGGCTCGCCAAGGCAACCGACGTCCCGTCTTGCCTTCCCTTTATTTCACCGGCGCCGCTGGCGCGGGCAGGCCTCGGCGATGATGCCGAGCGCGGCGAAGGGTTGGGCTCTCCTTCTCCCCCCAACGCTCCTTGCTGAACGAAAACCCGCCGCGTCGTTCGGCGCGGCGAGTGAGAGTGAAATATGATAGCAGCCTTCCAGCGTGCGGAAGCCGAAAATGTGTTCCGAAGCCTGGCGATACTGGTGGCCTTCGCCGTGCTGGCCGTGGTGGTGAGGTTGGTGTGGTCCAAGTGGATCCGGTTCTTCACCCAGCGGACGAAGAACACCCTGGACGACGCGGTGATGGGGGCGCTGCACCGCCCGGTGTCTCTGAGCATTCTTCTCGTCGGCCTCTACCTGGCGCTCCAGGCTCTCCGCATTTGGAGCGATTCCCAGCGGCAAGTGCTCTCCAACGTGGCGGCCGCGGTCGCGGTGGTGGTGCTCGTCTATGCCGGCCTGCGGGTTTTCAACGCGGCCTGCCAGTGGTATGTAGAGGAGATGGCCGCGGCCCCATCGAAAGCCCGGCTGGGGCGGCAGCAGGTCGCCACCGGGCGCAAGATCGTCAATCTGGTGGTGCTCTCGGTCGGAATCCTGGTGGTGCTAAACCAGTTGGGGGTGAAAGTGGGGCCCCTGCTGGCCGGTCTCGGCATCGGTGGTCTGGCGGTGGCCCTGGCGCTCCAGGACACCCTTTCCAATCTCTTCGCCGGCTTCTCCGTGGTGTTGGATCGCCCCATCGCGGTGGGGGATTTCGTGAAGCTGGAGTCGGGCGAGGAGGGGTTCGTCGAGGAGATCGGCTGGCGCAACACCAAGATCCGCATGTGGGCCAACAACGTGGTGATCATCCCCAACGCCAAACTGGTGCAGAGCGTCATCACCAACTACTACCTGCCGCGGCAGGAAATGTCCGTTTACATCTCATGCGGCGTCTCCTACGACAGCGACCTGGAAAAAGTCGAGAGGGTGTGCATAGAGGTCGGAAAAGAAGTCATGTCGCGGGTGCCCGGCAGCGCAACCGACTGGACGCCGGTGGTCAGGTTCAAGGAGTTCGGGGACTTCAGCATTAACTTCATCGTCGTGCTGCGGGTGAAGGACTTCGGCAGCCAGTACGCCCTCCACCACGAGTACGTCAAGGCGTTGCACCGGAGATTCGCGGAGGAGGGGATCGAGATTCCGTTCCCCATTCAGACGGTCATCATGCGGCGGCCGCGGCCCGCGGACGCGCAGAGGCAAACCGGGCGGCCGCACGCCGTCCGGCCGCCCGAAATCGCGCGTCGGCCGGAGTCGGCCGGCGATGCGCCTGGGGGCGAGGAGTGAGCGGGGAGGGATAGGGATATGCGAAAACACATGCTGGGGAAAAAGAGACGTCCCGTCTTTGCCGTGTTGGGCGCGGGCCACGGCGGCATGGCGATGGCCGGGCACCTGGCCATCATGGGCCACGAGGTCCGGCTCTTCAACCGCAGCCCGGAGCGCATCGAGCCCATCCGCCGCTCCAAGCGCGTGGAGGTGATCGCCCGCAACGGGGAGGAGATTCCCCGCGGCGTCGGGCGGCTCGCCGTCGTCACCACGGACATGAAAGAGGCGGTCACCGGCGCCGACATCATCATGGTGGTGGTGCCGGCCACCGGGCACGCCTGGCTGGCGGAGACCATGGCGCCTCATCTTCAGGACGGCCAGATGATCGTCCTCCACCCCGGCCGCACCGGCGGCGCGCTGGAGGTGCACCACACCCTCCATGCCCGCGGCGTCACCGCCGACGTGGTGGTGGCGGAGGCGCAGACCCTGCTCTACGCCTGCCGGGCCGTCAACCCCGGCCAGGTGCAGATCTTCCGCGTCAAGAACAGCGTCCCCGTCGCCGCCATCCCCGCCCACCGCACGCCGGACGTCATCCAGGCGCTCTCCACGGCATACAGTCAGTTCATCCCCGGGGACAATGTCATCAAGACGGGCATGAACAACATCGGCGCCATCTTCCACCCGGCCGTCACCCTGCTCAACTCGGCCCGCATCGAGAGCACGCACGGGGACTTCGAGTACTATGTGGAGGGGATTACCCCCTCCGTCGCCCGGGTGCTGGAGGCGATGGACCGGGAGCGGGTGGCCGTGGGCGCGGCCCTGGGGTTCAACTGCATGAGCGCCCGCGAGTGGCTCTACAGCGCCTACGACGCCGCCGGCAAGACCCTCCACGAGGCGATTCAGGCCAACCGCGGCTACTACGGCATCACCGCGCCGGCCCACCTCAACCATCGCTACCTCACCGAGGACGTGCCCATGAGCCTGGTCCCCATCGCCTCCGTCGGCGACATGCTGGGGGTGCCCTGCCCCGCCATCAAGACCATCGTCACCCTGGCCAACATCATGCACGAATGCGACTACTGGGAGACGGGCCGCACGGCCGAGAAGCTCGGCCTCGCCGGGCTGACTCTGGAGCAGATCCGGCTCCTGGTCCTCGAGGGGAAGATGTAGCCCATGCCCACCGTCATCGCCGGCGCCCTCGGAAACTGCGTCCACGTCGCCGGGATCGTCAAATTCCTGTCTATCGCCGAACGCCTGGGATACCAGACGGAGTTTCTGGGGGCCGCGGTCCCCGTCGAGAAGTTCGTGGAGGAGATCCGCGCGCGCGATCCCGACCTGGTCGGGATCAGCTACCGCCTTACCCCCGAGGTGGCCGGGAGGCTGCTCGAGGACCTTCGCTGGAGGCTGGAGAAAGAGGGGCTCGCCGACCGCAGGTTCGTCTTCGCCGGCACTCCCCCCGTGTGCGCGGTGGCCGAGCAGCAGGGCTGGTTCGAGCGCTGTTTCTCCGGCCTGGAGGAGCCGGAGGAGGTGGCCGCCTACCTGAAGGGAGAGCGGGTGAGCGCGGAGCCGGAGGACTTCGGCTCCACCCAGCTCGCCCGCCTGGAGAAGAAGAAGCCGTACCCGCTGCTCCGGCACCACTTCGGCCTTCCCAGCCTGGAGGACACCATCGAGGGGGTGCGCCGGATCGCGGAGGCCAAGGTGCTGGACGTCATCTCCCTCGGCCCCGACCAGAACGCCCAGGAGTCGTTCTTCCGCCCCGAGGAGATGGACCCCGCCCTGGACGGCTCCGGCGGAGTGCCCCTCCGCACCCGGGAGGACCTGGTCCGCATCTACCAGGCGAGCCGCACCGGAAACTACCCGCTGCTGCGCATCTACTCCGGCACCCGCGACCTCATCAAGTGGGCGGAGCTCGCGCTGGAGACCATCAACAACGCCTGGGGCGCAATCCCGCTGTGCTGGTACAACGCGCTGGACGGCCGCTCCAAGCGCACCCCAGAGGAGGCGATCGCGGAGAACCAGGCCGCCATGCGCTGGTACGCGGAGCGCGGCATCCCCGTGGAGGTGAACGAGGCCCACCACTGGAGCATGAGGGATTCCCACGACACCCTCTCCGTGGTGATGGCCTACCTGGCCGCGTACAACGCGCGCGCCATGGGCGTCAAACACTACATCGCGCAGTACATGTTCAACTCGCCCCCCTCCATGTACGGGGGCATGGACCTGGCGAAACTGCTGGCCCAGATGGAGATGGTGGAGAGCCTGCACGGGGAGGATTTCGTCTCCATGCGGCAGGTCCGGGCCGGGCTGCTCCACTTCTCCCCCGACCCCCAGGTGGCCAAGGGACAGCTCGCCGCCTCCACGGTGCTCGCCCTGGGCCTCCGTCCCCACATCATCCACGTGGTCGCCTTCTGCGAGGGGGACCACGCGGCCACCGCGGACGACGTGATCGAGAGCTGCCACATCGTGCGGGGCGTCCTGCGCAACTGCCTCTTCGGGATGCCCGACCCCACGGCCGATCCCAAGGTGCAGGAGCGCAAGGAGGAACTCTTGGCCGAGGCGGAGGTGTTGCTCACCGCGCTGCGCACCCTCGGGGCAGGGGAGGAGGACCCGCTCATCAGCCCGCGGGTGCTGGCCGAGGCGATCCGGCTGGGCGTGCTGGACGCGCCCCACCTCAAGGGCAACCCGTTTGCCGCCGGCCGCCTCGAAACCCGCACCGTGGACGGCGCGCTCCGCGCGGTGGACCCGGAGACCAAGCGCGTGCTCAAGGAGAGCGAGCGCCTCCGCGCCCTGCCCGGCATGGAGGACCTGGCCCTGCCGGAGTGAGCCGCGCCTAATCCAGCTCGAACAGCTCCATCGCGGTCCCGCGGTTCACCCTTTCCCGCAGCTCCTCAGGGGCCTTCACCGCGTCGAGCAGCTTGTCGTAGAACTCGAAATAGGGCTGAAAACCCTCCTCTCCGGGATGCTCGAAGATGACGATGTCGCTGGCGAACAGCACCTTGTTCAAGGTCTGCGTGTCCAGGTTGCCGTTCGGCGCGAAGATCTCCCGCCACATCAGGAGCGAGCGCTGATAGGCGGTGCCCCCGCTCAGCTCCGCGTGCACCATCGGATTGGACCAGGTGATCTTCCACGCCTCCTCCCACCACGGATTGCCGAAGTGGGCCATCAATATCTTCAATTTCGGGAACCGCCGGGCCATGCAGTCCACCGCGGCCGGCCGCATCAGCGAGATATCCGTGGGGCGCGGCTTCTTCGGGACGCCGAACTCGTCCAGGCCCCGCGCCAGGTAGCCGGTGTGGAACATGCACACCTTGCCGTGCTCCGCGATGGTCCGATAGATGGGGTCATAGCGCGGATCGCCATAGGAGAACTGGGGGTCGATGAACTTGATTCCCTTCGCGCCCCAGTCGAAGCACTCGCCGATCTCCTTCACGCTCACCGCATCGATGTCCACCCAGGGCACCGGTATGATGAAATCGGGCATCGCCTCATAGGCCTTGCGGCAAGGCTCGGGGTCGGCGATCAGCACCGCCCGCTCGATCCCCTGCTTCCGGCACTGGGCCACGTAGTCGGCCGGCGACCCCTTCAACTTCTCGATGTCCCCATGGGTGTGCGCGTCAATTCTCATCACAGCACCTCCTTGCGCCGGGTTCTTCCTGCGCCTGGCTTATCCGCGCGCGGGCGGATTCCTGTCTCTTTCCCGCGGCCGGTCACTCGCTGCGGCGCAACTCGGGCACCCGCCACCAGGCGAGCAAGGCGCAGGCGAGGCAGGCGGCCGCGCCCGCGCCCAGGGCCAGCCGCGGCCCGATCCACTCCGCCACCCCGCCTATCTCCAGGTTGCCGAAGGGCCGCAGGCCCGCGAACACCAGCGTGCGCAGGCTCATCACCCGCCCCCGCAGGTCGTCCGGCGCCATTCTCTGGAGGGCGGTGTTGGCCACCACGTTGAAACTCATCGCGCCCGCGCCCAGCAGGAAGAGCATCACCAGCGCCGCGTGGTAGGCGGGGGCCGCAGCCACCCCTCCCAGCATCAACGGGAAGAAGATGGAGCCGAAGGTGGCGATCGCGCCGAGCCGCCACAGGTGGCCCCGCGCGGTCAGGGTCACCGCCGCCAGGAAAGCGCCCACTCCCGGCACCGCGAACATCACCCCATAGGCCTCCGGCCCCACGTGGAACACATCGCGGGCGAGCACCGGCAACAGCACCATGTAGGGCATGGCGAAGAGGCTGGACACGCCCAGCAGCGCCAACAGGGTGCGCGGCACCGCGCGGCCGGCCGCCCACCGCAGCCCCTCCCCGATGTGCGGGATCAGGGCTCCCGTCGCCCCGCCGCCCGGCGGACGAGGCGCGATGAACAACAGCCCGGCCACCAACGGCAGAAAGGTGATGCCGTTCACCAGAAAGCACGCCGCCACCCCCGCCTTCGCCATCAGCAGCCCTCCCATTGCCGGGCCCAGCATGCGGCCCGTCTGGAACGCGGTGGAGTTCAGGGAGACCGCGTTCAGCGCGTCCTCGCGGCTGGCCAACTCGATCACCATGGCGTGCCGGGTGGTCATGTCGAAGGCATTGATCGTCCCCAGCACCCCCGCCAACACCATCACGTGCCACACCTGGATGAGCCCGCTGTACACCAAGCCCGCCAGCGCGAAGGCCTGCGCCATCGCCGCCGTCTGGGTGACGAGAACGATATTGCGCTTGCTGACCCGGTCCGCGATCACCCCGGCCGGCAGGCTGAACACCAGCATGGGGAAGGAGGCGCACGCCCCCACCACCCCCAGCATGAACGGCGAATTGCTCAAATCCAGCACCAGCCACCCCTGGGCCGCCATCTGCATCCAGGTCCCTATCACCGATATCAGC
>WFSF01000073.1 GCA_015486155.1 Armatimonadota bacterium
AACGCGAGGCCTGTCCTGAACGAAGTGAAGGAGATCCAACCGGCGACGCACGCGAAGCGCGTCGCCATGAATGCGCGGTCCTCTCAGGCGGGGAAACAGGATTGCTTCGTCCTACAGATCCCCGGCCGCCGCTTCACACGCGCGGATGCGCTTACGCACGTCGGCCGCCTTCCACTCCGGACGAATGTCTAAAAATACGGTGCGACTGAGCACATCGAGCGTCTGGGGACACATGTCCGGCGTGTAGCGCGCTTTCGAGCCCCGGTTCTCCGGGCGCTTGAAGGAGTCGAGCGCAGGATGATAGGAACCCCGCTGCTCCATCACCGGTTCCCAGTTGGAGTACACGTGCCGGCCGGAATCGATCGGCGTCCACGTCCACACCCCCTGGTGGGCCATGCCCGCGATGAAGGCCCGCGCCTTTTTCTCGGAGGGGAAATAGAACCCGAGCACGTTGGCGCAGTCGCCGGCCAGGTCGTGGTGTTTGATGAAGGTCAATTTCGGGTGGTCGGCGAGCGCGCTCATCATCTTCGCCTTGTGCGCGCGGTTACGTTTCAACAGCCCGTCGATGCGTCGCAGCTGCACCCTCAGAATGGCTCCCTGGAGCTCGCTCGCCCGGAAGTTCCAGCCTGCGAAGAGAGGGGAGGAGAGTTTTTTTCCGTGCTCCCAGAAGCCGAGACCGCCGTCGTGATGGATGATGGCGCGGCTGAAGATGCGCGGGTCGTCGGTGACCACCGCGCCGCCCTCACCCGCGGTGATGTTCTTGAAGAAGTTGAAGCTGAAGGCACCCGCGTCTCCAAGTGAACCCAGGCGCCGCCCTCGGAACGAGCCTCCGCCTGCCTGGCAGACGTCCTCCAACACCTTCACCCCGTGGCGCCGGGCCAGGCGCCGGATCGCCGCCAGGTCGGCCGGCAGGCCGCACATGTGCACGGGCATGATGACTTTGGTGCGCGCGCTGAGCTTCGCCTCCACATCCGCCGGGTCGAGCGTCAGCGATTCGTCTATTTCCGCGATCACCGGCAACGCCCCCACCGCCAGCGGGGCCAACGCGGAGGCAATGAAGGTGTATCCGGGTACGATCACTTCGTCGCCGGGTCCGACCTCCATCCCCGCCAGGGCGCAGATCAGCGCGGCCGTGCCGCTGGTTACCAGCAGCGCGTGTTTCTTGCCGAGTTTCCGCGCGAGTTCGCGCTCGAACTTGGCGCACTCATTGGGGTGCCCCTGCTTCGGGTCACCGTAACGGAACAATACTCCGCTGCGAAGGATCCTGGCTGCGGCCTGGACCTCCGCCTCACCCATCTTCAGCACTGCGCAGCCCCGCTGTCGGTCAGAAACTGATCTCTATCGCCCGCCGCTTGGTCATGTGCTCACGGTCGGCGGCGACCTCCACTCGCCGCAGCCCCAGGTCATTGCTCGCGCCGTACACCGCGATGGCGAGCGCGTTGTCGCCATCGGTGGTCAGCCAGTCGCCGGGGATATCGAAGGAGTAGGCTCCGTCATCGGGGCAGAAGCCCAGCAGGTGACCGTTCAGATAGACCGTCGCCGCCCCGGTGACGGTGACGACCGCGCGGTAGGGTATCGTCCATTGCCGCGGCTTGGGAATCCTGAAGGGAATGCGATACCACCCGATGCCGGACACTTTCTGCAAGTCGCGGCCCTGCCGCTGCCAGGGACCGAACCGGATGAAGTGCCACGAGGTGACATTCAACTTCTGCGCGGTCCAGCCGCGGGCTTCGCCGAGGAGTCCGAGGCGATATTCCCAGCCTCCGATGGGCGATGCGCCGTCCACCCCGACCGCGGCCACCGTCGGGAAGCCGGCCGGCCTCTGCACGGCCCCCTTCTTTCCGGGCGCCGGGGCCGGGACTTGCATAAGGAGCAATACTTCGTTCTCTCCGAGCGCCAACTCGTCCCCGAGGAGCGCCTCCGCCGGCCCCTCCTGCCACGACAGGTCCGGGATGAACTTTCCGTTCAGGAAGACCAGCACCCGCGCCCCTCGCGGGTCGACCGAGATCCGCGTGCGCCCCGCGGGGTCGAAGCGGGCCCGCAGCGCGAGGAATCCGCCGGGGGAGGCGCCGAGGTCGTCGGGCCCGCGCGCGGTGGCCTTCACGGGCTGCCAGGCGGCGTCTCCGAGGATGGGCTCCCCCATGAACCAACTCCGGTCGAACTCGGCCCGGAGTAGGGGAGGACCGCCGATGATCGCCCGCCCCAGTCGCTGCCATACCGAGTGCGGACCACTCTCCTGCTCGAACGTCTTAGTCGAGAGGGAGAAAGCGGCCATTCGCTCGGGCGTTGCGAACTTGCACTCCACCGGATTGCCGTCTACGAGCACCGCGGACGGTTTGTGGGGGGTGAGTGCGGTTACTTGCGCTTCGCCGGGCCCACAGGAGAGGGCCATCTGGACCTTGTCCGGCCACCGGGAGCCCCCTGCGAAGTGGGCGCCCGCGCTCACCACCACCGCGGCCTTCTTGTCTCCGACGATGGCCGCGTTTCGCGCCCGCGCGCGCGAAAGAATCAGGATCTCCAGATTGTCCACCAGGACGCATTTGTCCTGGTCGCTGTGGAAGTAGTCCAGCGTCAGTACCTTTTTCGCAGAGTTCCAATCCTGGCGGATGAGATCGCCCACGACCAGGGGAGGGCCGGGCCAGGAGAGCGAGATCTCGCCCGCGGTGTCCGGCTCTCCATAAACCACGAGCACCGTCCGCTCTCCCACCTTCGCCGCCCCCAGCACCTCGGAGGTCGAGTAGCGCAGCACGCCGCGCCCGAGCGGCAGGTTCAAGGGAAACGCCTTCACGGCCCCCGCGGGCAGCGTGATTGCGCCCGCCTCCGGGATCGCCATCTGCTCCCCGGTCTGCGGGTTGGTAAAGGCGCAGCGCACCTGATGCGCATCTTTCCCATTCGTGTCCACCAGGAAAAGGGCGCCGCCGGATTTGCCCAGCCGCGCCATGGCGTGCACTCCCGGCGTGTCGCATGTGACTGCTCCCTTCGCCTCCATTGCCCCGGCCAGCGCGGGGCCCATGTTCTGCAACATCGCCCCCACCAGCCGCAGTTCGTCCAGCCCGATGGTGCGGGCCCCGGAGGCCCGGATCACGTTGTCTTCTGCTCGAATGCCGCGCACGAGACCGCTCTCCGGGTTAGCGCCTGCGGCGAAGTCGTCCACCAACACCATCTTCGCGCCCGCCGCCAGCGCCGCTTTGACCCATCCCGCCGACCACATCGCTCCCGACGCGTCACCGTAGTGGCCGGGGAGTCCGGAGACCACCGCGGGGCCGTTTTCATCCCTGCTCAGGGCTCCGACCTCGGCCACCAGCTTTGCGTTTCCGGGGGCCGTATAGAACGACAGGGTGTCCAGGATGTCGGCCATGCTCCGGGCGTCGCCATTGCGTGCGGCCGGCAGATTGGCGGTCAGGATCGGGGCCGATACTCCCTCCGCGCGGAGGATCTCGGCGAGCCGCGTCAGTCTCGCGCTCGTTTCTTTCGCGGAACCTCCCGGCAGCGGCCTCACCATCACCGCAGCCAGCGAGCCGCCCTGCGCGATGTCGTGCGCGTGAAGCGCGCCTGCGACTTCCTTTATCCACGCCTCCACGGCAGCCGTTTTCGCGGCCTGAGAGGGGAGTGCGCGCGCCCAAGCGGGGACGCCCCCGCCAGGGTAGTTCTCCCCGGCATAGGGACCGATCTCCGCCTCCACCCATAGTCCCTCTTGATCGCACAGGGACAGAAACGCCTTCAGTGTGGACAGATCGACCGCGTCCGGCCGCGCCTGGTGGCGCCGCCAGGGCACCGTGATGCCCACCAGATTCATCCCGGCCGCCTTGAGCTCCGCGAGGACCGCCTGCCAGCGGGAGGGAGACAGGGAGTCGTAGGCTACCTTTCCGCCGTAGAGGATCGCTCTCCGCCCCTTCAGCACGAAAGAGTGT
>WFSF01000074.1 GCA_015486155.1 Armatimonadota bacterium
GGGCTCGGAGATGTGTATAAGAGACAGCCCCAGCAGATACTGGATGTTTCTCATCCCCAGGTAGGAGAGGAGGTAGAAAGCGGTCCCCAGGGTGCCGAAAATGCTGCCCAAGGTGGAGAGCGCATACACCGCGCCCGCGGTCTCCCCCACCCGCTCGAGGGCGCGCGCGGTGAGGCGAATCACGAACGGCGAGGTGGTTCCCATGAGCACCCCCGGAATGAAGAAAAGAATGGTCGCGGCCAGCAGCGGCCCCAGGCGGGCGTCGAGGTCGCGGGCGGCCAGCGCGTCGCACAGGCCCCAACTGTACTTGGGCAGGAGCAACACATAGCCGCCGGCCGCCAGCAGAAGCGCGGCCAGCAGCCCCGAGGAGGGGAACCGGTCCACCAGCTTGCCTCCCAGGAAATACCCGATGCTGAGCGCGGCGAGAAAAACCCCGATCAGGCTCGCCCAGGTGAAAATGCTGCCCCCGAAGTGGGGATACAACAGCCGGCTGCCCGCGATCTCCAGCGCCATCAGCACCGCGCCGGAGAGAAACGCCACCGCCAGCAACGCAACCGTCCTCATGCGGCCTCCTGGTATGCCCCCTCCCTGCCCTGATATGACTTCCCCGCGCAGGGCGAAGTTCCCTCGCCGGCCGTTCTGCTCGTCCTGCGTAGTCCGCCATAGGCGGACGAAGCAGGATAGGGCGGATGTGTCGTCTCGCCGGCACAGGCTGAGTGAGAGTCTCCGATGTCGCAGACCGCGGCCCTGCTGTAGGGCGGGCATACCTATGCCCGCCGGCCTTTCAGTAGCACAGGTGCCCCACCTGTGCTTGCTGTAGGGCGGGGCATTCTCCGATGCCCCGCCGGCCGTTCTGCTCGTCCTGCGTAGTCCGCCATAGGCGGACGAAGCAGGATAGGGCGGGGATACCCATCCCCGCCAAATCACCTCACACAAACGAACCACTCTCCGCAAGCTTCGCTTGCGTGGCGGGCAAAGGTCCCTAAGCCCAGAGGGCCGGGATGGAATCGGCCGCGCCCTTCGCTCGTCTCAAACAATGAGAAACAGCCCCGTCCGTCACGTCATCATGAGTGGCGTCGCCAACGGAATCCGTCGGTGGCGGGTTCCGTTGGTATGTGTGGGGTCAGCGGGGCTTGAGCAGCTGAATCAGCGCGATCCCCGCGATCACCATCCCGACTCCCAGCACCTGCCCCACGGAAACGCGCGCCCGGAGCAGGACAAGGCTCAACACCACCACCGCGGCCTGGCTGGTTCCCACCATGATGGGCACCGCGTAGTCCGGGCTGGTGACCTTCAGGCTCTGCCAGTAGAGGAAATGAGCCACCAGGCCGGCCAGCACGCCTCCCAGACCCAGGAAGAACATGGTCCGTCCGTCGAGCCCGTGCCAGTCGACGTACTTGTTCAACGGCACCAGCGACACCCCCAGCACGGTAGCGATGGCCCCCGTGCGGATGAACAGGCCGGCATAGGGCTGGGCCGTGGTCAGCCCCACCTTCTCCACGACCGAGGCGGTGGCGACCACCAGCCCCGCGGCCACCGCGTATAGCAATGCTATCATTCCCGCGTCTCCTGCGTCTTCCCGCGTTCGCCGAACTCTCGCTCTACCCGCTCGATCTCCGCGAAGGTGTTGCGGATATACTCCACCGTGCGCTTCACGGCGTCCCGCAGTATCTGCTCCCCCTGCTCCGCGCTGCCCTTGCTGGGCGCGCCCCAGAGGCCGTCTGGGCTCACGGGCCGGAGGCCGGTGTAGTCGAAGAACTCCCGCCCCTGCGAGGGGGCGAAATCCGGCTTCGCCCGGTCCAGCTTCACCAGGTCCGGTCGGATGGCCAGCATGAGCGAGGTCTCCACTCCCCCCGCGTGGAGCTCCTCGAAGCCTCCCTGCTGCACGGTGAAGGCGTCCGGGGTGGTGAAGATCACGTGGACGCCCTTGCGGTCGAGGTTGATCTCCCGCACCACCGGCTTGACTATCCAGTTGCCCCCGTGGGCCACCAGCACCACCACCTTGCCTATCCCCTGACGGCGCAGAGACTCCACCAGGTCCTCGATCACCGCGGCCAGGGTGCTCGGCCTCAGCCACAGGGTGCCGGGGAAGTCGGAGTGCTCCCGGGAGCAGGATACCGGCAGCGCGGGCAGGAGATAGCAGTTCCCCAGCTCCCGCGCCACCCGCTCGGCCAGCGCCTGGGCCTCGTAGTAGTCCGTGCACAGCGGCAGGTGGTAACTGTGCTGCTCGATGGATCCGATGGGCAGGAGAGCGATCTCCGGCTTCGCCTGCTCCACCTCGTGAAAGGTATTTTCCCAGTTGACCATGCTCTACTCTACCCCCAGGATGGAATGTGCCGCCCTGGAACACTATGGCAGGTGCGGCAGTCTATTGTGCTAGTGTCCCCTACTTGTTTGCGATCGAGGCAGGACGCTCCTGCCCCAGGTTGAAGCCAACGGGGAGGCGGCGCACACGAAGGTCTGCCTCGGGCATGGCAAGAGGGTAACATAATTGAAAAACGTCCGCGGAAGGCCCCGCGGTCCCGCGGCCCCAGGCTGCCCACCGCCGCGGTGGGACATAGAGAATAGAGATTAGATGCGCATCCCAACCCTGAACAAAACTGAAGAAGAGCCGTTCTCCGAGCTGGGGCTCCCCCGGGAGGTCCACCAGTGGCTCGACGAGCACCTGCCGGGCCAGGAGATCCGGCAGGTCCAGTACGCCGACCTCCACGGGCCCGGGCACTTCGGGGACGCCTGGGTGATCGCCACCGACCGCAAGCTGGTGGCCCTCCGCTGGGACGCCAACGGCATCCAACTCCAGGCCGAGGCCCCGCTGGAGGACGTGGAACGCCTGGTGCTGCGGGAGTTCGTGGGCAACGGCCGGCTGGACATGGTGTGCTGCGGACAGACCACCACGCTGTGCCGCTTCACCCGCTCCCTCGCCCGCGAGGTGGAGGAGAGCGGGCATGTATTCGTACAACTCGCCACCGAGGCGCGGGAGAAGGCGGGACAGCCGCCGGCCGAGCTGACGGGGGATGTCGGCGAGCGCGGGGCACCGCGGTGCCCCATCTGCGGCCGGGTGCTGCGCAAAGACGGCGTCTGCCCGGACTGCCTCAACCGCACCCAGATCATCTGGCGGATGCTGGGCTTAGTGCGCCCCTATCGCTGGCACGCCCTCCTCGGGATCTTCCTGGCCACCAGCGCGGCGCTCGTCTCGGTGCTGCCGCCCATGGTGACCCGCTACCTCATCAACGAGGTGCTGATAAACCATTTCAAGCCCCTGGGGCCCGTGATCTGGCTGCTGGCGGCCATCTACGTGGCGCGCTCGGCGTTCACCTATGCCCGCGCCTACCTGCTCGCCTGGCTGGGCCAGCGCGTGGTGGCCTCCGTCAGATCCATGACCTATCGCCACCTCCACCAGCTCGCGGTGGGCTTCTACGAGCGAAGGCAGACGGGGCAGCTCATGTCCCGCCTGACCTATGACACCGGGCACATCCAGGATTTCATCGCCTCCTACCTGCCGGACATCGTGGTGCAGATATTCACCGTGATCATCATCCTCATCTTCATGCTCCACATGCAGCCCGCCCTGACTCTGCTGACTCTGCTGCCCGTTCCTCTCATCGTCCTGCTGACCACGGTCATCCGCAAACAGGTGCGCCGCTACTACCGGAGCGCCCGCCGGCGCATGGGCGGCATGCAGGCGGTGCTCGCGGACGCCATCCCCGGCATCCGCGTGGTGAAGGCCTTCGCCCAGGAGGACCGGGAGATCGAGCGATTCGACATCCGCAACGAGGGATACACCCAGACCAGCATCCAGGCCGCCCGCCTGCGGGCCGGATTCATGGCCGGCATCGCCCTCATCACCTCCTTCGGCTCCCTGATGATCTGGAGCTTCGGCGGGAGCCTCGCCCTGCGGGGAGGCATGGACATCGGCACCCTCTTCGCCTTCACCGCCTTCCTGTGGCAGCTCTACGGCCCCATCGGGCAGATCAGCAACATGTACGAGCGGTTCCAGTTCGCCGCCACCGCGGCCGAGCGGGTGTTCGAGGTGCTGGACACCCAGCCCGAGGTGGACCGGCAAAGGGAGTATCTGCCGGCCCATGATGTCCAGGGGCACATCACCTTCGACCACGTCTATTTCAGCTACGAGGACGGCTCTCCGGTGCTCTTCGACATCAATCTGGAGGTGCAGCCCGGGGAGATGATCGGGCTGGTGGGCCGTACCGGGGTGGGCAAGACCACCATCGTCAACCTGGTCTGCCGGTTCTACGACCCGGACCGCGGCACCATCTGGGTGGACGGCCACGACCTGCGGGAGTACGACCTCCGCTCCTGGCGCAGCCAGATCGGCATGGTGCTACAGGAGCCCTTCCTGTTCCACGGCTCCATCGCCGATAACATCGCCTACGGGCGCGGCGACGCCTCCGAGCGGGAGATCATCGCGGCCGCCAAGGCGGCCAACGCGCACGACTTCATCATGAGTTTCCCGGACCGCTACGACACCCAGGTCGGCGAGCGGGGAGTGCGGCTCTCCGGCGGCGAGCGGCAGCGCATCTCCATCGCCCGCGCCATCCTCCACAACCCGAGGCTGCTCATCTTCGACGAGGCGACCTCCTCCGTGGACACGGAGACGGAACTCCTGATCCAGCAGGCCATCCAGCGGCTGGTGAAGGGCAGAACCACATTCGCCATCGCCCACCGGCTCTCCACCCTCCGCAATGCAGACCGGATCGTGGTGATACAGGAGGGCAGGATCACCGAGCTGGGCACTCACGAAGAACTGGTCGCCAAGGGCGGCGTCTACGCGGGGCTGGTGGCGGCCCAGAGCCTCGGCTCCCGCGAGCCCGCGGAGATCGGGGCCAGACCGAGGAAAAAGGGAAGGGGCGGCCGATGAGCGGACAGACCGTCGAGGACATCCTCTCCTCACCCCAGAACGCCGAGCTGGTCGTCCTGCGGCCGGCCGACATCCGCCTGCGGATGAACGCGCAGAACCAGATCGAGCTCCACCTGGCGGACGGAACCGTCCACACGGACGTCCGCGTGGTTCCCGTCTTCCCCATCTCCCGGCCCAACCGATTCGTCTACCTGCGCACCCCGGAGAACGAGGACATCGGGCTCATCGAGAACCCGCGGCGGCTGGACCGGGAGTCCAGGGAGATCCTCCTTCGGGCCCTGGACCAGGCCTACTTCATGCCCCGCATCACCCGCATCATCCGCATCGACGAGCGCATGGGCATCGCCCACTGGGAGGTGGAGACCGACCGCGGATGGGCGGCCTTCGATGTGGTCGGCCGCTCGGAGTCCATCTGGTATGTGGGGCGGAACCGGGTGCTGATCCGAGACGCCGACGGCAACCGATACCTGATCGAGGACCTCACCGCCCTCGACAAGCGCAGCCGACGCCTCGCCGACCTGTTCATGTAGCGGAGGCTGCACCCCATCCCGCCCGACCAACCAAGACAAGGAGCATGCCCCATGAGACTCGGCGCCCCCGTGTTCGTTGACAGCGAAGACCCCGAGGAACTGGCCCTGGCCCACCGCCGGCTCGGCTACCGCGCCGCCTTTTGCCCGGAGGCGGATCTCGGGGACCGCGCGCGCCTGCGCGCGATCGAACGGGCCTTCGCGCGGCACGACGTGGTGATCGCCGAGGTGGGAGTCTGGAACAACCTGCTGGACCCGAACCCGAAGGAGCGCTCCCGCAACCTGAAGGCGATGGTCGAGGGATTGGCATTGGCCGACGAAGTGGGGGCCTTGTGCGTGGTGAACATCGCCGGCGGCCGCAACCCCGAATACTGGGCCGGCCCCCACCCCGACAACTTCTCGCCGGACACCTTCGAGGCCATAGTGGAGAACGCCCGGCACATCATTGACGAGGCGCGGCCCCGGCGGGCCAAGCTCACCTATGAGATGATGCCCAACATGATCCCGGACGGCCCCGACTCCTACCGCGCCCTCATCTCCGCGGTGGACCGCCCCGCCTTCGGCGTCCACCTCGACGTGGTGAACATCGTCAACAGCCCCCGCCGCTACTACGACACCACCGCCCTCATCAACCAGTGCTTCGACGAACTGGGGCCGGAGATCGTCTCCTGCCACCTCAAGGACATCCGCCTCGACGACCGGCTCACCGTCCACCTGGACGAGGTGCTGCCCGGCGAGGGAGGATTCGACATCCCCACCTACCTGCGGCGCATCTCCGCCCTGCCTCAGGACCCGCCGGTCCTGCTGGAGCACCTCGGCACGGCCGAGGAATACGACCGCGCCCGAGCCCATGTGATGAAGGCAGCGCGCGCGGCCGGAGTCGGCCTCGACTGAACTCCCCGGTCCCCCAAGAAAGAGGGCGCAGGCCGGAAGAGGGGGTTCCGTACCCACGCCCAAGGCGGGGTGCGGTGAGCTGGGGAATCACCGCGCCCCGAGGCGGAACTCGAGGCGAGGGCGTAACACCCTCGCGCCCGTAATCTAACCCATACCCCAGGCCGATGTTAGCGCGCACCTCGACAAATGTGCGCGAGATGGGACAAGGGGGGGCGCGGCCGTTCTGCTTGTCCTGCGTAGTCCGCCACAGGCGGACGAAGCAGGATAGGGCGGGGCGTTTTCCAGTGCCCTACCATCCAGTAGCACAGGTCTCGGATCCGCCTCTGGCGGGCACCCTGCCTGTGCAGGTTTCCCCCCTGTCCTCCCGAGCCCGGGCGCCGCAGGCGCTCGGCCGTAATAGCGCGAGGGATCCATCCGGCGACGCATGCGCCGCGCGTCGCCGGAAATGGGCGGCCCTATATCCCCGCCCTCCAGACCGATCAATGCGCGTTTCGCCCCCCACTTGCCAACCCTCCGCCTTATCCGTTACAATCAGCGCGGGTAAGCTGACCGATGGCTGGACATTCCAAGTGGCACAACATCAAGCTGCGCAAGCAGGCGCAGGACGCTCGCAAGAGCAAGACCTTCGCCAAGATCACCCGGGAGATCATGGCCGCGGCGCGCGCCGGAGGCGGTGATCCGGAGAGCAACAGCCGGCTCCGCATCGCCATGGACCGCGCGCGGGCCGCGGGGATGCCCCAGGACAACGTCAAGCGGGCGATCCAGCGCGGCACCGGCGAGATCGAGGGGGCGGTCCTCGAGCAGTTGACCTATGAAGGGTACGGCCCCGGCGGGGTGGCGGTGCTGGTGGAGGTGCTCACCGACAACCGCAACCGGACCGTGACCGACCTGCGCAGCGTGTTCGGCCGCAACGGCGGCAACCTGGGGGAGAGCAACTGCGTGGCCTGGCTCTTCGACCAGAAGGGCGTCATCATCGTGCCCAGGGAGGCGGCCTCCGAGGAGCGCGTGCTGGAGGCGGCCGTGGAGGCCGGCGCGGAGGACATGATCACGGAGGACACCTCCTACGAGGTGCGCACCGCGCCGGGGGACCTGGAGACGGTGAAGAAGGCGCTCGAGGAGGCCGGGATCACCGTGGAAAGCGCAGAGGTGACCATGCTCCCCCAGACGCGGGTGACGCTCGACGAGAAACAGGCCCAGCAGACGCTTCGCCTGCTGGACGCGCTCGACGAGCTGGACGAGGTGCAGAACGTCTACTCCAACTTCGACATCCCGGAAGAGGTGATGGAGGCGATGGTCGCCTAGCGCGGCCGCCCCCACACATCCGCGCCGGGCGCGAGAACGGACAAACCGGAGACGCCCGGCGGCGCGAAGCACGGGAGACCACGAGCGGCCCGCGGGGCCGCAGGGGTGGCAAGCGGGTGATGCGGCGCCTTCGCCGGAGGCGGAGGCGCCTGGGAAGTGATGCAGATTTCGCAGTTCGAGGCTCTGTTGGCGCGGGTCAACAAGCCCGCGCGCTACACTGACGGCGAATGGAACGCGGTCCACAAGGACTGGGCGGCCGCGCGCGTTCGCCTCGCGCTCCTCTACCCCGATGTCTACGAAGTCGGGATGTCCCACCTCGGCCTCCACATCCTCTATCACGTGGTCAATTCCCACCCCGACTACCTGGCGGAGAGGTGCTACGCGCCGTGGACCGACATGGAGGCCGAGCTGCGCCGCGCCGGCGCGCCGCTCACCAGCTTGGAGTCCCGAAGACCGCTGTCCGAGTTCGACGTGGTCGGCGTCACCCTCCCCTATGAACTCACCTACACCAATGTGCTGAACATGCTCGACCTGGCGGGCATCCCCCCCCGCGCGGCCGACCGCACGGAGGAGCATCCGCTGGTGATCGGGGGCGGGCCGGGCGCGGTCAACCCCGAACCAATGGCCGACTTCTTCGACGCCCTCCTGGTGGGAGAGGGAGAGGAGGCCCTGCTCGAGATCCTGGAGGCCGCCCGCGCGCCGCGGCGGGAGGCTCTGGATCGGCTCGCCGCCATTCCCGGCGTCTACCTCCCCGACCGCTACCAGTACTCCCCTGCGGGGCCGGGGCCGGTGGGCGCGGTCACCCCGCGGGAGGGCGCGCAGTATCCCCTCGTCCGGCGCTATGTGGCCGACCTGGACGCCGCCCCATTTCCCACAAAGCAACTGGTGCCTTATCTGGACACCGTTCACTCACGGGTCACCCTGGAGATCATGCGCGGGTGCGCGCGGGGGTGCCGGTTCTGCCAGGCGGGCGCGTGCTATCGGCCCCGGCGGGAACGAAATCTCGACACCCTGCTGCGCCAGGCGGAGGAGGCGGTGGCGGCGACGGGCTTCGACGAGGTCTCGCTGCTCGCCTTCACCAGCGTGGACTACAGCCGGATCGAGCAACTCGTCACCGGCCTCACCGAGCGCCTCGGCGGCCGGGGGGTGGGGGTGGCGCTGCCGTCGCTGCGGGCGGACGCCTTCTCCGTCGCCATCGCCAACCAGATCCAGAAGGTGCGCAAGAGCGGCCTCACTTTCGCCCCGGAGGCGGGGACGGAGCGCCTGCGCGAGGTGATCCGCAAGCGGCTCTCCGAGGAGGATCTGTTCGCGGCCGCGGACGCCGCCTTTTCCTCCGGCTGGTTCAGGCTGAAGTTGTACTTCATGATCGGGCTGCCCACCGAGACCAACGAGGATGTGGAGGCGATCTCCGACCTGGTTCACCGGCTGCTGGACTTCGGGCGCGGCGCGCTGGGGCCGCGGCGGGGCCGGCTGCAGATCTCGGTGAGCGTGGCCGGCTTCGTCCCCAAACCCCACACCCCCTTCCAGTGGGTGGGCCAGGACGAGACCGAGACCCTGGCGGAAAAACAGCGGATTCTCCAGCAGACCCTGCGGGCGCGGGCGGTAAAACTCTCGTGGACCGACCCCGCGGTGAGCGCGCTGGAGGCGGCCGTCTCCCGCGGGGACCGCAGGCTGGGCGCGGTCATCCACCGCGCCTGGGAGCTGGGGGCGAAATTCGACTCCTGGGGCGAACACTTCCAGCCCGCGCTCTGGGAGCAGGCCTTCGCCGAGTGCGGACTTCGCCTCTCGGACTACGCCCACCAGGAGCTGCCGCGGGACGCCGACCTCGCCTGGGATCACATCGCGTGCGGCCCGGCCAAGGACGCGCTCCGCGCGGAGCTGGACCGGGCGCTCGGTGGGGGGGAGGCCTGAGATGGCCCAGTACGTCTGCCGATACCGGAAGGGCGAGCAGTTGCGCTGGATCTCCCACCTCGACGTCAAGCGCACCCTGGAGCGCGCCATGCGCCGCGCGGGGCTGCCGCTGGCCCTCACCCAGGGCCACAACCCCCACCCGAAGCTGAGCTTCGGCCCTCCCCTGCCCCTGGGCGCCACCAGCGACGCCGAGCTCTTCGCCCTCCACGTGACCGAGGCGATGGACGCGGACGAGGTCAAGCAGCGCCTCAACGAGCAACTGCCCCCCGGCCTGGAGGTGACCGAGGTGTGGGCCCTGCCCGCCTACCGCAAGAAGGAGACCTTCGGCAACATTGACCTCGCCGGATATGAGGTAACTCTTGGCGACTCGGTCGGCCGTGAGGACCTGCAGGGCCGCGTGGATCAACTCCTCGCCAGCCCGGAGCTCATCGTACACCGCGGGGGCGAGCGGCCGGAGCGGACGGTGGACCTCCGCCCTCTCATCCATCGCCTGGAGGTGAGGGAGGGAGATGACGGGCCGGTGCTACGCATGAGGCTGCGCACCGGAAGCCACGGGGGCGCGCGCCCGCAGGAGGTGATCGCGCTGCTGGGGCTGGACGAACGCGAACACGTCAGAAGATATCACCGCACCGAGCTCTCGACCCGGCCCAGCGCCGACCGCAGGCCGGGAGCGGCCCGAGGCAGAAGATGGCGGCGCCAGAGACGCTGAGCGCGCCTCCTGGGCATCCCCGGGTCTGACCGAGCCCGGCCGCGGGCTACCGGAAAGCGAGCGCAACGAGTGAAGAAACAGATCATAGTCAACGCCGAGGACCTCGAATCCCGCGTGGCCATCCTGGAGAACGGACAGCTCGCGGAACTCCACATCGAGCGCGACCCGCGCATCGTGGGGAGCATCTACAAGGCGCGCGTGGTGAGCGTGCTGCCCGGCATGGACGCCGCCTTCGCGGACATCGGCGCGGAGAAAAACGTGTTCCTCTGCGCCGACGACGTGGGCTTCGTCACCGAGACCGGGGTCACCTCCTCCCCCCTCCCCCGCTCCCGCAAGATCACCGACCGCCTCAAGGAGGGGCAGCAGGTGGTGGTCCAGATCGTGCGGGCCGCGGTGGGCAACAAGGGCGCCCGCGCCACCACCCGCCTCGCCCTCCCCGGCCGCTATCTGGTGCTCCTGCTCTCCGACGGGCGGCAGATAGGGGTCTCCCGGCGCATCGAGGATGCCAAGGAGCGGGACCGGCTGCGCAAACTGGGCCGCCAGCTCCGTCCCTCCGGGTGCGGGCTCATCATCCGCACGGAGGCCGAGGGCCACGGCAAGCGGGAGCTGGAGGCCGACCTGAAGGTGCTGCTCGACCTCCGCGACCGCTTGATGAAGAAGGCGGCGAAGGCCAGCGCGCCCGCGGTGCTCCACCAGGACCTCACCCTCACCTACCAGGTGATCCGAGACGCCTTCACCGATGACGTGAACGAGCTGGTGCTGGACTCCAAGAGCGCCTACGACCACGCGCTGGAACTGGTGGCCCACCTCGCGCCGAAGCTCCGGAAGCGAGTGAAGCGCTACCGCGGCAAGCTGCCCATCTTCCACAAGTACGGAATCGAGGAGGAGATCGACCGGCTGCTGCGCCGGCGGGTGTGGCTGAGGGCGGGCGGCTACATCAGCATTGACGAGGCCGAGGCCTTCTCGGCGATAGACGTGAACACCGGCCGCTTCACCGGCGGCAAGCGCCTCGCCGACACCATCCTGCGCACCAACCTGGAGGCGGCCGAGGAGGTGGCGCGGCAGCTCCGCCTGCGCGACCTGGGCGGGATCATCGTGATCGACTTCATCGACATGGACCGCGCCCGCGACCGCCAGAAGGTGATGAAGACCTTCCAGGACCTGCTGGCCAAGGACCGCCAGAAGACCAAGATCGTGCACCTGAGCCCGCTGGGGCTGGTGGAGATGACCCGCAAGCGCCGGGGCGAAAGCCTGATGGGCATACTCACCGAGACCTGCCCGCACTGCGGCGGCCTGGGGAGAGTGCGCACCCCGCTCACCATCGCCCTGCGCATCGAGCGCGAGGTGCGCAAACTGTGCGCGGAGGAGAAGCGGAAGACCGTGATCGTGCGCGCGGCGCCGGCCGTGGCCGCGGTGCTGGTGGGCGACGACGGATCGCGCTCCTCCCACCTCGACGCGATGGCGGGCAAGCCGGTGTACGTCAGGGCGGACGAATCCCTGGGGCTGGAGGAGCACGACATCACGGCCCTCCCCCTGGCGCAGGCGGCGCGCTCCGTCAAGCTCTTCTCCAAGGGAGAGGAAATCGAGGTGGCCCACCTGGAGGTGCCCCGCCAGGTCGGAGGCGAGCCCGCGCACGGATGGTGTGAGGGAGTCCGGGTGGAGATTCAGGGACCGCTTCCCTCCGACGGCCCCGTCACCGTGGTGATCACCGAGGCCTCTCACTCCTACCTCAAGGGCCACGTGAAGGGCATGGAGCAGGAACCCGCCCCCGAATCCAAACCCAAGCGTCGGCGCAGGCGAAAGAAGAAGCAACCGGAGCCGAAGCCGGAGCCGGAGAAAGCGCAGCAACAGCAGGACGAGCCGGCCGAGCCGAAGGCGGCCTCCCCCGCCGCCTCGAAAAAGCGCCCCCGGCGGCGACGCCCGCGGAGCGCTGAGAAGCAGACTGCGGAAACCCCGCCCCCGGAGAAGGCGGCCTCGGCCGCGCCGGAGCCGGCCGCGCCCCCGGAATCTCAACCGACTCCCGCGCCGCCCCGGCGCAAGCGCGTCGGCCTGCTCCACCGCGGGGCGCGCCGGATAGGGGCGTCCCGAAGGTAGTCACCCGCGCCTTTCGTAATCGCGCGCCCACCTGACCGCGTCCGGGCCGAACCGCTTCCGCAGATAGGCGAGCGATTTCTCCAGCTGTGCGCGCTTTTGCGCCCGCGGGTCGAAGAGCGACACCTGCCGCGGCCCCTGCGCGAAGTTGGAGGCCCTCACGCCCAGCAGCCGGATCCCCCGCTCCCCGCGCTCCACCCCGTCCAGGAGCCGCCACGCGGCCCCGCGCACGGCCGCCTCCTGGTCGCTCGGCCGCGGCAGACGCGTCTGGCGGGTGATGGTGCGGAAATCGTCAAACCTCACC
>WFSF01000075.1 GCA_015486155.1 Armatimonadota bacterium
CTATTATCTCGTTCCGCATCGCGTCTATCCCAATCACATACCACGGCCTCCTCCGGGCCAGCCGCAGCCCCTGCCTCTGCCCCACCGTATAGAAGGGGATTCCCCGATGCCTGCCTATCTGCCTGCCTTCCCGATCGACAATCGGGCCCGGCCTCACCCCCTCGGGCCGCCTCCGGGCCACGAAATCGCCGTATTTTCCCTCCGCCACGAAACAGATCTGCTGGCTGTCCGGCTTCTCCGCCACCGACAGCCCCAGCTTCCTCGCCCGCGCCCGCGTCTGCGCCTTGCGGAGCCCGCCCAGCGGAAACAACGCCTTCGCCAGGTGCTCCTGCCTCAGCCCGTAGAGCGCATACGACTGATCCTTGCGCCTGTCCACCGCCCGGCACACCGCCCACCTCCCCCGGTCCTCCAACCGGCACACCCGCGCATAATGCCCGGTCGCCCGCCACCGCGCCCCCATCTCCTCGGCCCGCCGCAACAGCGCCCCGAACTTCACCCGCGTATTGCAGACAATACAGGGATTCGGCGTTCGGCCCCGCACATACTCGTCGCAGAACGGCTCCATCACCAGCCGCGCGAATTCGTCCCGCAGATCGATCACATAGTGCCTGATTCCGAGCGCCCGCGCCACGCGCCGGGCGTCCTCCACCGCCTCCAGCCCGCAGCACCCTCTCAGTCCGATGGGCGGGTCCTCCTCCCGCGGCCGGAGCTGCATGGTGAGCCCCACCACCTCATATCCCTGCTCCACCAGCAGCGCGGCCGCCACCGAGCTGTCCACCCCACCGCTCATCGCCACCACCACGCGCCCGCGGGGCCTCACCCGTCCTCTTCCTCCCGGCGCTTCTGCTCCGCCTCCCTCCGCCTGCGCTCCCACTCCTTCATGCGCTCCCCGATTCTCTTCTCGAACCCCTGGTTGGTCGGTTCATAGTACCTCCGCGACTTGGTCCCCCTGGGCAGATACTCCTGGGGCACATAGTGGCCGGGGAAATCGTGCGGATAGAGATAGCCCTCTCCGTGCCCCAACTTCTTCGCCCCCGAATACCCCGTGCCCCGCAAATGCTTCGGCACGGGGGGCGCCACCTTCTTCCGCACATCCCCGATCGCTCTGGAGATCGCCAGATACGAGGCATTGCTCTTGGGCGCGGTCGCCACGTAGATGGTGGCCTGGGCCAGCGGAATCCGCGCCTCCGGCAGCCCCACATACTCCACCGCGTGCGCGGCCGCGTTGGCGATCACCAGGGCCATCGGGTCCGCGTTCCCCACATCCTCCGCCGCCTGCACGATCAACCTCCTCACGATGAACCGCGGATCCTCCCCCGCCTCCAGCATCCGCGCCAGCCAGTAGAGGGCGGCGTCGGGGTCGCCCCCCCGGAGGGACTTGATATAGGCGGAGATGACGTCATAGTGCGCATCCCCCGCCCGGTCGTACTTGAGCGCGCGGCGCTGGGCCGCGTCCTCCACCATGGGAAGCGTGATCGTGCGCTTCCCCTCCTGGGCCGCGCGTTGCGCCGCCGCCTCCAGCGCGTTCAGCGCGGCGCGCGCGTCCCCGTTGGCGAGGTTGACGATATGGGCCCGCGCCTCCGGCCGCAGCCGCAGATTCAATTCTCCCAACCCGCGCTCCTCGTCCGCCAGCGCCCGGTCCAGCAGCATCCCCACCTGTTCGTCGGTGAGCGGCTCGAACACGAAGATGCGGGACCGGCTCACCAGCGGGGCATTGATCTCGAAATAGGGGTTCTCCGTCGTGGAGCCCACCAACACGATGGTGCCGTCCTCCACGAAGGGAAGAAATGCGTCCTGCTGGGACTTGTTGAAGCGGTGAATCTCGTCCACGAACAGAATGGTCCGCTGCCCGGAGACCTTCATCCGCTTGGTCGCCTGGTCCACCACCCGGCGGATGTCCGCCACGCCGGAGGTGACCGCGGAATAACTCTCGAAATGCGCCTTCGTATACCGGGCGATGATCAGCGCCAGCGTGCTCTTCCCGGTGCCCGCGGGCCCATAGAAGATCACCGAGGAGAGCGCATCCCGCTCGATCGCCTGCCGCAGCCAGGTCCCGGGGCCCACGATCTTCTCCTGCCCCACGAACTCATCCAGGTCGCGGGGCCGCATCCGCGCCGCCAGCGGCTGAGGCGCCGCCCGCCCCGCGGACCTCTCCTCTGGAAACAGGCTGGGGGAATCGCTCCCGTCCCGGATGGACATGACAGCGCGATTCTAGCACGGGGCCGAACAGGGGTCAACGAGAGCCCAAACCACCGTTCTGCTTGTCCTGCGTAGTCCGCCATAGGCGGACGAAGCAGGATAGGGCGGGACAGCTTACCATATAAAGCCTCGGCGAAGCATGGTGCCTACGCCCGCCGCCCATCCCGTCCTCCCGAGCCCGGACGCCGCAGGCGCCCGGCCGTTAGTGGCGCAGGCAACCCTGCCTGTGGGTCACCTCTTTCCTCTCCTACGCATCCCTTGGGCTCCGAAGCCTTGCGCGAAGGATGCATGGAGAAGCGGGGCGGCGGGGCAGCGAAGATTGCCCCGACCTTCATCCCTCCCCTACTCCGACACCGGCGCCAACCCCACCGAGAAATAGAACGAGCCCCGCGACTTGCGCCATCCGAACGCGTACTGGAGGCAGTGTGCGGTGCGGGTGACGGTCAGGTCGATGTCCTGCACATCCCGCGCGTCGAGGTCGTACACCTCTTCCACGATCACCCCCCACAGCGGGGTGATCTGGTAGGACGCCTTGCCGAAGAGCTCGCGGCCGATGCTGATCTCGTCGAACAGGAAGGGCGTCTCCCCGGAGCCGCGCCGGGTAACATACGAGAGCGAGAATTTCCCCCTTGAAGATGTGTCCACGCTCACTGTATGGCGGGTGAGCCGGGTGGTGAAGTCATCGCCCGGCGTATAGCGCGACCGCCGCCACCCGAAGGCATGGCTGAGGTAGATGCCCTTCGCCACCTGGTAGGGTGTGGTGGATATCAGCGCGCCCACCGAGTCCCGGTCCGCGCGTTCCCGGGTGTGCACCGCGCGCGAATAGCGCTCCGAGTAGGTGCCTTTCAGCCATTCGGCCTGCAGATTCAGCCACGGTCCCACCGGCACTCCGGGCACCCGGATCCCGTATTCCGGCTCCCGGTCGACCAGCACATTGTGAGTGCCGTACTCGATCTGGTCGGGGCTCAATTCCTTGTCGGCCAGGTCATCCCGGCGAATATACCCCGCCACCAGCTCCGCGCTGCCCATGAGATGCTTCAGCTTCAGATGCCCGCGGACGCCACGATAGGTGGTATAGCGGTAGTTGAAATCCGCGGTGGTCTGCGCCCCCGGCTTGGCGAGATTGAACGCGATGGAGGCGAACGGCCCGTCATCGCGGCTGAATCCGGTCACCGGCAACGGCGTGGAGCGCGGCTCGCGCAGGCGGCTCACCGGAATCGAGTAACTGGGGATGGTGAACAGGCTGTGCCCCCGGAAGGTGGTGCGCGCGTGCTCCAGCGTGAGCACCCCGGACTGCGGCGTTCCGCCTTTCTCGGGCCGCTCGGCGGTGAGCGAAATGCGCCGCGCGCTGAAGAGATAGTGCGGATGGGGCAGGTTGCAGGTGGTCATCGTGGCGTGGTGGGCGGTGATGCCTTCCGGCGAGAACTCGATACTGTCCCCCCTGATGATCACCCCCTGCTCCTCCACCCTCGCCTCGGTCAGCGTGCCCCGATCCTTTTCCAGATCATACTCCAGTTTCTTGCCCTGAAGCCGTCTCCCGCCCTGATGAAGCGAAAGCGCGCCGACGGCCTCCACATGTCCCTTCCCCTGATCCGCGACGATCCGATCCGCATGGAGGGAGAGATCCCCGAAGGAGAGCGACGCGTTCCCCTCGGCCTTGATGAGATCCCGGTCCAGGTCCAGGATCACCACGTCGGCCCGCGCGCGCGCGGGCTCCTGAGAAGATTCTGCGGGGACCGGCGGCAAGACCGCCCATGCGGCGACGGCCAGCAGCGCGAGCAGCCGCGCCCGGCTAGAACTCGATAGTAATTGCGGTCTGGGCAACGTGGTCGCGGACCGAGGGCGCGTCCGTCACGTAGTTGGAATACTCGAGCAATGAATACGAGAGATTCACGGAGGTGGATGGGGTGAGGCGGTAGCCCACCCCCAGCGAGGCGAAGGACGCAGTGTCCAGCATGGACAGTTGCTCGCCCCGACGCGCGACCTTCTCATAGGCGAGACTGAGGCTGAGGGCCGCGTTCAGGTCATATTCGTACGCGGTGCGCATCCGGGAGACAAACGGATCTCTGCGGGCCGGCTGCGCCCCGATCGGCTGCTCCTCCCCTCCGACCCGGGGCTCACCCGGGGACAGCGCCAGGTAGTCCATCACCTGCGGCGAATCCGCGATCCCCTCGTAACTCAACGCCACTGTCCCCCTGGCGAAAGGTACCTGCAGGCTGGCCTTCGGCGCGCGCAGCGGCCGCGCCGAAGGCGGGGCGCTGTTCCCCGCCAGCGCTTCCGCGCGCCACGCGCGCACCTGCTTCTCGCTCGTCGCCGGTTTCAACAGGCCCTACGCCGCCTTCGGGTCGAACCCCATGGGCCCCAGCACATCCGCGAATTCCCGCAGCAGAGACCTGAGGTCCGCGGCCGCCGCGGAAATCTCGACCTCCGACAATTCGGGCGTGAGACCGAGCGCGCGGGCGGCCGCCTGGATCTTCACCTCATCCCCTGCCTCCGGCGGCAGCGCGGCCGCCTCCTTCTCCAGCGCGGAGAGCGGCGCGAGCAGGGAAAGGCCGAATTCGAAACGGGTGAGACGGGGATCCCCGGAGAACGACGCGCCGTCGCCGGGCGGAGACAACACGCCCAGCTCCACCAGGCGCGAACAAGCCTGGTAGGACCAGTCTCCCGCAGGAACCTCGGAGAAGGGACCTGCCCACGACGCCGATCCTGCCAGCAGCGTAACCAGGACACCAATTGTCAGTGTCACGCTGCGCACGTCAGCCTCTCCTCTCAACAACAGCCACGGGGATTGTACCATAATTCACATCCCACGACAAGGCGAAGGGTTGTCCGGCCGGGGTTTTCCCTCCCATCCTGTCCCGTCTCCGTTCATTACCCGCCGGCCCGCCTCGTGTCCTACTCAGGGTGCCGTCCCCCACCC
>WFSF01000076.1 GCA_015486155.1 Armatimonadota bacterium
GCTGGGCGTGGAGCCAGCGCGCGGCCGCGGCGGAGAGACGCGCCCGGCGCATCATGCGGTCCGACACCCGGCCGTTCACCACCAGCACCGGGATGCCCATCAGCCGCGCTTCGCCGAGCAGGTTCGGCCAGAGTTCCTTCTCGGCCACCGCGATCAGGTGGGGCCGAAGGCGCCGCAGCGCCACGAACATGCAGTCCGGGAAATCGAACGGAAGGTAGAACACCGCGTCGGCCGCGGCGGTCTTCCGGCCCATTTCCATGCCCGTGGAGGTCTGGGTGGAGATTGCAATCCACGCCTCCGGAAACCGCCGGCGCAACGCCTCGGCCACCGGCCGGATCGCGCCCATCTCCCCGGCCGAGACCGCGTGCAGCCAGAATCGCGGCGCGCGCTCCGAGGCCGGACGCGGCACGAACCCGGAGCGCTCCCTCAGGCGGCCCAGGGGCTTGCGCTTCACCACCATCCGCCACAACAGCCACAGGAGGAGGAGCGGCAGCCCGGCCAGCAGCGCGAGGTTGTAGCCGAGCAACCCCGCCGCCAGCCGCAGGCGGCCGCGGCCTGTTGAGGCGGACCCGGGCGCGCGCGGGGATGGGTTCATGGGACCGCGCTCCCCTCCGCGGGCCCGCTCAGTTGCGCCTCGTACAGACGCCGGTACACGCCCCCCCGCGCGAACAGTTCCGCGTGGGGCCCGTCCTCCACGATCCGCCCCTCGCTGAGCACCAGGATGCGGTCGGCGCGCTGGATGGTGGAGAGGCGGTGTGCGATGATGATGGTGGTGCGTCCCTTCATCAGCCGCTCCATGGCCTCCTGCACCAGGGCCTCGGACTCCGCGTCCAGCGCGCTGGTGGCCTCGTCGAGGATGAGCAGGCGCGGGTCTCGCAACAGGGCGCGCGCGATGGCGATGCGCTGGCGCTGTCCGCCGGAGAGTTTCGCGGCCCGGGTGCCCACCGGGGTATCGTATCCCTCCGGGAGCCTGGCGATGAATTCCTCTGCGTTGGCCGCCCGCGCGGCCGCGCGCACCTCCTCGTCGGTGGCGTCGGGGACCCCGTAGGCGATGTTGTCCCTGATGGAGCCGCTGAAGAGCACGGGTTCCTGGGGGACGATGCCGATCTGCGCCCGGAGAGAGCGCAACGTGACCGTGCGGATGTCTATCCCATCCACCTCGATGCGGCCGGCGGCGGGCTCGTAGAACCTGGGCAGGAGATTCACGAGGCTGGTCTTTCCCGCCCCGCTGGGGCCCACCAGCGCGACCACCTGGCCGGGCTCGATCACGGCCTCGATGTCCCGCAGCACCTGCTCTCCCTCCCGGTAGTGGAAGGCGACGTGACGGAAAGCGATCCGCCCGGAGATGCGGGGCAGGGGGGCGGCGTCGGGCGGCTCCGCCACTTCCTCCGTGGTGTCCAGGGTCTCGAAGATGCGGTCTCCGGCGGCCGCGGCCTGCTGCGCGGAGAGCACGATCTTGCCCAGCAGCCCCAGCTTGCTCCCCAGCCGTTGCCCCACGTAGGCGAAGGCGAGCAGCGAGGGCAGCCGCAGCGGCCCCTTGATCGCCAGGTATCCCGCGAACCCGATCAACACCAGCATCCCCACCGCGCTGATCAACTGCACCAGCGGGGTGAGGACGGCCACCACGGCGGCCACCCGCAGGTTGGCGCGGTAGTTCTGATCGTTGATCTCGCGGAAGCGCGCGATCTCCCGCTCTTCCATCCCGAAGAGTTGCACGGTCTCCATCCCGGCCAGGCGCTCGTGGAGATAGGAGTTGAGCCGGCCGAGTTCGCGCTGCACCTCCCGCGCCAGGCGCCGGAGGCGTTCTCCGGAGTGCGCGATCACCAACGCCACGCCGGGCACGCAGGCGAGGGCGAGCAGGGTGAGACGCCACTCCAGGGAGAGCATCATGGCGAGCGCGATGACGATGGTGATGGGGGCCTTGGCGGCCTCCACCAGATCCACCGCGAGGGCGCGCTGGACGACGGTCACGTCATTGCTCACCCGGGAGAGCAGATCGCCGGTCTCCCGCCCGCGGTGGAAGGCCAGCGACTGGCGCACCAGGTGTTCGTAGAGGCCCTGCCTCAGTTTGCGGATGAGGGACTGCGCGAACCGCTGGGAGAGGTATCCGGTGCCGAACTCGAAGAGGGATTTGAGAGTCCACGCCGCCAGCATCGCGGCGGTGAGGAGCACCAGGGCGCGCAGGCGCGCGTGCTCGTCCCCCAGCCCCAGGCGGGTCTGGACGTGCAGCCGCTGGATCCAGTCCCCGGCGCCGGTGCCGCTCACCTGCGCCGGCTCGATCGCGAACAGCAGCAGCGCGAAGAGCACGGGGATGACCGCCGCGTCTATCAGTGAGCCCCCCAGGATGCATATCAGCGCTCCGTAGCCGGAATAGATTTCCCGCCCGGCGAAGGCCAGCATCCGCCGCAGCACCCGCACCGCACTGGGCCGGCCGGCCGCGGGCATCAGCTACCCTCCTGTCCCGGCAGGAGGCTCGCCACCATCTCTGCGGTCCGGCGGCTGGCCCCCGGCTCGCCCAGCGCGGCCTTCGCCTCCGCCAGGTCGGACTTCATGCGCGCCCGGCGCTCTTCATCCGTGAGCAGCGCCATCGCGTGGTCGGCGAGCGCCTGCGCGGAGGCGGCCGATCCCAGGAGTTCGGGCACGATCCCCCGCTGCACGATGATGTTGGGCATCGCCGCCCACCTCTGTCCACCGACGAGGCCGCGGATGAGCCGGTACTGGAGGGTGGTCAAGCGGCTGGCGCGGTAGGCGACCACAAAGGGAATGCCGAGGCAGGTGAACTCCAGGGTGACGGTCCCCGAGCACACCAGGGCCGCCTCCGCCAACTGGAGGGCGTCGTAGTCCATGCCGGAGAGCAAAGCGAAAGGCGCTTCCACCCGCTCCAGGGCGCGGCGGATGCGTTCCGCGTCCAGCGTGGGCGCGACCGGCACCAGGAATCGCGCCCGCGGAATCCTGCGCGCGATGCGCGCGGCCGCCTCCGCCAGCACGGGAAAGAGGTAGCGCAGTTCCTGGCGTCGGCTGCCGGGCGCCAGGGCGAGGATCCGCTCCTCCTCCCCCAGGCCGAGCCGACGGCGCGCCTCCGCGGGGCTGACGGCCGGCCTCACCGCCTCCACCACCGGATGCCCCACCC
>WFSF01000077.1 GCA_015486155.1 Armatimonadota bacterium
GAGCATCCTGCGGGCGATGCTGCGCGATCGGCGGGAGGCGCCGATGGGGATGCTGGCGATGATCGCGCAGGCGATCCGCGAGATCTGGCAGTTCAAGGTGTTGCTGGACCACGGATGGAGGCCGGGGCGGCAGCCGAGCGAGGAGGTGACGGCCCTGCTGCCCTCCGGGCCGCGCAGGAACGCCCTCAAGCGGATCGCCGGCCGGCAGTGGCAGGTGCGCCACCGGATCAATCAGGCCAATTCCTTCTCCTGGAGCCGTCTGACCCGGGCCCTGCGCGCGCTGAACGACTGCGATTCGGCGATGAAGGGGATGGCGAGCAAGGTGTCCGACGCCGACATGGCGATAGAGTTGCTGGTGGTGCAGCTGTGCCGGGACCTGGAGATGCCGCTGTGGGAGAGCCGGAGCGGGAGAGCCGGACGCCGCCTCGAGCGGACCCGCTGACCGCCGGCCGCCCCTTCTAGCGGTTCATGTGCCGATTTCGGGCCACCCAACTCTCTCTGTCCGCCGGACAAAGGCGCCCACAAGTTTCTGATTATAATCGAAACTTTTCGCCAAAAGTTTCGATTATACCCTTGAGGTTTTGCGAGCTTCGTGCTATGCTCTTGCCCGGAGGGAGAGCAATGGAAGACGTATACTACGCGATGAATCCCTGGTGGGAGGGGCGGCCGGCGGAGACCGGCATACCACGGCCCGAGTATCTCTCTCAACTGCGCGCCGCCCTCTCCCGCAAGCAGATCGAGCTGGTGATGGGAGGACGCCGGGTCGGCAAGACCACGCTCGTCAAGCAATTCGTTCTCCGATGTCTGGAGGACGGCGTTTCCCCCCGCGACGTGCTTTATCTGGCGCTGGATCATCCGCGCCTTGTGGGGAAGCGCATATCGGAGCATCTGCGGCTGTTTCGGACCCTTTTCAAGCACGAGCGAACGCGCAAGCTCTGGCTCATCTTCGACGAAGTCCAGGAGAGTCCCGACTGGGAGAGTGAGCTGAAGGCTCTCTACGACCTGGAGAACGTGAAACTGGTCTGCACCGGCTCCACTGCGGCTTTGGTCGCAAGTCAGGGGGGCAAGCTCACCGGGCGACAGGCGTTGCTCACCGTCTATCCCCTGAGTTTCGAGGAGTTCCTGCGATTCCGCGGCTACGAGTTCGGCCGGGCCGAGGATTACCGGTTTGTCGCCGCCGCCGACGAATACCTGGAGACCGGCGGCTATCCAGAGCAGGTGCTCCAGCCCTCGGAGGCCTATCTCGCCCAGTTGTTGCAGGACATCGTTGCCCGCGACCTGGTGCGTCTGGGGAGGATTCGGCGGCCGGAACTGGTGCAGGACTTGCTTCGGCTGCTGGCCGCCGGCGCGGGAACCCGCACCAGCCATAATCGCCTGTCGAGGTCGCTGGGGGTCACGGTTGATACGGTCAAGGACTATCTGTCATACCTGGCTGAGGCTTATCTGGTGCGGGCGCTTGAGAAGTGGACCACCTCGTACACGCAGCGAGTCTATGCGCCGCGCAAGGTCTATCTCCTGGATACCGGTTTCAAGACGCTCCTCACGGGCAAGGGCGACTTGGGGGCCAAGGCGGAAACGGTGGTGTTCGGCGATTTCATGCGGCGCGGGATAGATTGCGGTTACTACGCCGAGAGCAAACGCGAAGTGGACTTCGTATTCGGCGGTCACGATTCGCCGACGGCGGTGGAGGTCAAGTATCAGGACACCTTCGACTGGGAGGGCCGCCGTTTCGAGGGCGTGCGGCTTTTTCTCAAGCGATTCCCCGCCTGCCGCGAGGTCACCGTGGTCACTCGGGACGCGGTGGGCGAAGTCGAGGCCGGACGCGCCAAGGTCACCGCCGTTCCGCTGTGGCGGTATCTGCTGCGGCGGTAGCGGCTTGGGCCCTGGCAAGCCGAGCGATTGCCGCGGGCCGCCCGGCTGCGTTGACATTCCTGCGCTCACTGCCTATAATGGCGCTGCTCGAAGCCTGACAGCCCGGAGGGGATTGGCGGGCTTCGGGGATTTTTCTGATTGTCCCCCCAGCGCGGCTCGGCCCCGCCGTTGGGCGGATAAGTCCGCCGGAGGCGGACAGGCCCGCCGGAGGCGGGTGAGTAGCGTGCTGAGTCCGCCTGCGGCGGATTCTCCGGAAAGGCGTTTCTATGCAGGCCCGCACCCGTTGGTGGTTGATTGGAATTATAGCGCTGGTGGTGGCGGCCGCGCTGGGCGTGACGGAGCCCATCAAGTTCCGCCCGCGCAAGAATCCGGCCACCGGCAAGGTGGAGAAGCCCCTGAAGCGTTTCGGCCCCATCCGCATCTATCGTCCCCATCTGGGCATTACGCTCGGCCTGGACCTGCGCGGCGGGATGCACCTGGTGCTCCAGGCGCAGCGGGAGGCCGAGTTCGAGTTCGAGCTCAGCGAGCCGGTCCCCTCGGACAAGCGCCAGGAGATCCTCGCCAAGGTGGTGGAGGCGCTTCCCAAGGAGGCGATCTACGGCAAGGGCAACGCGAAGGGGCTGAAGCGGGATGTGAGGGTCGTCGAGAACGGGGTAGTGGTTCGCACCCAGATCCCGGGCGTTACGCACGACGATGCGCTGAAGGAGATGGAGCGCCAGAAGAAGATAATCGCGAAACTCGTGACCAAGGCGCTGCCGGACGCGAAATTGAAGGGCGCCTCGCTGAAAGAGGTGAGCCCCTCCGATCTGGCCAGCATCGAGCGGATCCTGGATCGCCGGGTCAACGCCTTCGGGGTGGCGGAGCCGGTGATCCAGCAGCAGCGCCCCGACCGCATCATCGTGGAGCTTCCGGGGGTCAAGGACCCGGAGCGGGCGCGGCAGCAGTTGCAGAAGACGGCGGTGCTGGAGTTCCGGGCCATCCCCCGCAAGTACGCCTACGGAAACAACCATCCCCCGGAGTATTCCTCGGATGGCAAGGTGATCGGTTTCACGCTGGGAGACCAGTTGATACCCCCCGAGAAGGTGCTCGACGAGTCCCCGATCATCGCCACCGGCCGGGATTTGAAGCCCAACTCCCGGGTGCAGCAGACCACCAAGGTGCAGGTAACCTTCGAATTGACCGGCCAGGCGCGGAACGCCTTCAGGGACTACACCCGCGCCAACATCAATCACTACCTGGCGGTGGTGTTGGACGGCAAGATCATCTCCTGCCCGATCGTGAGAGCGGTGATCCCCGGGGAGGGGGTGATCGAGGGCGGCTTCGACCATCCGGGCGGCCTGGAGGAGGCGCGGGACTTGAGCGTACTGCTGAACGCGGGCGCGCTTCCCTTCGAGCTGAAACTGGTGGAGAACCGCACCGTGAGCCCGGAGTTGGGCGCAGGAGAGCTGCACAAGAGCTTGCTGGCGGGCGCGGTGGGGCTGGTGCTGGTGTTGGTGTTCATGGCGGGCTACTATCGGATGCCGGGACTGGTGGCCGACCTGGCGCTGATCCTGTACTGCATCCTGTTGCTGGGGGCGATCAAGTTGATCGGGCAGGTGTTGACCCTGCCGGGGATTCTAGCGGTGATCATCTCCATAGGTATGGCGGTGGACGCCAACGTAATCATCTTCGAGCGTCTGAAGGAGGAGATCAGGACCGGCAAGACGATGCGGTCGGCGGTAGACGCCGCGTTCAAGCGGGCGTGGGCGGCGATCTTCGACTCCAACGTGTGCAGCATCGGCACCGGCGTCGTGCTGGCCGCCTTCGGGACGGGTCCCATCAAGGGTTTCGCAGTGGCCTTGATCGTAGGTGTTGCGGTGAGCCTGTTCACCGCGGTGACGGTGACTCGTCTGTTTATGAATCTGGTGGTGGATTCCAGCCTGGGGGACAAACTGCATCTCTACGGCGTGTCGCCGAGCGAGATCGAGAGCGCGTGAGGCCGTCCCGGTCGGAGAAATCTGGAGAAAGAAACCGTGTCAAGTTATTTCCGCACCCATAGATGGGACCTGGTAGGGCGCCGGAATCTATGGTTCGCCATTTCGGTGTTGTTCATCGCGGTCGGGCTTTACGCCTGGGCCACCAAGGGGCTCAACCGCGGGATTGACTTCACGGGCGGCGGGCTTATCACCTATCAGCTGGCCCAACACGTTCCCTCCGGCCAGGAGGTGGCGAAGATCGCCCAGGTGAGGGAGGCGCTGCGCAAACAGGGGATCGAGGCTAGAGTCCAGATCGCGCGGCAGGCGGCGGGTCCGGACCAGCTCCTGGTGCGCACGCAGATCAGCGACAAGGAGCCGCGGCCGGGGCAGGTGCTGGAGGAGCAGAAGAAGACGTGCCTGCAGGAACTCCAGAAGATGTTCCCCGGAATCCGCGAGGTGGAGGCGTGGACGGTCACTCCGGTGGTGAGCAGGCAGTTGATCGGGAACGCCCTGAAGGCGGTCGGGTTCGGGTGTCTCTTCATTCTGCTCTGGGTGTGGCTGCGATATGCGGGGCCGACGTGGGGGTTCTGCGCGCTGGTGGCGCTGGTGCACGACGTGCTGGTGCTGATGGGCGTGTTCGCGCTAACCCAGAAGGAGATCAACAGCCCGTTCGTGGCGGCGGCGCTGACGGTCGTCGGTTACTCGGTGCACGACACCATCGTGATCTTCGACCGGGTGAGGGAGAACCTGCGGCTGCGCAAGGGGAGCAATTTCGCGGAGACGGCGAACATCTCCTTGCTGGAGACGCTGCCGCGCTCCATCAACACCGTGTTGACCACCGAGTTGGTTTTGGTGGCGACCTATTTCTTCGGGGGCGCCTCTCTCCGGGACTTCATCTTCGCCATGATCGTTGGGCTCAGCGTCGGCGCCTATTCCTCGATCTTCAATGCCACCCAGTTGATGGTGGTGTTCAAGAACAGACAGGAGCGGAAGTTGGCGGCGAGGCGGGGCCTGCAGCCGCGCCAGGCGTCTGCTGCGACGAGGCAGCGCGCGGCGCGGCCCGCGCCCAAGCCGGCGCCGAAGGCCGAGGCCGCGCCCGCCGCGGAGACGAAGCAGGAGACGGCCGCGGAGACGAAGCCGGCACAGGCGCAGGCGGCCTCTCCCCAGCCGAAGCGAAAGTCGAAGAAATCCCTTCCGCGCAGCGCGCGCAAGAAACTGAAGGCGGCGGGCAAGCGCAAGCGCCGCTTCTGAGACACCTGCGAGGGTGTGATGATGTCCAAGGCCGCTCGTCCGGCTCCCCCGACCCGGACGCCCGCCGGCGAGGGCAAGGTCGAGGCCGCAGCCCTTTCGGTGGGATCCAACCTCGTGCTCACTGCGGGCAAGCTGGCGACGGCGTGGGCCACGCACTCGGTGAGCATTCTCTCCGAGGCCCTGCACTCCGGGCTGGACCTCGTCGCGTCGTTCCTCGCCCTGTTCGCGGTGCGCCGCTCCCGGAAGGCGGCGGACCACGACCACCAGTTCGGGCACGGCAAGTTCGAGAGCGTCTCCGGGCTGGTTGAGGGGCTGCTCATTCTCATCGCGGTGGTGCTGATTCTCTGGCGATCCGTCGCCAGGATGGTCTCCGGGGAGCTGGAGATCCAGGGGGAACCGCTGGGGGCGGTGGTGATGGCGGTGGCGGCCGGGGCGAACCTGTTCGTCTCGACCGTCCTGTTTCGAGTGGCGCGCCGCACGGATTCGGTGGCCCTGGAGGCGGATGCGTGGCATCTGCGGACCGATGTGTGGACCTCTGCGGGAGTGGGTATGGGGATGGCCGCGATCGCGCTCGGCAAACGCCTGGGGGTGCCGGCGGTCCTCTATCTCGATCCTCTGGTCGCGATTGTGATCGCCGCGGCGATCCTGCGAGCCGCCTGGGGGATCGTTCGGCAGTCGTGGGATCATCTGGTGGACCGCTCGCTGCCGGAGGCGGAATTGGAGCAGATCCGCGCGCTGCTGAGAGAGCACTATTCCGAATTTGCCGGATTCCACCGCCTTCGCACCCGCAAGGCCGGATCCCAACGCTATATCGATCTCCACCTGGTGGTGCCGGGGTCCCGCTCGGTGGCGGAGGCGCACGCGCTGTGCGACCATCTGGAGGCGGATTTGACGAACCTGCTGCCCAACACCGAAGTGATGATTCACGTGGAGCCGGAGGGCGCTCATGAGTGATGCGCCCGCGCGGAGCCTCACGGGGGCCTGCTGGGAGGTGGCGGAGGCGGACGAACGGGCCGTCTCGCGGCTGGCACAGGCGTTGGGCGTAGGGAGGTTGACCGCGCGCGTGCTGGTCTCTCGGGGGCTCTCCGAGCCGGAACAGGCGCGGCGGTTTCTCAGCCGCGACCTCGAGACCCTCCACGATCCGTGGGGGCTGCCGGACATGGAGCGTGCGGTGGCGCTGTTGGACCGGGCGCTGAAGGAAGGGCGTCACATCCGCATCTACGGGGACTACGACGTGGACGGCGTGTGCGCCACTGCGCTGCTGGTGAGGGCGTTGCGGGCGCTGGGGGGGAATGTGGACTGGCAGGTTCCGCACCGGATTGACGAGGGCTATGGGCTGAACGAGGATGCGATCCGCCAGGCGCAGAGCGACCGGGTGCAGCTGCTGATCACGGTGGACTGCGGGGCCTCGGCCGCGGACCGAGTGGAGCTCGCCCGGAGGCTGGGGATGGAGGTGATAGTCACCGACCACCACCGCCCCGGCGACGCGCTGCCCGATGCGCCGGTGCTCGATCCCTGGCGGGCGGACTGCCGCTATCCCTTCAAGGATTTGGCCGGGGTCGGGGTCGCCTTCAAGCTAGTCTCCGCCCTGGCGCGGGCGAGAGACCTGCCCCCGCGGGCGGAACTCCGGTTTCTGGATCTGGTGTGCCTGGGGACGGTGGCCGATGTGGTGCCCCTGGTGGGAGAGAACAGGGTGCTCGTTTACCACGGGCTGCGCCGTCTCCCCACCACGCTGAAGGTGGGCATCAAGGCGTTGCTGGAGACGGCCAAGGTGGAGGGGCCGGTGAGCGCGTGGCACGTCGCCTTCAGGCTGGCGCCCCGCATCAACGCGGCCGGCAGAATGGAGCACGCGCAGGCGGCGGTGAACCTGCTGCTCTCCATCGACCAAGAGGAGGCGAGGGCGCTGGCCGAGCAACTGTCCGAGCAGAACGAACGCCGCCGCGACCAGGAGAAACAGATCCTGGAAGAGGCGGAGGCGCGGGTGAAGAGCGAGGTGGACCTGGCCCGGGAGCGCGTGATCGTGCTCGCCTCGGAGGACTGGCACCCGGGAGTGATCGGCATCGTCGCCTCCCGCCTGGTGGACCGCTACCACAGGCCGGCGCTGCTGATCGCGCTGAGCGGGGGGGTGGGCAAGGGC
Source organism: Armatimonadota bacterium (assembly GCA_015486155.1). Classification (GTDB taxonomy): domain Bacteria; phylum Armatimonadota; class Hebobacteria; order Hebobacterales; family Hebobacteraceae; genus S016-27. The sequence goes on from WFSF01000077.1 coordinate 7,216, forward strand.
TCCGGGCGCAGCATCGCCCCGTTCAACCTGTGGGCCGGGCTCAAGGAATGCGCCCCTCTGCTGACCCGGTTCGGGGGGCACCATTACGCGGCCGGATTCACCATCCAGGAGGAGCGCATCCCCGCGCTCCGGGAGAAAATCAACGAGGTGGCGTACGGGATCCTGACGCCGGGGGACCTGGTGCGCACCATCGCCGCCGATGCGGAGGCGGGGCTGGACGAGCTCACCCTGGAGAGCGTGGAGGGGATGGAGGAGCTGGCCCCCTTCGGCATGGGGAACCCGCGTCCGCGGCTGGTAACGCGGGGGGTGAAGATCGTGGAATCGTCTGTGGTGGGAAACGGCGCCCACCTGATGTTGCGGGTGGGCGGCCCGGACC
>WFSF01000078.1 GCA_015486155.1 Armatimonadota bacterium
CACCTCCTCCCTCCCGATCACCTGGAACTTCCCCGCCGCCGCCCCTTCGGCCCCCGGCCCCGTCACATACTCCACACGCCATTCGCCCTTTCCCGCCCCGTCTTCCCTCCACCACACCTGGTTGTGGGTGGTCAGCATCCGGCAGGGCACGGAGGTGTCGCCAAAGGTCACCTCTCCCCGCCAGGCCGACCCCTTCGCCGAGGGCGTCTCGGCCGCCACTTTCAGGGCGTACTCCGCGCCCTCCGCGCCCTCCGCGCCCTCCCGCTTCACCGCATACCTCCATCGCGCCCCCACGGCGAGGGGGAACCAGGGATTCTCGGCCGGGCTCACCCCCGGCAGGTCCAGGCCCGGCGATTTCGGGAGCGGAATCTCCGCCGCGCCCGTCTCCGGCCGGGGACGGTTCTTCAACTTCTCGTACTCCTGCTCCAGGCGCTTCAGCCGGTCCTCTCCAGGGGGGTGATTGCGCAGATACCGGGGGACCGAATCTCCCTGTTCCAGTTTCACGATCTCCTTCATCGCGGTGAGCGCGCCCGCGGGATCGAAGCCCGCCTTCCAGGCGTACTCCATGCCGCACGCGTCGGCTTCGTATTCGTCCGCCCGCGCGTAGCGGAGGTAGATGAGGGAACTGGTGAGGGAGGCCAGCGCGTTGACGTCTCCCCCGAGGGCCTTTGTCACGGCCGCGCCGAGCAGGTTGATTCCCCTCATGTCCTTCGACCGTCTCACCCAGTGGCGATGGGCGACGTGGGTCAATTCGTGGGCCATCACGAAGGCAAGGCTGTCGTCGTCGGGGCATCGATCGACGACGCCCTCGTAGATGTAGATGAAGCCGCCGGGGACGGCGAAGGCGTTGTATTCCCGCAAGGCGAGCACCTTGAACTGGTAGGGATAGACGCGGTTCTCCAACTGGGCCACCAGCGCCCGTCCGACCCGCTCCACCCGCGCCTGGACGGCCTCGTCGTGTGAGACCGGAAGCATGAGCTCCACCTGGCGGGCGACCGCCCGACCCAGGTCCACCTCCCGCTGTGTGTCCAGCCTTTCGAGGAGGTCGGCGGGAGCGCTTCCCGCGCCCGCGCAGAGCAGAATCAGGCTCAGCAACACGGCGAGGCCTCTCCCGCTCATTTCACCCTCCCGTAGACGGCGGCATGAGCGGCCAGGCAGCCGGCCGTCTTCGCCAGGTCCCCGCGCGCGGCATACAGCTCCGCCAGCTTCAGATTGGCGAAGGGATGCCGCGGATTGGCCCGCAGCACTTTCCGCAACAGGGCCGCCGCTTCGTCCGCATGTCCGCGCTGTTTGGCGAGCAACGCCTCCGCGTAGTCGGCCTCCGGAAAGTCGCTTCGGAGCCGGCGGCATTCCCTCAGGGCGGGCGCGGCCAGGTCGGGCTCCCCCAGGTCGAGGAAGGCGGTGGCCAGCGCGAACCAGGCGAGGTAGTCGTCTGGGTTCTCGTCGAGGGAATCTAGGGACTCCAGCACCACGCGATCGGAGGCCGCCTGGGGATATGCGAAGCCGGCGATCCTGACTTCTCTGGTGCCATAGGATGCTTCGGGGGAATAGGCCAGAAACTCCTGTATGGAGGCGCCGGCGCGTCCGTATTTCACGGCGCGGGTCAACGCCTCCCGGCATGCATCCATCGAGTCCCGCCAGTCGGCGTCTCCCCCGGCCTCCTGCGCCCGCGCCTTGCGATACAGGAGAATGCCGAGGGTATGCCAATCGTGGAAATCCCGCGACTCGGGGATGCCGTTCCGCCCCCCGACCAGACGCTCCGCGGCCGCGATCGCGCTGTCGAGGTCCTCGTCACCCCGCGATTTCTCCCCGCTCACATGCCCGAGCGCGTAGGCCAGATCGCGCCGCACCGCCGCGGCCGCGGGGTCCAGTTTCAGCGCGGCCCGCAGTTTCGCGGCTCCCTCCTCCCATCTTCCCTCGTCCATCAACGCCCTCCCCCACTCCGCCCAGGCCTTCGCCGAGTCGGGATTTTCCTTCACCCCTTGCTCGCCCACGGCAAGCCTCAGCCTTCGCCGGAACGCCCGCTCCCCGGTCTCCTCCCGAGCATCCGACCAATCGAACAGATCTTCCCCCACCTCTTCGGCCTTCGCCAGGTTTCCGGTGTCCAGATATGCCTCCCCGATGGCGACCATCAATTCCCCCGGAACCGTCTCCGGTCGTTCTTTTTCCGGCACCGCCTCGACCCTGGGCAGCACCTCCTCCAGCACGCGCGCCGCCTCTCCGTTCGACAACAAGGCGCGCGCACGGCGCGACAACACCTCCCACCTGGCGTCCTCCGGCTTCACCTGGCGTCCGGAAACCACCACCGGATCTCCCTTCTCTGGAATGATTTTCTCCGCCCGCTCCAGGGCGTCCGCCGCTCCCTCGAAGTCGTGGATCCGCTCGCTCTCCTCGGCCAGCCACAGCAGATCGTCGAGCGAGGCCCCGGGCAGTGCGCACAGCCGGCGCAGCGCCTCCACCGCGCCCGGGTGGTCGTCCTTTTCCTGTCTCTCGGCGGCGAAGAGGCGCAATTTCGCCGCCTGTCGCTCGTCATCCCCGGAGATGACCTGCACGAGCACGCGCTTGGAGGCGCCGCCGGACGCCACCTCCAGAGGGCTTCTCGCCACCGCCACGGTGATCCAGGCGGATGGGGACACGACCGATTTTGGAATCCCTGCCTCCGCCTCGAAGGTGACGACGCCGTTTTCCCGCCCGGTGACCTGCAACTCCCGCACCCCTCTCCACAGCGGCGAGGTCATCGCCAGCCCCAACGGGGTGGGGCGACCGCCCCCGAACACCCGCTCCAGCCACGAGGCGCGCGCTCTCTCCGCCACCGCGGCCGGGGCTTTCACGCGCGCCTTTACCCTTATCTTTCCGCGCAGGCGGACGATATCGGGCTCCACCGACACAGAGAGAATCCTCACGCCACCCCACCCGTCTGCGGTCGTCGAGACCTCCGCGCGGTCCTCCGGCGCCAGGAGCACAGGCTCCATGGTCACGTAGAATCCGTTGGGATCGCTCGCTCTGCATCTCACGATCCCCTCGAACGGGTGGTAGTCATCGGCGGTAATCCGAAGCGCGATTTGGGTGACGTCTATCCGCCTGGTGGTGGTGCTCACCGGCCCGAAGAGTCCTCCCAGGCCGAACGCTCCCCCCAGCGCTCCAACCACATTGTATTTGGTGGATACCCGCCCCAGGGGAGCCCGGCAATCATATCTCCCCAACTTGTCGGTCTGGCTCACTGTGCGGCCCTCGTCGGCGAACCGCCCTCCCGCCTGGGCCACCACCCGCGCCCCGGCGATCGGCTCCCCGGTGACGGCGTCGTATACTCTTCCCACCACACTGCCCCAGTCGGTGGCGGCCACGGCCGCGTCTCGCCGCGGCGCGGCCGGGCAGGGCGCGGCCAGCGCCGCGATCAACGCGAGCGCGGCGAAACAGGCCGCGCGTCCCTCGATGCGCCGCGGCCCACCGCGCCCGCCGGTCTGTATGTGGGTTCTCATCTGGGCTCGACACACTCCTGCCGTGGGATTGTACCCCGGCGGGCCGGGCGGGGCAAGGAGAGGGCAATACTTGACTCCACCCGCGCCCGGTTCTATACTCCCCGCGGGTGTCGCGTCGCTGGAGATGGAATCACTGTGGGTCTGGCCTTTCCGCTCGTCTCCTCGCTCACCCGCGAACGACTCCTGCATGTGTGAGGCGCTTCGTGGATTGCGTGAATCATCCCGGAGAGGATGCTCCATATAGTTGCTATTGGTGCCATCAGCCCATCTGTGTGGACTGTGAGTCCAAGCTCGATGGGCGGTCCATCTGTCCCTCCTGCCTCGCCCAGTTCCGCGCCCAGGTGGCCGCCCGTTACGAGGCCGAGCAGCGCAATGTGGGCTATTTCGGCGGATTTCTCGCGGGTGCGGCTGCCGCGGTGGCGGTCGCCGCGCTCTGGTCGCAGCTGGTGGTCTGGACCTCCTATCCGCTGGAGTTCTTCGCGGGACTGCTGGGGGGAGGCGTGGGATACATGGTGCACGTGGGTTCCGGTAAGAAACGCGGCCGCGCGCTCCAACAGATGGCGGCCGTGCTGATCCTGGTGGGGGTGACGCTGGCGCATTATCTGATCTTCTACCGCACTCAGTTCATGGGGCGGCTGGCGATTGCCTCGGGATCCCCAATCATCGCCTTTCCGGGCTATCTGAGCACTTCTCTGGACTTTCTGGACTGGATTTTCCTGGTCGTGGGCCTCGTATGGGGGTACTGGATTCCCCATGTTAGAACCCTGCCGCAAGAACTTTCCTGATCCCCTGCAATCCCCTTTTTCGGCCGAATTTCACAGGGCGAGACGCTCATTTTCGTCATTCGCTCGCTTGCCTGGAAAAGATTTTTCTTCGTCCTTATAGTAACGCTCACAGATAAGGTATCCTATCTGCGGCAGGCGCTCCGGCGACCTGCCATGTTGGGGACCGCAACCCCCCACCACCCATAGGCGCCCCGGCGACCGCCTCCGTCGGGGCGCC
>WFSF01000079.1 GCA_015486155.1 Armatimonadota bacterium
AGTAGAGGGTGGGGATGCCGCGCCGGCGCGCGAACCGCGCCAGGGGCAGGTTGAACGCGCCGCAGTCGATCGGCACGAGCACCGACGGCGGGAAGGCGGAGAGGCGTCTCCGCGCGGCGCGCAGCGCCCCCAGCACCCGCGGGATCTTGGAGAGCGCCTCGAACACGCCGATCGCCCCCCACTGGGAGCTGTCCCGGAACAGGGTAACCCCGGCCTCGGCCATCTTCTTGCCGCCGATCCCTTCCAACTCCACCTCGGGACGGAGCCGTTTCAGTTCCCCCGCGAGCATCGCTCCCGCCCAATCGCCGGAGGCCTCCCCCGCCACTATGAACACGGAGGGGGAAGCGGCCTCCCTCCTGCGCTCCCCGGTTTTTTTCTCCGGCGGCCGCGGCTCTGTCGCCATCTTCGGTCAACAGGCCCGTGTGGTTTCCTGCTGGCGGCCGTAGCGTCCCCGCCGGACGCGCTCCAGGAACTCCACCAGGTAGACGACCTCCTGCACCTCACCCAACTCCTGCCGCACCCGCTCCAGTGCCTCCGAGGTCGTCAGGGTGGAGCGATAGATGATCTTGAACGCCCTCCGGAGCGCCCGCACCGCCTCCGGGCCGAGCCCGGCCCGCTCCAGGCCCACCGTATTGGGTCCCACCACCCGCGCGGGTTTTCCGTCCACCAGGCTGAAGGGCGGCACGTCCCGGCTGAGCTTGGACAGCCCGCTCACCATCGCCAGCCTGCCCACCCATACCCGCTGGTGGGACCCCACCATGCCGCCGATGATCGCCTGGTCCTCTATCACCGTGTGGCCGCTCATGCCCGAGAGGGTGGAGATGGTCACGGAATTGCCGACCTGGCAGTTGTGGCCGAGATGAGTGGAGGCCATCAACAGGCAGTCGTCTCCCACCCGGGTGACATTGCCCTCTCCGGTGGCGCGGTGGATGGTGACGTACTCGCGCACCACCGTGCGCTTCCCCAGGATGACGCGGGTGGGCTCATTGCGATATTGCTGGTCCTGGGGCGGGCCCCCCAGGGCGGACCCAAACCCGATCCGGCAGCCCTCGCCCACGGAGGTGTGCTCCAGCAGCACGTGTGCATCCACCACGGCGCCGGGGCCTATGACGCATCCGCGGCGGATGACGGAATAGGGCCCGATCTCAGCGTCGTCCGCAAGTTCGCAGTCCGGCTCGACGATTGCTGTGGGATGAATGCGCGCCACCTCAAGCCTCCTGGTTCGCGTCCTGGGACGAGTCGGCGCCCCGCGAGAGGGTCTTCCCGCCGCGGTCGGGGCGCATGGCGAACAGGTACTCCCCCTGTGCCACCACCTCTCCGTCCACCCGGCCCACCACCGCCACTCGCCCGATATCCCCCTTGGTCTTCAGGATGGTCACCTCGGTCACGAGCTGGTCGCCGGGGAAGACGGGGCGGCGGAAACGCATCTTGTCTATTCCCGCGAAGAAGGCCAGCTTGCCCTCATTGCCGGTGGTGGCCAGCAGTAGAATGCCCCCCACCTGGGCCATCGCCTCCACGATTAGGACCCCCGGCATGATGGGGTTGCCCGGGAAATGGCCGTTGAAAAAGTCCTCGTTGATGGTGACGTTCTTGACGCCCACGGCCCGCTTTCCGGGCTCCAGCTCCAGAATCCGGTCCACCAGCAGGAAGGGGTAGCGGTGTTGCAGGGTCGCCTGGATCTGGTTGATGTCCATCTTCATTCGTCTTCTCCCCTTATTTCCGTAATCCGGCCGACCGGCGTTCCCGCAGCGCAGACGCCAGCCGCACATTGAGACGGTGGCTCGGCCGCACGGCGATCACCTGACCGATGAAGCGAAACCCGCAGAGCGCCAGGTCTCCCACCAGGTCGAGAGCCTTGTGTCTCACCACCTCGTCCGGAAACCGCAGCTCTCCCGAGTAACCGTCCGGCCTCACCACGAACGCGTTGTCCGCGCTCCCGCCCTTGGCCAGACCGGAGGCGAGCAGCGCCTGATACTCCCGCTCCAAGCAGAAGGTGCGGGCCGGCGCCAGTTCGGCCGCGAAGCGCGCCCCGGTGAGAGACATCCACAGGGCCTGCGCGCCCGCCGCGCTGCCGGGATAGTCCACGGCCACGCCCAGGTTCAGTCTTTCGTCTGGCAGCACGGCCGCCCAGGATCCATTGCTCTCCACCCATATCGGTTCGGCGATCCGGTAGAGAGTCCTGGGTGTTGCCAGCCGTCGCCGTCCCGCCCTTTTGATCAGGTCCACCCACGGCCGGGCGCTGCCGTCACAGGCGGGGACCTCCGGGCCGCGGAGCACGACGCGCGCATTATCCACTCCCATCGCCCACAGGGCGGCCAGCAGGTGCTCGACCCCCCGCACCTCCGCGCCGTTCCCCGCCAGCACGGTGGCGCGCTCGGTGCTCACCACCCAGTCGGCATGGGCGGGGATCTCGCCCCCGGATTCGACGGCGATCACGATGCCGGAATCCGCCTCCGCGGGCGTCAGCGTGACCGCCGCGGGCGAACCGGTGTGGAGGCCGATGCCTTCTTCGATCACCGGCCGAGCGAGGGTCGTCTGTTGGGCTGATCTTGGCATTTCCGACGCCTTGGCGGGGATTATAGCACCCCGCGCGGCGGGGTGTAAAGAAACGCGGCCGCAGAGGCGCGGGGGTCGGTCTCCCGTGATCCTTCGCTCGGCGGTGGGCCTCCTACGGCCCGTCCGGGCACCCCCTGAGGTAGTCGAGCACCTCCGAGAGCTTCGCGGTCGCCAAGGCGACCTTGTCATCGGCGGCCCCGTAGTAGATGCGCAATTCGTCGGTGTCCCGATCCACCACCGCTCCGGTGGGAAAGACGACGTCGTCCACATCCCCCACCCGCTCGTATTCCGCGTGCGGACCGAACACCCAGGCGGGGCTGCGGCGGATTATCTTCCAGGGCTCCTCCAGGTCGAGGAGGGCCAGCCCCAGGCGGTAGATGCTTCCGCTGCCGGTAACCCTCACCCCGTGATAGAGAATCAACCAGCCCTCCGGCGTCTCTATGGGCTGGGTGGCCAGTCCCACCTTGTGGTTGTCCCACCACCCAGGCCTGGTGGGCAACAGCACCCGGTGGTCCCCCCAGTGCTTGAGATCCGGGGAAAAGGAGATCCAGATGTGGGCCTCGCCCCGGATGATGGGCCGGTGGATGAGCGCGTAGCGTCCTTTGCAGAGGTGAGGAACGAGGGAGGCGTCCTTGTCCTCAGGCGGCACCAGAGGGCCGTAGCGTCGAAAACTGCGGAAGTCCAGGGTGGTGGCGAGAGAGACCAGGGGGCCTCCCCTGGAGAAGGAGACATAGGTGATGGCGTACTCCTTGCGATCGGTCAGCCACACGATGCGGGGGTCCTCCAATCCCCACTGTTCCTCCTGGAACTCTATGTCCGGGACCAGGGTGGGCTGGGGGGCGATGCGCCAGTCGGTGCGGCCGTCCTTGCTGCGGGCCGCGGTCAGGTGAGAGAAGCCGCGCAGGTCCTCCACCCGCACCAGCAGCAATGTCTCTCCGTCCACGGTCGTGGCGCCCGGGTTGAACACGGAGTTGGCGGGATAGGGCCAGTCCTCCGGCCGGAGGATGGGGTTGTGCTCGTAACGCGTGAACAGGCCTTGGGCCTGCTCGTGGTGCGCCAGCATGGCTTCCCAGTCTTGGTAGTGCGGATGTGTCATCTCCCTGGTTCCTCATCTCCTCGGGTGAAAATGTTGACCAACATGATACTGAGAGGCCGCGCTTTTGCCAAGAGCGGAGCCGCGCTCCTTGTCGCCGGAGGCCGTGGTTGATATACTACCGCCCGACCAGCCGCCCCGGCCGTTTCCGGTCGGTGTCGACGTCTCTTTCGCAGGGAGTTGCCATGAAGAAGAGGAACACATCGCCGGCCGAACGAGAAAAGAAACTCGACGCGCTGGCGCGCAAGGCGCGCCGCAACCTCGCCGCCGGGAAATCGCCCCGAGAGGGGTTCTCCGGGGAGGCCGCGCGGGCGCTCGCCACCCGCTACTCGCGGTTCGCGGACGCGCGCGATGGGGAGGGATTTCTCTCCGAAAGCGCCCTGGAGGTCACCCGCCCGGACACGCCTCGGCCGTGGCTGCATTTGCTGTGCAGCGCGCACGACGAGGTGTATGGAGTGATGGGCTCTTTCTGGAGTCCGACGGGCCTGGGCTTCCTCTGCTACGACAGCGTGCTGGCCGGCCCCATCACTTCGCACAAGGACACCAGCTATGTCCCCACCTGCCCCCGCTCCACCGACGCCCGCGAGTTCTATCTCCGGGAGGAGAGCGCGGGAGGCAAGGCCCGCATCTGGCACATGCTGCCCCAGGTGGGCAGAGAGGAGGACGCGTACTCCGGGTACTCCTGCCGCTTCGGGGTGGGCTGGGTGAGCACCGAGGCGGCGCGCCACCAGATTCATGCGCGCCTGCGCGTGTTCATCCCCGTCCACGATACCTGCGAGGTGTGGACCATCACCCTCACCAACCGCAGCAAGCGCCCGCGCAAGGTGAAACTGTTCACCCGCGTCAACTGGGGGCTAGACAGCCATCCCTCCTACTACTTCGACCCCCGCATGACCTCCAGGGGCGACTACCTGAAGGACCTGCGCGCCATCGTCGCCCTCAACATGCACAAGGCGAACGCGCTCCCCCGCGCCGGGTTCATGATGTCCAGCGCCGCCTTCCGCGGGTTCGACCTGAGCGGAGAGGAGTTCACCGGGGGCGGGTACTACCGCCCCTTCCCGCGGGCCGTGGAGGAGGGCCGCTGCCGCAACTCGATGGGCCTGCAGCCGTACATGGGTCTGGTCGGCGCGCTTCAGTTCGACGTGAACCTGCCGCCCGGCGGCGCGCGCACGATGCACATCCTGGTCGGCCGCACCGACCTGGCCGAGTCCGCCTACCGCAAGCATCTGGGAGCGCTCAGGCGCAAATTCCTGCGCCCGGGTGGAGTGGAGCGGGAGTTCCGCGCCATGCAGCAGGCGTGGCGGGAGAAGCTGAGCCGGGTGGCGCTGCGCAGCCCGGACGAGGAGCTGGATCGCACCTACAACATCTGGCTCAAGTACCAGCAGCACAACACCGCGCGCTTCATCCGCGCCCTGGACCAGGTGGGATACCGGGACATCCTCCAGGACATGCTGGGCATCTGCAACTTCGACCCCGAATACGTCCGCAACTTCCTGCCCATCGTGCTCAACTACCAGCTCCGCGACGGCCGCGCCATCCGGCAGTTCTTCAAGTATCCCGACACCAACGCGCCCAACGACGAGAGGATGTACGGCGACAGCCCGGCCTGGATCGCCGACACCCTGGTCACCTACCTGCAGGAAACGGGGGATTTTGCGCTCCTGGACGAGCAGGTGGGCTTCTACGACCTGGAGACCCACCGCCGCGACAACACGGTGAAGAAGAGCGTGTACGAGCACGCGGTGATGGGCCTGGAGGGGC
>WFSF01000080.1 GCA_015486155.1 Armatimonadota bacterium
CGGAGGCGGCTTCGGTGGCGGAGGCCGCGGCGGAGGCGGCTTCGGCGGCGGGGGCGGAGGCCTCGGGAACGGGGCTCTGTCCAACCTGGTGCCGGCCGACATCACCGACATCGTTGCCTATCCGATGCTCAACGCCCTCATCGTGCAGGGGACCGAGGAGGCGGTCAACGAACTGATCGACCTCATCAAGTTGCTCGATCGCAAGCCGCAGCAGGTCAGCGTGGAGCTGCAAAGCGTCACGGTCAGCCGGGAAGTACTGAAGCAGATGGGAATCCAGTGGTGGTATCAGGCCGGCAACTTCACCATTCAGCCGGCCAACTTCAGCACTGGCGCCACCCTTACCGTGGGCTATCGCCCCAGGAACGGGGACTTCCAGGCCACCCTGACCTACCTGTTGCAAACCGGCGGCGGCCGTGTGGTCGATGCCATTCGCATCACCACCATGAACCTGGTGCCGGCCTACAACGTGGTCACCGTCTCCTACCCGATCGTGAACGTGGGCGGCGTGGCCGGCGGTCCGCTGGGCGGCGGCGGAGTGCAGACCTTGAACATCAGTTACCAGGACCTGCCCACCTCCATCACAGTGGTGCCCAGGGTCAACGCCGATGGCACCATCACCCTCACGATCCCCTACACCAAGTCGGTGCAGACGGGGTCGGTGCCGGTTCCCATCGGAAGCTACGGGGCCACTCAGGACGTGCCGATCTGGACGACGACGAACGTCCTGACGACCGTCAATATCCGGGATGGAGAGACGTTCGTGGTGGCCGGATTCGTGGGCACCACGCAGTCTGACAACAAACTGAAACTCCCGCTTCTCTCCGACCTGCCGGTGATCGGCGACCTGCTATTCACCAGGCGGTCTCACCACATACTCGACTCCGAGACATTGATCTTCATTACCGCCCACGTGATCAAAGAAGAGGCCACACCGGCGACGCTTGGCCCCATCTAACGCGCAATTGAAGAGATGCCGACGAGATAACGAAAGCGGCGCTTCGGCGCCGCTTTCGTCTGTCCGGACGGCGATCGAGAGGTAAAAGCCATGCTCTTCGACTTTCACACACACACCTTTCTCACCGACGGCGTGCTGCTCCCCATCGAGCTCATTCGGCGCGCCATCGCCAATGGAGCCACCGCCATCGCGATTACGGATCACGTGTCCGCGAGCAACTACGAATTCATCATCGACGCCCTGGTGGCCGACTGTCGTCTGGCCGAGAAGCATTGGGATATCCGGGCCATCGCGGGCGTGGAGCTGACCCACGTGCCCGCAGAGGCGGTGGCGGAGATGGCGCGCGAGGTGCGCGCGCGGGGGGCGGAGCTGGTGGTGCTCCACGGGGAAACCCCCGCGGAACCGGTCGCTCCGGGCACCAACCTGGCCGGAGTTTCCTGCCGGGATGTGGACATTCTCGCCCACCCGGGAGCGATCGACGCCGAGATCGCATCGCTGGCCGCGCGCAACGACGTCTTCCTCGAGCTCTCGGCTCACGTGGGCCACTGCCTAGCGAACGGATCGGTCGCGCGGTGGGCCAGGGAGACCGGGGCGCGGCTGCTGGTGGACAGCGACGCGCACCTGCCGGAGGAAGTGCTCACGGAGGAGATGGCGCGCAAGGTGGCCGCGGGGGCGGGCCTGGACGGGGAGGAGCAGAAGCAGGCGTTGCTGTTGAACCCAGAGCGGCTGCTTCGTCGCATCGAGGAGCGCACCAACAGAGCCTGAGCTCAGTGCGGCCGCGGATTCTTTGACACCCTCTCCTAGGCCGTGTTATACTCGCCGTCGTTCATCCCCCTGAGGCGAGGTAACCACACATGCCACCCGTCCGCACGGCGCTCATCAGCGTCTCCGACAAGACAGGCGTGGCCGAATTCGCAACCGGCCTGGCCGCGCTGGGCGTGAAGATTCTCTCCTCCGGCGGCACCGCCAGACACCTGCGGGAGGCGGGGATCGAGGTCACAGATGTCTCCGAGTACACGGGCTTCCCGGAGATGATGGACGGCCGCGTCAAGACCCTTCACCCGAAGATTCACGGCGGGCTGTTGGCGCTCCGCGACAACCCGGAGCACATGGCGGCCGCGGAGAAGCACGGCATCACCCTGATTGATCTGGTGGCGGTCAACCTCTATCCCTTCGAGCAGACCGTAGCGCGGCCGGGAGTGTCCCTGGCCGAGGCGATCGAGAACATTGACATCGGCGGCCCCTCCATGGTGCGGTCGGCCGCGAAGAACTACCGGTCGGTCGCCATCATCTGCAACCCGGCCCGCTACCCGGAGGTGCTGGAGGAGATGAAGCGCAGCGACGGAGAGATCTCCGACGAGACCCGCGCCCGGCTGGCGCTGGAGGCCTTCGCCCACACCGCCTGCTACGATTCGGCGATCTACAACTACCTCGCGGGGAAGATCGAGGGGGAGGAGTTCCCATCCCTCTTCCTGCACCCATACGCCCGCGTGAGCGAGCTGCGCTACGGCGAGAACCCCCACCAACGGGCCGCCTTCTATCGACGGACCGAGGTCTCCCTGGGGCTGGCCGCGGCGAAGCAGCTGCACGGCAAGGAGCTCTCCTTCAACAACTACCTGGACCTGGAGGCGGCGCTGGGGTTCGTGCGGGAGTTCGACCGGCCCGCCGCCATCGTCCTCAAGCACAACAGCGCCTGCGGGGCCGCGGTGGCGGACACCCTCGCCGAGGCCTACCGCAACGCGCTGGCGACCGACCCGGTGTCGGCCTTCGGGGGCATCATCGGGCTCAACCGCCCCGTGGACCCGGACACCGCGCAGGCGATTCTGGACGGCATCGCGCGGCACGGCTTCATGGAGTGCGTGCTGGCGCCCGGCTACTCGCAGCGCGCGCTCTCGGCGCTCCAGGCGAAGAAAAACCTGCGGCTGCTGGAGCTGCCGGACCTGGCGGCGGCCGACCCGTGGATGCTGAAGCACGTCTCCGGGGGGCTGGTGGTGCAGACGCCGGACGAACTCGGCGAGCCGGAGGAGTTGAAAGTAGTCACCAAGCGCGCCCCCACCCCGGAGGAGGAGGCCGCGCTGCGGTTTGCGTGGCTGGTGTGCAAGCACACCAAGTCGAACGCCATCGTGCTCGCCAAGGGCGCCACGGCGGTGGGAATCGGCGGCGGGCTCACCAGCCGCGTGGACGCCTGCGAGCTGGCCGTCAAGAAGGCGGGGGAACGCGCTCAGGGCTCGGTGCTCGCCTCCGACGCCTTCTTCCCGTTCCCGGACGCGGTGGAGTTGGCGGCCGGGGCGGGGGTGACCGCGGTGATCCAGCCGGGAGGGTCGCGCAACGACGACCAGGCGGTCGCGGTATGTGATGCGCACGACATGGCGATGGTCTTCACCGGCACCCGGCACTTCCGGCACTGAGCCGTCGCCGCGAGACACTTTCACACTTTACTTTCATCGGAGGCGGAGATGAACCGTACGCTGGAGCAGGTTGACCCCGAGATGGCGGCCGTACTGGCCGAGGAGCTGGACAGGCAGCGCAACACCCTGGTGATGATCCCGTCGGAGAACTATGCCTCGAAGGCGGTGCTCCAGGCCCAGGGCTCCATCATGACCAACAAGTACGCGGAGGGATATCCGGGCGCGCGCTGGTACAACGGCTGCGGCGCGGTGGACAAGGCGGAGCAGCTGGCGATCGACCGGGCGAAGGAATTGTTCGGGTGCGACCACGCCAACGTGCAGGCCCACACCGGATCCCAGGCCAACATGGCCGCCTACTACGCAGTCCTGGACCCGGGCGACACCATTCTCTCCCTCTCCGTGGACCACGGCGGACACCTGAGCCACGGCCAGCCGACCAACTTCTCCGGCCGCTACTACCGGATCCACCACTACGCGCTGGACCGGGACACGGAACTGCTGGATTACGACGCGGCCCGCAAGATCGCCCAATTGTACCAGCCCAAACTGATCGTGGTGGGATTCAGCGCCTACCCCCGGATCATCGACTGGGAGCCGTGGCGGAAGATCGCCGACGAGGTGAACGCGCTGCTGATGACGGACATCGCGCACATCGTCGGGCTGATCGCCGCGGGCGAACACCCCAGCCCGGTGCCCTATGCCGACATCATCACCTCCACCACCCACAAGACCCTGCGCGGGCCCCGCGGCGCCTTCATCATGTGCAAGCGCCACCTCGCCGACGCCATTGACCGCGCCATCTTCCCCGGCATCCAGGCAGGGCCGCTCATGCACGTGATCGCGGCCAAGGCCGTCGCCTTCAAGGAGGCGATGACCGACGAGTACCGCGCTTACCAGCAGCAGATCGTGAAGAACGCCAAGGCGCTGGCGGAGGGGCTGGCGGCCGGCGGGATCCGGCTGGTCTCCGGGGGCACCGACACCCACCTCATGCTCTGCGACCTCCGCCCGCTCACCCTCAGCGGGCGCGACGCCGCCAACTATCTGGAGGAGGCGGGCATCATCGTCAACAAGAACTGCATCCCCTACGACTACCAGCCGCCCGCCATCGCCTCCGGCATCCGCCCCGGCACCCCCGCGCTCACCACCCGCGGCATGAAGGAGCCGGAGATGCGACAGATCGCCGACATGATGGTCCGCGTGCTTCGCAACTGGCGCGACCCGGAGGTCCGCGCCGAGGTGCGCAAGGAAGTGCGGGAACTCTGCGCGCGCTTCCCGGTGTACGAGGACCTGTAGGGTCGCGAAACTGGGATCCCAGGCGTCTCCGGTCGAAGTTGACGCGGCCGGGGATCATGACTATAATCATGGTCAGACTGCTGGGAGCGGCCGAGAGGAGACGGACCATGCCCGAGCGTTTCCTGAGCGTAACCGAGGCCAAGAAATCCTTCTGCGAGCTGGTGCGCGAGACCGGCGAGACCTTCGATCGCGTGGTCATCACGCGGGAGGGACGTCCGGCGGCGGTGCTGATCGCCTATGAGGATTACGAGGGATTGCAGGAGACCATCGATATTCTGTCCGACCCGAAGTTGGCGAAGCGCGTCGAGGAAGGCCGGAGGGACATTCGCGCCGGTCGCACCGTGAGTCTGGAAGAACTGGACAGAGACCTTGCCCAAGCTGCCTCCACTGCGGCTCAGCCCAAGGGCCGCGCGGGACATAAGAAGAATGCCGCCAAGAGTCGGCGTCCTTTTCCGAGCGTCGCTCGATAGGATTCGCGCCAACTCCGAAGGGGGGAAAAGACTCCGCGGCAGGTTTGCCGGCCTCCGTTCCTGGCGGGTCGGCAGTTATCGTATTGTCTACGAATACTCGGGTGGGATAATCTGGGTGACCGCAGTGGGCCATCGCTCCGCTGTATACCGCGCGCCATGAACTACACCGAGGCCATCGCCTATCTCGAATCCCTGATCGACTACGAGCGCACGCCCGCGGGCGCGGCCGCGGCGCGGCTGTGGAACCTGGACCGGATGCGCGCGCTGCTGGAGCGGGTGGGCGATCCGCATCTCGACCTGCGCTGTGTGCATATCGCCGGCACCAAGGGGAAGGGGTCCACCGGGGCGATGACGGCCTCCGTGCTCACCGCCGCGGGCTATCGCGTGGGCTTCTACAGCAAGCCCCACCTGATCTCGTTCCGGGAGCGCATCCGGATCGGCGGCGAGTTGATCCCGGAGGAGGAGGTCGCCGCCCTCACCGAGGAGATGCGCCCGGTGATCGAGGAGGTGAAGACTCTCGATCTGGGGCCGCCCAGCTTCTTCGAGGCGTACACGATGATGGCGTTCATGCACTTCGCCCGGAGCAAGACGGACTTGGCAGTGATCGAGACCGGATTGGGCGGGAGGCTGGACGCCACCAATGTGGTGCAGCCGCTGGTGTGCGGCATCACCCGGATCGGGCTCGACCACATGCAGGAGCTGGGGGACACGGTCGTTCAGATCGCGGGAGAGAAAGCGGGGATCATCAAGCCGGGCGTCCCGGTCGTCTCCGCGCCGCAGGACGATGAGGTGATGGAGGTGCTGCTCGACACCTGTCTGGAGCGGCGCTGCCAGCTCATCACCGTGGGGCAGCCCGGGGGCCCGCGGGTCACCATCACCGCCAGCGATCACCGGCGACAGGTGTTCACGGTGCAGACCGAGCGGGCGATGTATCACGATCTCGCCTGTCCACTGCTGGGGGCGCACCAGGCGGAGAACGCGGCCGTGGCGGTGGGGCTGGTGGAGGCGCTCGCCGCGCAAGGCGTCGAGATCCCCGCGGAGGCGGTGAAGGCCGGCATCGAGGGCGTGCGGTGGCCGGGGCGCTTCCAGATCGTGAGCCGCCGGCCCTGGGTGATCCTCGACGGCGCGCACAACGTGGTGGGGGCGGCGGCGCTGGCGAGGACTCTGGAGGAGCAGTTCCCCGGCCGGCGGGTGGTTCTGATACTTGGGGTGGGGAGGGACCATGACGCGGAGGCGATCGCGCGCGAGCTCGGCCCGATCGCGGAGCGCGTGATCGCCACTGCGAGCGAATCTCCGCGGGCGCGGCCCGCATACGAGCTCCAGCGGATCGCGTTCCGACACTGCCGCCACACCTCCGCCTACACGCCGGTTTCCCTCGCGCTGCGGGAGGCGCTGGACCAGTGCCTCCTGAACGACGTGATCGTCGTCACCGGCTCGCTCTATGTGGTGGGGGAGGCGATGCGGGCGCTCGGCGTCGAGCCGTGACGCTTCAGCCGGGCAGCGGCTGGGTCTTCGGGTCCACGCCCAGGCTGCGGCAGGCCTTTTCGAAGGTGGCGTCCAGCTCGGCCTGCACCGAATCCTCCAGCCGGAACTCGTAGTCCGCGATGGCGGCCCGCGCCCGGTCCAGTGCCTCCTCGACGATGGTGCGCCCGCCGTCCGAGCGCCAGCGGTCGATGTTGGAGCGCCGGAAGAGCAGCGAGTCGAACATGTCCGGGAGCGCCTCCAAGGTGGTGTCGTGGGCGAGGAAATTGCCCTCGGCCGCGCCCTCTGCGATCACCCCCGCGATGGCCTCGGCGTCGCCCTCCCAGGGCAGGCCTCCGAGCACGCGCTCCACGTAGCGCGCCATCTCGTTGTCTAGGATGAACTGGGCGGGGCTGAACACCT
This sequence comes from Armatimonadota bacterium, assembly GCA_015486155.1. GTDB lineage: Bacteria > Armatimonadota > Hebobacteria > Hebobacterales > Hebobacteraceae > S016-27. The sequence continues at coordinate 7,011 of WFSF01000080.1, forward strand.
CGTCCATGGAGAGCTGACCCGCCCCCAGGCAGAAGTGGCGATAGCCCGCCAGCGCCAGCATCATCAGATAGGCCATGCGGTCCACCGCGGCGAAGGCGTCCGGCTGCTTGGCATTGGTGTTCAGGTAGATGGTGTCGTGGCGGAAGCCGGAGAAGTGCTCGGCCGCGTCCCTCAGCAGCACCTGGATCATCACGTTCTCCGGCAGGCTGTAGGCGACCGTCATGTCGCGCATGTCGCCGAAGTCGACCCGCAGGGAGAGCCAGGTGTCAGGCGGCACCGCCCCCAGCAAGCGGGTCACGATCAATCCGCCCAGGCTCTCCGCCACCCCCTGCACCAGCAGGCCGGAGGGGAAGTAGGGCGCGGTGAGCCCGCCCACCGGGATGGGACAGAGGCTCAGGCCGGGCGTCACCAAGTCGTCGTCCTTGAGCCGCCAGTAGGTCTCCAGGGCCAGGTGGTCGAGCCGGAGGGGGCTGATGGTGACCTGCATGGAGAGCTGGTAGCGCCGGCCCACCACCTGGTACATCTCCCCGAGCCACTTGATGGTCTCCAGGTCGTGGGTGAGGATCTCGCCCCCGAAGCCCGCGGTGTTCTCCAGGCACGCCTTTTCCAGCCAGAGGATCTGGATGCGATCGTCCAGGTCACAGGGGTAGACGGGCGCGGGGCCGCTGTCGTTGCAACTGGCCACCAACTTGAGCATCTCCACGGCGTCGGCCGCGGTGGAGGGACGGATCTCGCCGGATTCCATGTCTATGATGTTGAAACAGTTCCAGGGCGCGCTGACGCGGAGCCGCTCCTCGGGCTTTCGCTTCTTTCCGGCGGCGCGCGCCCCGGCGATGGTCTCCTCGATTAGATCGCGGGAGAACTTCAACCTTCCCGCTTCAAAGCGCACCCCCGGCTGGGAGGTAAGAGCGTCTATGGTGGGCTGATGTTGACATTCGAGGCCGGTTTCCTCCAGCACCTTCACCACCGCTTCGTGCATGGTGGACAAGTGCGCGGGGGACAGCCCGCCGGACAGTCGAAAATCTATGCGCTCCATTGCTCTCTCCCTCGGAAATATCGAACGAACGACGTGAATCTCTTTTCTGATTCTTCGCCGTTGGGGGCTTCCCCTGCGGGATTGGCGGCTTGACAGCGATGGTATAATAGCGGCGGTGATCCCAGGTCCCAGGTCGGGCGCTTCCCGCCGCGGCCGGGCGTCCCCGGGGAGTTCTCGCTGTGGCCGATCTGCCTCCTCCACTCGGCGATGTGGCCGAGGAGTTGTACAAGTGCAACCGGTGTGGGTTCTGCCAGACGCGATGCCCGATCTACCGCGTGACCGGCCTCGAGGGATCGGTGGCGCGCGGGCACTTCGCGCGCCTGCAGGGGGTGTTGGAGGAGGAGTTGCCCCTCGACGAGCGGCTGCGCTCTGATCTGTCCACATGCCTGATGTGCCGCGCCTGCACCGCCGAGTGTCCGCCGGGAATCGAGACCGATCGCATCATCACCGCCGCCCGGGCCTCCTACGCGGCCCGGCGCCGGCCGCGGCTGCAGCGGTTCATCTTCCGACGGTTGCTCCCCAACCCGGCGCTGATGCGCACCCTGGTGGGAGTCCTGCGCGCCCTCAAGCGCACCGGCCTCGCCGCGGCCGCGAAGCTGCTGCGACTGATTCCGGGGCTCGACCGCGGGCTGGCGGAGGCGCAGGCGATGATGCCCACCC
>WFSF01000081.1 GCA_015486155.1 Armatimonadota bacterium
GAGACAGCTGCTGGGGCTGGGGCTGGCGGCGCTGTGGATGGCGATGGGGGACACGAATCCGCTCTATCACGTACTGCGGTTCCTGCCGGGGTTTGCCGATTTCCGCGTGCCCGCCCGCTGGGGCCTCATATTCACGTTCGCGGCCGCGCTGCTGGCGGGGATGGGTTGGGAGAGGATTGCGCAGGCGGAATGGCTCACCGCGCGCAGAGGCCGGATGCTGGCGGCGGCCGGCCTGATAGCGCTCATTTCCATCGTGGACCTGGCGCGCGTGGATTACACCCTCGCCCCCATCTCCAGCCCTAAGGTCTACCGGGAGCCATCGGCGGCCGCGGCGCTGAGGGCGGACCACACCTGGTGGCGTGCCCTGGTGGTGCCGCCGGAGCCGGTAACCGCCTCATGGATACCAAAGGGAGGGTGGTTTCGGAACCCGGACGGGTGGGCGGAGGTTAGGAGCGCCTTGGCTCTGGATGTGCCTCAGTCCTACGATATCCGCGTGGTCGGATGGGGGCTTCTGGGCGGGTACGCGGGCTTCTCGCATTTCGCGCAGGCGCCTTTCTTCCGGGATGCGGCGGTCACCGCCCTGGAGAGGGCCGACCTGTCGCTGCTGTCCCTGTCCGGGGTGAAATATGTGCTGGTTTCCCGGAATGACTCCCGGATGAATCTCCCCGGCAAGCCCGCCGCTTACGCCGGTCCGTTCGCCATCTACCGCAACGCGGGGGCGTTTCCGCGGGTGTTCGCAGTGGACAGGGTGGAGCAGATCGTCGACCGGGATCAAGCGGGCGCGGCGGTGCGCTCGCTCGCTGCCGAGGGGAACCTGCGCCGGGAGGCGGTGGTCTCGGAGCCGTTGCCCGAGATCGCGGGAAAGGGCCCCGCGGACGCGTCGCTGGTTTACAGGGAACCCAGGCCGGAGCGCGTGATCGTGCAGGCGAAGGCGGCGCGGGAGGCGCTGCTGGTGTTGAACGAGCGCTATGACAACGGATGGCGCGCCTATTGTGACGGCAAGCCCGCGCGGCTGGTGGAGGTGGACACGGCGTTGATGGGGACCGCGCTTCCCCGGGGCGAACACGAGATCGAGTTCGTGTACCGCCCGCGGGGGTTGATCATCGGGCGCGCGGTATCGCTCATATCGCTGCTCGTAATCCTAGGGTTGGCCGCGGCCGGCCTCGGCGGAAAGCGGAGGGGGCGGAGATACTAGTCGAGCAGGCCCTGCTCCGACCGCGGGGGGTGGGCGCGGATTTCCGCCGCCAGTTCATCGAGATTCGCGTTCGGCTCCAGCGGCCGCGCCCCGAGCCCCCTCAATTTCCGCCAGCCGGCGTGAAACCGAGGGGTCTCCCACGGGACGGCGTAAAGGGGGCGGCGGCAGCGGCGGGCGTGCCGCGCGGTGACGATGCTGCCGCATTCCGCGTGCGCCTGCACCACGATCACCGCCCACGAGAGGGCCGCCTGCAGCCGGTCGCGCGCCAGCAACAGCCGGCGGTCGACCTCGGTTTCAGGGGGCACTTCTGAGACCAGGCAGCCCTGGAGGGATATCTGCGCCGCGAGGATCGCGTTCTCCGGCGGATAGATGCGAAGCAGGCCGCAGCCCAGAATCGCCGCCGTCCTCCCCTCTTCGGCGGCCAGCGCCCCCCTGTGCGCGGCGGTGTCGATCCCCCGCGCCAGGCCGCTGACGATGGTGAAGCCGCGCGCGGCCAGGCCCTCGGCCAGCGCCCTCGCGGTTCTTCTTCCTCTCGCGTCCGGGTCTCTCGTTCCCACCACGGCCACCGCGGGCGCGGTGGGATCGAGTTCCCCGCGCAGGTAGAGCAGGGGCGGAGGGCTGGGCAGGTCCAGCAGCGCGGGCGGATAGCCGGGATCGCCGATGCAGCACGGGGTAATGCCGGACCTCTCCAGCCTCTGGAGCCGTCCCTCCACGGCCTTGATGGAGGAGAGCGCGGCCGCGATTCTCTCCGCCTGTTCCGCGGAGAGGCCGCCGCGCGCCATCAGTTCCTTCACCGGGGCCCTGACCGCCTTCTCCGGTGAGCCGAACGCGCGCGCCAATCGCAGCATGGTGGCCGGGCCGACGCCGGCCGCCTGCTGCATCGCCGCCCACCAGGGAGCGTCTCCTCCCCTCCCCTCCTCTGTCATGTCTCCGCCCAGGCGCGGCAGGGGCAGTCGCCGTCCTGATGGTTGGCGATGACGTGAGCGAAGAGGCGGCGCACGCGGGCTATCTGCCGGGACATGAACTCGGTGACGTCCTCGTGGGCGACCGGGGTGTCCGTGACGCCCGCCGCCCAGTTGGTGACTACGGAGACCGCGGCATAGCAAATGCCGGCCTCCCTGGCGAGAGGGGCCTCCGGGACGTTGGTCATGCCCACCACGTCCGCCCCCAGGGTGCGCAGCATCTCTATCTCCGCGGGGGTCTCGAAGCGCGGCCCCTGCATACACGCATACGTGCCGCCGACCGTCACCTTCTCACCGATCTCCTCGGCCGCGGCCGCGAGCTCCGCGCGCAGGCGCGGGCAGTAGGGATCCGTGAGGTCCACGTGTCTGACCTCCCCGTCCTCCCCGTCGAAGAAGGTCGATGCGCGGCCGTGGGTGAAATCGAGGAACTGGGTGAGCACCAGCAGCGCCCCGGGGCCCATGTGCTCCGCGATTCCTCCCACCGCGGCGGTGGCGAGGATGTTCTTCACCCCCAGCTCCCGCAGGGCCGCGATGTTGGCCCGGTAGTTCACGCGGTGGGGGGGGACATGGTGCCCAGGGCCGTGGCGGGGCACGAAAGCAATTTCTCTGTCCGCCAGCGTGACGCGCGCCACCCCGACAGGTCCGTATTTGGTGGGAATCGTCTCCAGGGGAGCGTCCTCCTCGTCCAAGCTGTAGAAGCCGGTGCCGCCGATGATGCCGAATTCCATATGTGTGGCCCTCCGTCGATGTGATGAAGCGTATTCACCGAGATAGACGCTTGGTCCTCTTGACCGATTGACACCGGCGCGCGCTTCGCCTAGCATGAGGCATCATTCGACACACACCGAGGAGATTCATGACCAGAGAAGAGCGCATATCCAAGTTGCTCGCGGGGCTGCGGGAGGGGGTCGTGTTCAAGGACGGCGCGATGGGCACCACTCTGAGCGCCTCCGGGCACTCCGGGCAGGCGTTGGAACTGCTGAACGTGGAGGACCCGGACCGGGTGAAGGCGGTCCACGAGTCCTACACGGCGGTGGGCAGCCAGGTGGTGGAGACCAACACCTTCCAGGCGAACGCGATCGCCATGGAGCGGCACGGCCTCCGGGAGCGCGCGGCGGAATTGGCGCGCGCGGGCGCGGAGCTGGCGCGGGAGGCGGTCGGCGACGAGGTGCTGGTGGCCGGCAGCATGGGGCCCACCGGCGGGATTCTGGAGCCCTATGGCGACCTCCAGCCGGAGGCGGCGCGGGAGGCGTTCGCGGAACAGGCGGCCGCGCTGGCGGAGGGGGGCGCGGACCTGCTGGTGCTGGAGACGTTCTCCGCGCTGGAGGAATTGCTGGAGGGGTTGGCGGGCGCGGTGGAGACCGGCCTGCCGGTGGTGGCCTCGCTCGCATTCGATCCCGGCGGGCACACGACCTTCGGGGTGACCCCTGAGTCGGCCGCGCCCCGCCTGGCCGACGCGGGCGCGGCGGTGATCGGGGCCAACTGCGGCACGGTCTCCCCCCGCGATATGGTCCCCATCATCGAGGAGTTCCGGAAGGCGACCGATCTGCCCATCATGGCGCAGCCGAACGCAGGCAGCCCGGAGCGGGTGGGCGACGGCATTCGCTTCCCGGAGCAGCCGGACACCTTCGGAGCCGCCGGGCCGGAGTTCGTCGCGGCCGGGGCGACGCTGATCGGGGGCTGCTGCGGCACGACGCCCGATCACATCGCGGAGTTGATCCGCCGGGTCCGCGCGGCCGGCTGAGACACCTGTAACAACCTCCTCCCTCCCCCACCCCGCCGGCATATCTGATTTGCGCGGGGTGTGGCATAAACTTATGGGAGTCGCAAATGCCGAGCGCCGTTGAGCGAATCCGAGGCGGGAGGGAGATTGCGCGTCCGCGCGCGCTGGTCTGGGCGCTGGCGGCGGCGTTTTCGCTGCTGGTTGCGGGCGTCGGGCGCGCCGCGCCCGCGCAGGTGCGGATCACCGCGGCCCCGCAGGGCGGAGATCTCGTCATCTCGATCTCACGCGCCGATGGGGAACATTCCTCCATTCATGCGTTCACACTGGACAACCCGTCCAGGCTGGTGTTCGATCTGGCCAATGCGCTGCTCCCGCCCGACCACCCGCGAACGCTGGAGGTGGCGTTGACCAGCGTCTACAGGGTGCGAATGGGGCAGAACCAGCCGAATCCGCCGGTGGTGCGGGTGGTGGTGGACCTGCCGGAGGGGGGAGGGCCGCCCGCCTGGGAGACGCACAACGGGGAAGCGCCTGGGGAAACCGTGATCGTGGTTCACGGAGAGGGCAGGCCGGCGCTGGCGCTTCCGGAGGTCACCTCCAAGGGCGATATCGTGCTGCTGCGGTTCTCCGGTGTAGGGGGATTGACGCGCAGGACGGGGGCGCTCGCGGAGCCGCCGCGGCTGTTTGTGGACCTGGCGGGGGCTGAGGTGAGCGGGGAGCTGATTCGGGATTTCCCGGACGAGAATGGATTGCTCGCGCAGGTGCGCCTCGGCCAGCAGCCGGAGGAGGATGGGAAACCGGTGGCGAGGCTGGTGGTGGAACTGAGGAAGGATGCGGCGCACAGCGTGTTCGAGGACGGGGCGGACCTGGTGGTGGCGGTGGGGCCGGAGGCCTGGGCCCTGCCTCTTCCCGCGTATCACGGTGCGGAGCGGCTCAAGGGCCGGACCATCGTGGTGGATCCGGGGCATGGGGGGAAGGACACGGGAGCACAGGCGCGGCTGGTGGCGAAGGAGGCAGGGCAAGGGGCGGATTGCGGCGATGGCATGGTGCTGGAGAAGGACATCGTGTTGGACATTGCGAAGCGGCTGGCGCGCGCCCTGGAGGCGGAGGGGGCCAAGGTGGTGATGACGCGATCCGATGACACCTATATCTCACTCCGGGAGCGGGCGGCCATCGCCAACCGGATACACGCGGACGTGTTCGTCAGCGTCCACTGTAACTCGTGCGACCGGCCGAACACTCTCCACGGGACGAGCGTCTACTACGACCATGCGCACAGCATTCCCCTGGCGCGTGCGGTGCAGGCGGAGCTGCTGGCCGCCCTCGGCACCGAGGACAAGGGGGTGCGGAATGCGAACTTCGCGGTGATCCGGAGAACCAAGGGGCCGGGGATCCTGGTCGAGACCGCGTTCATCAATCACGCGGATGATCAGCGGCGTCTGCTGAACGAGAACTTCCGGGAGCGGGCTGCGAGAGCGATCGCACACGGGATCGTGGAGTTCTTGAATCAGGGCGGGGGGGCAAAGGAAGAATGAGCCGCAAGCGCTCCCATCCGCCGCGCGCGCTTCCCTGGGCGGTGTTGTTCGCGGCCGCCGTGTTGATGGCGGGCGCGGCCTGGGTATGGCGGACGCGGCCGGAGCTGGCCGCCAGGACGCCGTGGGCGCGGCGCGATGCCCGAAGGGGCCTCGGCCCCGCAAGCGCGCCGACGGGCCCGCGGCCGCAGCGTTCGCTCACAGCCCTCGTGTATTTTCTGCGCATCACCGACAGGGGGGTGGAGCTGATCCCGACAAAGCGCCAGGTGCCCGCGGAGTCACCCGCGAGGGCCGCGCTGGAGGAACTCATCGCCGGTCCGCTGCCGGAGGGATGCATTTCACCTCTCCCTGACGGAACGCGCCTGCGCGGAGTGAAGGTGAAGGACGGACTCGCGACCGCGGATTTCAGCGAAGAGCTCGTCAAGCGGTTTCCCGGCGGGTCATCCAATGAGGCGGCGACGGTCTACTCCATTGTGAACACCCTCACCTCGCTGCCGGGGGTGGAGAAGGTGCAGATCCTTGTGGGCGGGCGCGTGGTGGACAGCATCGGCGGGCATGTGGACGTGAGTTCCCCGCTCTCTTACGACGGGGAACTGGTGAAGCACTGACTCAGTCCGCGCTCGCCACGTTCATTGCCCGCACCCGTACGGTGGGGAGCACCCGGCCCGGTTCCGCGCGGTAGTCCGAGGAAACGACGTCAATGTTGCAGAGCACCTCCAGCCCGTGTCCCGCAATCATGGTGTTCTTCAGCGGGTGGGTGAGGCGGCCGCGCTCGATGCGAAACCCCGCGTCCACCAGCGTGGAGAGCTGGCCGGAGGCGGTGTCGGGAACGGGGTTGGCGAGGGCCACGTAGATGCCGTCGTCCACCTCTGTGATGATGTCGGCGGCGGTCTTGTCCCCCAGCGCGGGGATGACGTTGGTGGGCGCGATGCCGCCCCGCGTGGAGTGCCCGGTGTTCTCCTCCCCCGACTTCCGGGCCGTGTAGTGGCTGTGCAGGTAGGTCTTCAGCACGCCCCGCTCCACCAGGGTGAGCCGCCGATGGGGGAAGCCGTCCCCGTCGCACCGGGAGGAGCTGAGGCCGCCGGGTATCAGCGGATCGTCCACCAGGGTAAGCGCCTCGGAGGCCACCTGTTCACCCTTCTTTCCGATGAGGAAGGAGCGCCTCCGCTGGATCTCCTCCGCGCTGGCGGCGGCGCACAGGCCCATGATGAGCCCGTCGCTGGAGAGGGGGCCGAACACCACGGGCATGACCCCCGTCTTCACCGGCCTGCTGCCGAGATATCGCAGGGCCTCTGAAGCGGCCCGCGCGCCGATCCCCTCCACCTCCAGGTCGGCGAGGCCGCGCGCGGAATCCCACTCGAAGAAAGAGCCGACGTCCTCGCCGCGGCGGATCACCACATGGGCGTTCACCGAGGCCGCGGTGGTCTGCTGGGTGACCGCGACCCCGAGGTTGTTGGCGAAGGCCCACCGATTCCAGCTGACGCCCGAACGGCCGGAGACGATCGCATCCCCGCACACCGCGCGCGCGGAGTCGACATTGCTCACCGCCCACTCCGCCACCGCGCCGGGCGCGATCTCCGCCAGCGCGGGATCGTAGAGCCCGGGCACCTCCGGCAACGGGGCCGGGGATACCAGGTCCACGAAATCGGGGTCCGGCTCGGCCGCCTTCGCCGCCTCCGCGGCCCGCCTCCCGGCGTCGGCCGCGGCCTCCTCGGAGGTCCCGGAGCCGCTGAACCAGCCGGTGCCCCCGTTCACGAAAGCGCGCACCGAGATGCGCGCCCACTGGCGGGCGTCGCTGGACTGGATGGCGTTCTTCTCGATGGAGATCGAGACCCCGCGCCCCTGCTCCACGGATGCGTCGGCGAAGTCCGCACCCGCGCGCACCGCGGCGCGGCAGGCGATCTCGGCGAGTTTCAGCAGTTCATCCATGAGGATTCCTCACGCCTGGCCTCCCACCACGATCTCCCTGACCTTGAGGTATGGTCCGCCCCCGTTGACCGGCATACTCTGTCCGTTCTTGCCGCAGTTGCCGGGCATCTGGAGCTCGAAATCCCGGCTCGCCCCCAGGACGTTCGCGAGCGTCTCCAGGGTCATGCCGGAGATGGAGACGTCGCGCACCTGCTCCGCGAGCTGCCCGTCCCGGATCATCACCCCCTCGCCGGCATGACAGGTGTACTGGCCCTTCTCGCACCAGACGTAGCCCCACTGGCCGCCTCGCAAGAGAATCCCCACATCGATGTCGGCCATCAATTCGTCCAGCGACTGTTCCCCAGGCTCGATCATGGTGTTGCTCATGCGGACGATGGGGCGGTGGACGAAGCCGTCCGCGCGCGCCGAGCCGTTGGGCGCGACGCCCATCCTCGCGGCGGTCTCCAGGGAGTGCATGAACTGCTTCAGCACCCCGTTTTCCACCAGCACCCGCCGGCGGCCGGGCACCCCCTCGGAATCGTAGCGATAGGATCCCCAGGAGCCGGGGATGGTGGCGTCGTCCACGATGGTGACGCAGTCCGCGGCGATCTTGGCCCCCAATTTCCCCTCCAGGATGGAGGTGCCGCTCAACACGTGATCCGCCTCCGCGTTGTGCCCTATCGCCTCGTGCACCAGGAGGCCGGTGATGGAGGGATGGAAGATCGCGGGGAACTTGCCCGCGGGCGCGGGTTCCGCCCGCAGCAGGGAAACCGCGCGCGCCGCGGCCTTCACGCTCAATTCCTCGGCCGGGGTGGCCTCCACCAATTCGAACCCGGCCTGTTCGCCGCGGATCTCGCGGCCGCGCTGAAGGACGGAGCCGTCGCGCGCGGTGATGGTGTGCCAAACCAGGGTGCGCACCCTCTCGGAGGAGACGAGGGTCCCCCGCGTGTTGCACACTATCTCCACCTCGCGCGCATCGCTGTACCCTGTGAGCAGGTTCGCCGCGCGGTCGCCCGCCCGTCGGGCGGAGGCCTCCTCGTATCCGCGGATGGCGGCGAGCTTGCGGTCCAGGGGCACGCCCGCCGGGTCCACGGCGAACTCCGCGCGCACCTCGTCCACCACCGGCTCCACCTCCGCCAACTCCACCGGCTGCTCGATGCGCGCGGAGGAGACGCGCGCCAGCGAGACGGCGGATTCGAGGCAGGTCAGCCAGTCGGCATAGACGGGTGATTCCGTGCTGGCGAACCCCCAGGCGCCGTCCAAGAGGACTCTCACCCCGAGCCCGGAGCGGCTCCTCTCCGCCACCCTGTCGGCGCGGCCGTCCTGCAGGACGATGGAGGTCTGCCGGAGCGATGCAAAGCGGACCTCCGCGAACTGCGCCCTGTGCCGAAGCGCCTCGTCGCGCAGGCGCGCGAGTTGTTTCTTCATCTCGATTGCTTTCGCCGCCATGGGGAATATAACTTATGTGCGACGCGCCGCGCGTTCGTTCCTTCCGCGCGGCCTCGCTCTGTGTGAGCGGAGAAACAGGACCGTCTCCCGGCGCGCCTAACCAGTTTACTCATCATCACCAGGAGTCGAAAGATGATGCGACGGAGGACTTGGCTGTATCTGTGGCTCGTGCTGGCGCTCGGCCTGGTCACGGCGGGCTGCGACAATCCGCTGGAAATAGACAGAGACACCGAGATCAGCATCGGCCGGGACGGCGCGCGCCAGCTGGAGGCGAAGTACGGGGTGGTCAACGACCCGGCGGCGCAGAAGCGCCTGGACATCATCGGCCACCGCATCGCCTCGGTGACCAACGAGCCCGATCTGCCGTGGACCTTCAAGATCCTCAACACCAAGGAACTCAACGCCCTCGCGCTGCCTGGCGGATTCATCTATGTCACCAAGGGGATGATGGATTACCTCAAGAACGACGATCAACTCGCCGGCATCCTGGGCCACGAGGCGACCCATGTGGTGCACCACCACGCGAAGGCGGCGATCGAGAAGGCGATGACCCAGAACCTGCTGGTGGAGCTGGTCACTCAGCGCAGCTCGGAGTCCATCCGCAAGGCGGCCTCCATCACCCTGGACCTGGAGATGAGGCAGGGCTATCGGGAAAAGGAATATGAGGCCGACCACTACGGAACCCTGTTCGCGTTCGAGGCGGGTTACCGCGCGGACGGTCTGCGGCAGGTGCTGGAGATGTTGTACCAGAAGGAGGGAGACCCCAAGCGAGTCACCTGGCTGTTGCAGAGCCATCCCCCGCTGTCAAAGCGCATCGCGCGGCTCGACGAGTATATTCAGCAGCTGACCGGCCGCAAGCCCCGGTAACGCCCCGGCGGACGGGGATCAGCCGCGGCGCTCGAAGACGTAGATGAACTCGTTTTTCACCGCCTTCACGAAGAACGCCTGGTTGCTCAGCTTGCGTCGGAAGGTGTCCTTCAGATTCATGCCCCTGGCCACGCACAGGTCGCGTACCTCCTCGTGAATGCCGTCCTGCGCCTCCCCTATCACCAGGACGAAGTGCCCGGAGAGCACTTTCGCGAGCTGCGCGATCACCTGCTCCATCTCGCCGAGATACGCGCGCGGCCGTCGCCCGATTTCCCCCGTCCCCGGCGCCTCGAGCCCGAGCACCCGAAAGGAGAGGCGATGCAGGCGCTGATAGTTCTGCGCGCTCCAGTAGGGCGGCGAGGTCACCGCGAGCCCCGCGGTTCTCCCCAGCGAGGCCAGATCGCGCGCGTCATGGAGGATCGGCTCGGCCCTCCCCCGCGCCAGCCGGAGGAACTCCTCCAGCGCGGCGCTCATGCGCCGCAGTTGATTCAACAGTCTCCTGAAGGGGTTTATCTTGCGCGTCCGGTTGTCCACCACCCGGTGATAGTGTTTCTTGTCCACATAGCTCGGGGTGCGGGGAAGTTGGGGCATGGTGCGGTCCATGCGCGCGTTGCTGATGCCCTTCAGCAGGTCCGAGAGGCCGACCTCGACGAAGTTGCGCGTCTCCGGCTCCAGCTCCCGGGCGCGGTCGAGTATGGCGCGGACGGCGCGCGCCACATCGTCGCGAAACCAGCGTTCGCTGCCCTCGAACAGCGCGGCCGTATCCGCGAGATGCGCCTCGGGTTTGTCGGATGCGGCCTTCAGCCACGCGAGGTAGTCGGCGAGTTGCGCGCGGTCTATCGGGGTGACCTTGGCGCGGGCGATGCGGACCGCCAGCGGGTTGATGTCCGTTCCCCAGGCGTCGTGGCCCAGGCGCGCGGCCTCCACCAGGGTGGTGCCGCAGCCCATGAAGGGATCGAGCACGACGTCGCCGGGCCGGGCGTACCGCTCGATGGCGCGGGCGGGAATCTGGGGGATGAACTTCGCCGTCCAGTGGTGAAAAAAGTGGGTGAGATACTGGGTCTGCTTCATGCCGAGGTCGGCGAAGTCCCAGCCGCCGCGTCGCTCCATCAATCTTCTCCTATCCAGGTGTGCCAGTCGTCCCCGATGCGCCCCTCCTTGCGGTATCTCTCCATGGCCAGCCCGCAGCCGCACCGTCGTTCCTCGGGCACGGTGCGCGCCACCAGGGTGGCGATCTCCAGGAACCTCCCGAGCGCCTCGTCGGCCGCCTCCTTTTCCGCCTCCCCCATCAGACCGCCGAAGAGGTCCCCGGGCCGCGTCTCCGTTTCGTACACCCCCTCCGCGTAGTTGGTGACATAACACACCGCCGCATAGCACATCTCCAGCTCGCGCGCCAGAAACGCCTCCGGGCAGAGCGTCATGCCCACCAGCGCGGCCCCGTCCCTGCGATAGCGTCGGATCTCCGCCGGAGTCTCCAGCCGAGGCCCCTGGGTGCAGACGTAGACGCCGTAGTCCCGGTGCTCCAGCCGCAACAGTTCCAGGGAGCGCGCGGCCGCATCCCTCAGCTCCGGGCAGAAGACGGGGGCCTGTCTGATGAAGCCGAGGCCGGTGCCCTTGTAGAAACTGCTCTCGCGGCCGCGGGTCTCGTCCAGCAGGTCGTTGGGCAGAACGAACTGCCCCACCTGGAGGGTGGTGTCGATCGCGCCCGGCCCGGACCAGGAGAGGATGCGGGAGACCGCTTGCTCCTTGAGGGCGTAGATGTTGGCGCGGTAATTCACCCAGGGCGCGGCGATCTGATACCCTCCCTCTCCGTGCCGGGGCAGGAAGAGAAAGGAAACGTCTCCGACCCGCACCCGATAGAGAGGCGAAGATTCTCCGAAGGGCGTCTCCACCGGCCCCAGGCGGGTACATTTGTCGGCCGCGTCAGCGAGCACGCGGTGGGCTCCGCTGCCGCCGATCACCGCCAGGCGGTCGTCATCGCTCATCGCCAGATCTCCCATTGCTGATAGTAGGTGTCACGCCGCGCGGGCCTGAAGCCGGCCCGCCGGATGAGGTCGGCCAGTTCGCCCGCGGACATGCGAAACTCCACCCCCGCGGCCCGCACCACGTTCTCCTCCAGCATGGTGCTGCCCAGGTCGTTGGCCCCGAAGGCGAGGGAAATCTGCCCGATGGCCGCTCCCTGGGTCACCCAGGATGCCTGGATGTTGGGCACGTTGTCCAACACCAGGCGGGAGACCGCGAGGGTGCGCAGGTAATCGTGCGGCCCCACCGCCTCCCCCCCGAGTTCGGTGTTGGCCGGCTGGAAGGTCCACGGGATGAAGGCGGTGAAGACGCCGGTCTCATCCTGTAGGGCGCGCACTTTCAGGAGGTGCTCGACCCGCTGCTCCATGGTTTCGATATGGCCGAACATCATGGTGGCGGTCGCCCTCATCCCGAGCTCGCGCGCCTCCCGCATCACCTCCAGCCACTGCTCCGCGGTGCACTTGCGCGGGCTCACCGCCCGCCTCACCTCGTCGCACAGTATCTCCGCCCCCCCTCCGGGAAGAGAGTCCAGGCCGGCCGCCTTGAGCCGGGAGAGCGCCTCCCGCGTCGGTAGGCCCGAGATGCCCGCCAGGTGGACGATCTCGGGCGCGGAGAGGGAGTGCAGGACGACGGGGAAACGCTGCTTGATCTTCGAGAGGAGTTCCTCGAACCACTCGATGGGGAGGTCGGGGTGAAGCCCGCCCTGCATCAATATCTGCGTCGCCCCCTGGGCCACCGCTTCCTCCACCTTACGGAGCACCTGGTCGTGGGAGAGCACGTAGCCCTCGGGGTGGCCGGGCGGACGATAGAAGGCGCAGAAGCGGCACCCGGATACGCAGATGTTCGTGTAGTTGATGTTCCGGTCTATGACGAAAGTGCGCACCGGCTCCGGGTGCATCCGGCGGCAGACCGCGTCCGCCGCCGCGCCCAGCGCGGCCAGGGGCGCGGAGAAGAGCGCCGCGGCCTCCTCCGCGGATATGCGTTCGCCGTTCGCCGCGCGCTCAAGCGGTTTCGTCCAGCTCATATCGCACCGGCCCATGGTCCTCGACCAGATGGTGTTTTACCAGCAGTTTGCGCAGTTTTTCCACCCCCACCCGCGCCGGGCCGTCGAGGCGGTAGCGCATGTTGTCCCGCAGGTAGCTCGACACGAGGTCTCTCTCGAAACCTAGCCTCTTGGCTTCCTCCGCCGCGGCCTCCTCCAGGTGCTCGAGGCCCATCTCCAGCGCCCGCCGAATCAGCCCGTCCACGGCCCCCGCGTCCACCCGCGGGCCCACACACCACACCGCGAACACGAGCGGCGAGCCGGTGAGTTCGAGCCATTCCGCGCCCACATCATAGGTGAGAAGATTTTCTGCCTCCGCCTCCGCCTCCACCCTCATGCACGGGTCGCCGAGCAGGAGGGCGGCGTCCGCGGATTGCAGCATCTTCGGCAGGTCGGGCGGCAGGTCGAGAAAGACGGGATGGAGGTCTCTCTCGGCGCAGAGAATGCGCACCACCGCGGCGGAGGTGTGGGAGCTGGTGTCCAGCGCGATCGCGGCGACCTGGGGCAGCGGGACGCGGGAGAATATCTTCACGCTTCCCGCCTCCCCCATGCTGCTGATGCAGGCGCTCGGCAGCACCCGCAGGTCCGGGGTGGTCAGCGCGTCGAAGGTGGGGAGAATCGCCGCCTCCACCTCCCCCTGGAGCAGCCGCGGGAGCAACGCGGCCGGCGTTTCCTCTATCCAGTCGGTCTCTCCCAATGCCCTCAGACCATGCCGGTAGGGGGCCGTGTTCAGGTAGCCGACCAGGCCGAAGCGGTGCGCGCTCACGGGGCGGCCTCCGTGTGCACGATGTTGTAGACGGTGTCGCGCTCCACCGGCGTTCTTCCGGCGCGCGCGATCAGCCGGCGGATTTGGGCCACAGTCAGCCCCTCCGGGGTGCGAGCCCCGGCGGAATGGGTGATCTTCTCCTCGACGACCGTTCCGTCCATGTCGTCCGCGCCGAAGGAGAGCGCCACTTCGGCCGCCCTCAAACCCATCATGATCCAGAACACCTTGATATGGGGGATGTTGTCCAGCAGCAGGCGGCTGACCGCGATCATCCTCAGGTTGTCCCAGGCGCTCGGCCCCGGCAGTTCGCCCTCCAGGGAGGTGTGCTCCGGGTGAAAGGCGAGGGGGATGAAGGTGAGAAAACCGCCGGTCTCATCCTGGAGCGCGCGCAACCGCAGCAGGTGGTCCACCACCTCCTCCGGGGTCTCGATGTGCCCGTAGAGCAGGGTGCAGTTCGTGCGGATGCCGAGCCGGTGGGCGGTGCGCGCCACGTCCAGCCAGTCGTCGCCGGGAAGTTTCAGCGGGCACAACTCGGCCCGCACCCTCGGCGAGAACACCTCCGCCCCTCCTCCCGGCAGGGAGCCCAGGCCCGCCTCCCGCAGGCGGATGAGGCACTCCTCCACGGTGATTCCCTCCACGCGCGCGATGTGGGCGATCTCGACCGCGGTGAAGGCCTGGATGTGGACGCCGGGGAACCGCGCGCGCAGCGCGGACAGCAGGTCGGTGTAGTAGCGCAAGGGCAGATCGGGATGGCAGCCGCCCACGATGTGGAACTCGCTCACCCGCCCGCCGCGGAAGGCGGCCGCTCTCTCCACGCATTCGTCGACGGTGAGAACATACCCCTCCGGGTGCCCGACCGGGCGGGAGAAAGCGCAGAACCGGCACCCGTTGACGCAGATGTTGGTGTAGTTGATGTGGCGGTTGACGATGAAATAGGTTTTGTCTCCGTGCAGCCTCTCCCTGACCTCGTTCGCCAGCGCGCCCACCGCGGCCAGGTGGGGGGTGGCGATCAGCAAGGCCCCATCCTCGGCCGAGAGGCGCTCCCCCGCGGCGATCTTTTCGGCTATCCCGCCGAGCCCGAACTCCCGATAGAGGGTGGGATTCATATCCGCAACCTGCTGCTGATGTAGATCACGTCGGCCGCGGCGAAGAGGAAGAACACGATGCTGAAGACGCCGCTGGCGACGAAGGAAGCCGTCTCCGCGCGGCGCAGGTCGTTCGGGCGCACGATGTGATGTTCCCACCAGAGCACCGGTATCAGCGCCACCACGCCCAGGTAGTAGAGCCATCCCAGATCCGCCGTCTGCCCGAAGAACGCGAGCAGCCAGATGGTGACCACGTGATTGAGGGCGGAGATGACCAGCGCTCTCCGCGCGCCCCAGCGGGCCGGCAGAGAATACAAGCCCTCCTTGCGGTCGAAGCGGATGTCCTGGCAGGCGTAGATGATGTCGAAGCCCGCGGTCCAGGCCGTCACCGCGGCCGCCAGGATGAGAGGAGAGAGCGCGATGCTCTCCCGCACCGCGATCCAAGCTCCCACGGGGGCGATCCCCAGGCAGGAGCCCAGGATCCAGTGGGTGAGTACGGTGAAGCGCTTGGTGTAGGAGTAGCCCAGCAGCAGGGCGAGCGCGAGGGGAGACAACTTGAGACAGAGCGCGTTCAACATGCCCGCGCTCACGAAGAAGACCGCGGCGCTGCCCGCGAGCACGGCCCACAAGGTCCGCCGCGAGATCTCACCGGTCACCAGCGCGCGCTTGCGGGTGCGCGGGTTGCGCCGGTCGTAGTCCAGGTCGGCCAGGCGATTGAACGACATCGCCGCGGTGCGGGCGGACACCATGGCGACCAGGATCCACGCGAGCGTATCCGCGCGCGGCCACCCCTGGCTGGCGACGAAGGCCGCGGTGAGGGCGAAGGGGAGCGCGAACACGCTGTGCTGAAAGCGAATGGTCTGGAGCAGAACGAGGAGTTTGTGCCACATCCGCGGATCAGGCGTAGACGCCGTACCTCCTCCCCTCCTCCAGCATGGCGAGGTAGTTCTCAATGGGCATGTAGTTGGTGACCGTGTTGCCGGAGCCCAGCGCATATCCGCCGCCCGGCATACACGCATCCAGGACCCGACGCGTGCGGGCCCTCACCTCCTCCGGGGTGCGCCGGCAGAGGAAGTCGACATCCACACCACCCAGGATGGCCACCCGGTCTCCCCAGCGCTTTTTCACCTCCTCTACGGGCATGATCACATCCTCGAAACTGTGCTTGGCGTCGATGCCCACATAGTCGATCAGGTCGTCCATCACCGCTTCCAGGTTGCCGCAGGAGTGGAGCAGAAATGGTTTGCCTCGCGCGTGCACCGCCTCCGCCAGCCGCTTCTGCCAGGGGAAGACGTACTTGCGCAGGACATCGGGCGCAAGCATGGTCTGGGTCTTGTGTCCCATGTCATCACCCAGGAACACCGCCCCCACGGCCTCGTAGGAGGCCAGCCTCTCGAAGACCTTCAGGAGGGTTTGTCCCACGTGGTCGAACATCGCCTGCACCAGGTCGGGCTCGTCCACCAGGGCGTAACTGAGCGGCTCATAGCCCATGATCCACATCACGTTCTCCAGCACGCCGCCGGGGCCGTGGGGAATCAGTTTCATCCCCTCTGGCAGGACCTCCGCGGCGTACTCTATGGGAGCGAAATGCTCGTCCCTGGGCTCCAGCCATTCGTACTTCTCGAAATCCTCCCAGTTCTCCACCAGCCCCGTGCTCTCGGTCACCCACGGCCGCTCCTCGAAGGGCATCTGGGCGGTGTCCTCCGCGGTCGGCATCTCGAAGGAGAGCAGAAAACTGGTGCGGCAGGGCACGTAGTCATATCCAAGCCGGTAGAAGAGCTCGGCCGTCTCCCGCGCCTTTTCCTTCGGGTCGGAGGAGAAGGGAGACTCCCGGAGCGCGACCATCGCGGGCTCGTCTATGAAC
>WFSF01000082.1 GCA_015486155.1 Armatimonadota bacterium
GGGGTGGTGGGGGGTGATGGAGAGGGGTTCGATCTGGCGCGTGGCCTGCGTCGGATGGGCGCGGAAACGAGCGGCCTGTTCGTGCGGCCGGATCGCCTCACCCCCACCTATCGCAAGCCCCTGGTGCGGGAGGCCGACGGCCGCCTGCGCGAGCTGGAGCGGCTGGACAGCAGAACGCGGGAACGACTCCCGGCGGAGGCGGAGGACTCGGTGATCGCCGCGCTCTCCGAGGCCGCGGCCGAGGTGAAGGCCGTGGTGGCCCTCGACCAGGTGCCCGAACGAGACTGCGGGGTGATCACCGGGCGGGTGCGGGAGGCGCTGGCGGAACTGGCGGAGCGGCGCCCGGAGGTGGTGTGGCTGGGGGACTCCCGCACCCGGGTGGGCGAGTACCGCAACCTGATGGTCAAGTCGAACCGCGAGGAGGCGTGCCGCGCGGTGCACCCGGACTCCTCTCCACACGAAGGGGAGGCCGTGGAGGAATGTGTGCGCGCCCTGGCCGCAAGGGTGGGCCGGCCGGCCTTCGTGACCGTGGGCGCGCAGGGCATCCTGTACGCCGCCGCGGACCACGTGGAGCACATCCCTGCGCCACCCGTTACCGGAGAGATCGACATCGTGGGAGCAGGAGACGCGGCCGCCGCCGCGCTGGCCGCGTCGCTCTCCGTCGGCGCAAGCCCCACCGAGGCCGCGGTGGTGGCCAACCTCGCGGCCTCCATCACCATTCAGCAGATCGGCGTCACCGGCACCGCCAGCCAGGAGCAGATCAAGCGGAGATTCGCGGAACACGAAGACCTGTGGCGGAAGGTGGAGGAGAAGCAAGATGGTTGATCGGACTCATCTCAAATGGTTCGCGGAGGCCCGTTTCGGGATGTTCATCCACTGGGGGCTCTACTCCCTGCTCGGGCGGGGCGAGTGGGTGATGTTCCAGGAAAGGATTTCACCGGAGGAATATGCCCCGCTGGCGAGGCGGTTCCGGCCGCGCCGGTTCGACGCGGAGGCGTGGGTGAATCTCGCCAGGGAGGCCGGCTGCAAGTACGTGGTGTTCACCACCCGCCACCACGACGGTTTTTCACTGTTCGACAGCGAGGTGTCGGAGTTCACCTCCGCGAGGACCGCCGCGGGCCGCGACTTCGTCGCTGAATACGTGCGCGCGTGCCGACGCGCGGGACTGAAGATCGGGCTCTACTACTCACTGCTCGACTGGCGCTTTCCGGCCTACTTCTCCGGGCCTGCCAAGGACCCGAAGGGCTGGGAGGAGCATGTGCGCTACTCCCATGCCCAGGTGCGGGAGCTGTGCACCAAGTACGGGAAGATAGATCTGCTCTGGTACGATGGAGCCTGGGTGCCCTGGAAGGAGGGAGACCCCGCGGTGAACTCCGCCCCCAGGGGGGATGTGTGGCGGGCGGCCGAGCTGAACGCCATGGTGCGGGAGCTCCAGCCCCACATCGTGATCAACAACCGCTCCGGCACGCTGGAGGACTACGACACCCCCGAGCAGCACATCGAGGCCTCGCCATCAGGCCGCCCCTGGGAGGCATGCATGACCATGAACGACCACTGGGGGTACTGCAGAGGGGATCACAACTGGAAGACCACCACCCAGCTGCTCCATAACCTGGTGACCTGCGCCAGCGGCGGGGGCAACCTGTTGCTGAACATCGGGCCGAGAGCCGACGGAACCATCCCCGCGCCCTCCGTGAAGCGGATGCGTGAACTGGGCGCTTGGATGAGCGTGAACGGACGCGCCGTCTACGGGGCCGGCAGCGCCCCCTTCGGCGGAAACAATTTCGGCCTCACGACCGCAAGGGGGAACACCGTGTACCTGCACGTCTTCTACTGGCCCGGGCGCGCGCTCACTTTGCCCGGCGTACAGCCCCGCGTGACCTCGGCGCGCCTTCTGGCGACAGGTGAGAGGCTGAAGGTGGACCAGGAAGGTGACGTGCTGCGCCTATCCGGTCTCCCCGGGGCCGCGCCGGACCGGCGCGACACGGTGATCGCGCTGCGGCTTCGGGACTCGGCCCGCCGCTAGCTCCAGGTCGCGATGAACCTCGCGAACGACCGGTCGTAGGTCTTCTCCACCTCCGGCGGGAAACAGCACGCGGGCAATTCCTTGCGGGAGAGGTGGCTCTTCAGGCACTCGCAACACTTCCCGCGCAGCGAGCAACTGGTATAGGTGCACGGGCAATCGCCCAGATTCATCTCCTGATTCGGACACTGCATCTGAGACATCGGCGCCTCCTATTACCCTGTTGATTGCTGAACTATTCATTCGGTACGGCGACGACGCTCTCTTGGAGGGTCATGCACACTGGAGATCTGCTCCAAAGGGCCGGGACCACTGGCCGCAGCCTCGTATGGTCATCACTAACTGCTGGCACTGCATTCACGTGCAAATCCTGTCCGTACTTGACGTGCGCCCAAGATGTGGTATGATTAGCATGTGAGAAAATCTCACATGGGGGACTGGAGGAGAAGGGGCCAGTGGATATCGGAAAGAAGGTCAGGCAGGCACGGCTTGCATTAGGTTACGACCAACAGGAATTGGCCCGAGCTGTGGGCCTCACCAGGGAGGCAATCGTCAACATTGAAGGAGGCAAACGGCGGCTGAAGGCCGAGGAACTTTGGGCGATAGCGCGCGTACTGGAGAGGCCGATTGTTTACTTCCTGCAGGAAGAAGAAGGGCCCAGGCTTGCAGTCGTGGCGCGCCGGGGGGACACTGCGACGCGCGAAGCGAAACGTGCAGAGCTCTGGTTGAGAAGACACTTTGGTGAATACCAGCAGATTCTCCGCTTGCTAGGGCGCACGGGCCGCCCCGCAGTGTCGCTTGATTGGCCTGATGGGGGCACAGTCGTCAGTCAGGCGCGCGCGGCGGCTGGTGAGCAGAGGAAGTACCACGGTCTCGAGGCCGATCCGGTTGTGAATCTACGTGACTACTTGGAGAGCCATGTATTCATTCCTGTATTCGGCCAAGCGGTAGAAGACACCGGCTTCTGCGGGATACTGCTCATGGCCGAGAATGACGCCGCAGTTGCAATGCTCGTGAACCAGAAACTGCTGACCAGTCGAGCTAACTTCACCATGGCCCACGAGTATGGGCATTTGCTGTGGAAACTGCGGCAGGGCGAATCCGGCGACGATGTGTGTTACCGTGAGCCTAGCGGTCACAACGAGGAGATGTTCGCCAATGCGTTCGCGGCTCATTTCCTCGCGCCAGACCAAGCCCTAATTGAAGAGCGGTCGGCAGTCGTGCCTTCCGAGCCGGAGACCATCATGGCCCTGGCCGCTCGCTACGGTCTGAGTTTCACGGCAATGACATACCGACTCCAGAACCTGGGCCTACTCACACCTGATGAGGCAAACTCGTTGCGGGAGCAGACTTCCCCGGCCAGTTTACCATCGTTCAGCCGGGAAGGGGAATCCTTCTCTGCGATCTCTCCGCTATACTGGCGTCTCGTACTAGAGGCCTATTTCCAGGAGGAGCTTGATGCTGCCCGCTGCGGAGAAATGTTGGACAAGAGCGCGCTAGAATTCGAGGCGCTGGTCGGAGACCTGGATGCAGAACTCGTCGAAGAAGAGGCGCTACTCGAAGCGGCTCGCTGATTCGAGCATATGGATAGCTTTCCACCGGATTGGTAAGCTCAATCTGTTGCTGTCAGTGCCTGGCATCGCCGCGGCCCGATGTGTAGTTTCCGAGCTTCGGATCGGTACGGATACCTTGGCCGAGAGGATCGCTCGGCAGTTAGGGAGTGACTGCTTTGACATCGAGTTGGAGGACAACATGGTAGCAAGCACGCTGGCTGATGTCCTCCAGGCCAAGGACAACCGCCTGTCGCGGGCCGATGCACTGCAGGTGGCATATGCTCGGGTGCATTCAGATAGTACTGTCCTCTACATGCGCGATGGGCCGGCAGAGAGACAAGCGAGCGAGATTGGAGCGCCAGTGAGACGCCATGGAATGTTGGTGGAGCATATGGTGGATCTTGGGATGCTCAGAGAGGATGATGGTGCAAAGCTTCGTACGCAGCTTGATGTGTACTTCGACAGGCGGCGGAGGTGAAGGTGATTGGGCGCACCCACGAGATGAGATGCCCGGAGAGCAAGTGCTACGGCCGCGGCCTGTCGTACCGGGTCCCCCTTTACTGCATGTTAGTGGCCCCGCTTCTGTGCTTGGACTACTGAAGAACAGTTAGAGAGGGACGAAGATGTCGGATCTGGTGACGATTGTTCTTACCGCGGCCCTCACGCTCCTGGGTGGGTTCACGTTGCTTGTCCTGGGCCAGGTTGCGCAGAGGTGGTTCATCGAACCTATCCTCGCGCAGCGAGCGGCTATCGGGAATGTCGAGCATGCGCTGCTCTTCCACGCGAACGTCTACATGGGTGGAGGGAGAGATGACCGCGAGAAACTGAGGGAGACTTCCACTGCTCTGCGCGAGGCCGCCGCTCGCCTCAGCAGTGCCTCTTGGGGAATATCTTGCTACAAGCAGCTTGAGATGCTTCGCCTCGTACGCCGCCGAGAGCAGGTGCGCGAGGCCGTCTCAGCTCTCATCGGACTGTCTAACATCATGTTCAATAACGATATTGACGGCGCCTGCGAGAAGCGCGAAAGAGTGAGGAATGCACTGGAGCTGAGAGAGAGATGGTAGGACGGTCTTGCCACCCTTCCAAACGCGTACGCGGCAAGGCTGGATAGCTACACCAACGCCCTTGTACCTACCCGAACCGCGTCCCCTTTCTCGCCTGCTGGAGCACCCACATGGTGTTGCGGACGCTCTCGGGGGTGACGAAGAGCGGTTTCCCCCGGCGCAGCGAATCGTACAGGTACCCGTAGAAGTCCTTCTTGGGCTTCGCCGCGGTGGGCATGGTCTTCTCGGCGAACGCGATGACCTCACCGAAGCCGTATTTCCGCTCGGCCACCACGTGGCTGTCAATGGGCTTCACGGGCGGCAGCTTCTTCGCCTTGGTGTAGCGGATATGCGAGGTCTTCCCGTCCGACACGAGGGTGCCGCGCGAGCCCATCACCACCCAGGAGGGCAGGGGCAAAGCGCACACCATGGTGCTCTCCACCTCCACCACCATGCCGTTCTCGCCCCGCGCCACCACCTTCACGTGGTCCTCCACATCGCCGGGGTTGATGATCTGCTGGAGG
Organism: Armatimonadota bacterium; assembly: GCA_015486155.1. Classification (GTDB taxonomy): domain Bacteria; phylum Armatimonadota; class Hebobacteria; order Hebobacterales; family Hebobacteraceae; genus S016-27. The sequence continues at coordinate 5,144 of WFSF01000082.1, forward strand.
TCCCCGAAGGCGGCCACGGGCGGCGCGCCCAGCAACTGCACCACCTGGTCCACCAAGTGGACGGCGGTGTTGTTGAGCTGCCCGCCGCCGTACTTGCGCAGGGTCTGCCAGTCCCGCCGCCGATGGTAGCTGTAGCCGCCCCGGCGCACGAAGAACACCTCCCCCAGCAGGCCGCTGCGGATTACCTCCTGAATGTGCAGGTAGTCCGCCCCCAGGCGTTGGTTCTGGTGGACGGTGAGGATGCGGCCGGTGGCGTCCCGCGCCGCGATCATGCGGTCCACGTCCCGCAGGCTGGTGGCCATCGGCTTTTCCACCAGCACGTGCTTACCGGCGCGCAGGGCCTGAATGGACTGGCGCGCGTGGTCGCGCGACTGGGTGGCGATCACCGCCAATTCGCATTCCGACTCGCGCAGGAATCGGCGGAAATCCCGGTAAGTCCGGCAGCCGAACTCGGCCTCCGCCTCCTTCAGCCTCGCCTCCTCCAGGTCCACTACGTCGGTGATCTTGAAACCTCGGCGTCCTCGCAACGCCGCGACGTGGATATCCCACCC
>WFSF01000083.1 GCA_015486155.1 Armatimonadota bacterium
CTCCTGCGGCGACCATTCCCCCCAGGCCTCCCCCGCGCCCATGCGCGCGGGCAACCACAACCCGAGCGGAGTGAGCGCCGCGAGTATCAACAACCCGATCCAGAGGCGGCGAAATGTCATTGCGCTTCCTCCTTCGGCGCGGCCGCTTCGTTTCCCGCCACCAGAGACGGCTCCATGCGCGCCAGATAGGCCAGCGCCCCCACGGTCACTGCCGCCTCCACAAAGCCGAAGACCGCCATGTGCTCCAGCGTCATGGCGGGCACCGCCACCTTGAGGCCGTACTGGAAATACAGGGGGCGTCCGTCCGCCGTGTGCGCGATCAGCGGCTGGATGCCGAACATCACGCCCGCGCTGGCGGACGCCACCACCAGCCCCACGTAGGCCCCCACCCCCGCGCCGATCAGCCGCCGCGCCGAGGAGGCCGGGGAGCGGCCCGCGAACAGCCGATACAGGCCGTAGGCGACGAAGGGCGCGATCACCGCCATGTTGAGGCAGTTGGCGGCCAACGTGGTGATGCCCCCATCCCCGAACAGCAGCGCCTGCACCGCCAGCACCACCGACATCGCCACCACCGCCGCCCACGGCCCCAGCAGCACCGCAATCAGCGGGCCGCCGGTGGCGTGCCCGGTCGAGCCGCCGGGGATGGGCACGTTGAACATCATGATTACGAAGGCGAACGCGGCCCCGATCGCCAGCAGCGGCACGGTGCGCGCCGAGAGCGCGCGCTTCAACTTGCGGCCGGCGATCGCCCACAGCGGGGCCATCACCGCCCAGGCCGGAAGATAGGTCTGCGGGCTCAGACTTCCATCCGGGATATGCATATTCTCTCTCCTCCCCTTCGCCCGCGGCGCTCGGCCGATGCCCTATGGTAGCACAGCCAAATAATTCGTGCTATTCACCATCCCTGCCGGAAGGAAAAACCTGCGGCCCACCGTAGACAGTGGGGTCGGTATCACCACCCGGGAGAGAACGATGCGCTACAGTGCCACCACCGTGATGTTGCCCCAACTCGACCTGGAGGAGCAGGCCGCGCTGTTGCAGCGGCTCGGCTTCGACGGCATCGAGTGGAGGGTGCGGAGAGTGTCGGAGGAGCAAAGGGCCCAGGGATTCTCCGAATGGGGCGCACACAAGAACGATCTCACGCCGGAGAATTTTCTCGCCAACGCGCCGCGCATGAAGCAGGTCGCGGCCGACCACGGGCTCGCCATCGCCGGCCTCGCCACCAACCCCTCCGCCGACGACCTGGAGCAGGTGAAACTGCTGGCCGAGGGCGCGGCCGCCTGCGGCGCGCCGTTCGTGCGGGTGGGGTGTCCCCGGCGCTACGACCGCACGGTGGACTACAACGAGATCTACGAGGAGGCGGTGGAGGCCTACGGCAAGGCGGTCGAGGTCGTCTCCTCGTTCGGCGTGAAGACCGCGCTGGAGATCCACGGCTACACCATCCACCCCAGCGCCTCACTCGCCCACCGCCTGGTCTCCCACTGGCCGCCAGAGAAGGTGTGCGTCATCTACGATCCCCAGAACATGGTGATGGACGGCTACGAGACCACCGAACTCGCCCTCGAACTGCTCGGCCCCTATGTCGGGCACGTGCACGCGGGCGGCCACCGCCCCGTCGAGAAGGGCGCGGACGAGACGGGGACCACGGAATGGGAGTGGCCCGGCTGCCCGATGGCCGAGGGGCTGTACGACTACCGGCGGATGATGAAGAAACTCAAGGCGATGGGCTACGGGGGATTCATCAGCATCGAGGATTTCCGCCCCCTGCCGCCCGAGGAGAAGCTGAGCGAGGGGATCGCGTACCTGCGGCGGCTGGAGGCCGCGCTGGACTAGTCCCCCGCGCGTTCACGCGGCCAGTTCGCCGTCCCGCGCCTCCCGCGGGGTGATCTCCACCGCGCGCCCCACCCACTCCTCGGGGCCGCGCGCCCGCAGCCGTATGTACTGCTCGGTCCACCCGGAGAGCAGACCGTCGCGCTCCCGCTCCTCGAACAGCACGCTCACCTTGCGCCCCACCCACCGCTCCGCCGTCGCCCGCGCCAGCTCCTCCC
>WFSF01000084.1 GCA_015486155.1 Armatimonadota bacterium
ACATCCCCCCCACCAGCGCGCCCACCGGCCCGCCCACCGCGTAGCCGATCGCGCCGCCGATGGCGCCATAGGTCTGCGCGCGCTGGCCGGAGCCGGTGACGCGCGCCCCCATGCGGCCGTAACCGGTGCCGCGGATGCCGCCGCCGCTCCCCCACAGGGCCGAGCCCGCGTCCGCCTCCGCGCCGTCGTTCTCCCCCAGCAGGCTCTCGCGCCGCAGCGCGCGCAGGAACCCGGCCTCGATCGCCTCCGCGAGGCCCTCGCGCCCGCGCGCCCCGCCGGCCCCATCACCGGCCAGCGCCTCGGCCGCGCCGAGCATGTTCCGCGAGGCCTCCAGCATCATCTCCGCGGCCGACACAATGCCCCCGGCCGCGCCGACCAGGGGCTGAATCACCTCTCCATCTCCCATCACCATCTCCTCGTCGTTTGAGAATCTCCGGCCTCTCGCGCCGCGGCCCTGCTGTAGGGCGGGTGTGCCTACGCCCGCCGGCCATTCTGTAGGGCTGGCATTCCTATGCCAGCCATTGGCGCGCATGGGCCTGCCCCACCCTACAGATCCAACATCGCGACCGCCTCCTTCAGCCACCACGGCAGCTCCAGCAGCCGCGGGTCCAGGGGATGACTCCACGCGCCCGGATACCTGCGGCACAACAGGTCGTTCAACCGGAATCCCGGGTGGCGGCTGAGGATTTTGGGAGCGATTCCCTCTCCGGAGGGTCGAGCTCGCGGTAGGCCGCGCGCAGTTGCTCCTTGACCGCGGGATGCAGGGCGCGCACCTGGTCCACGCTCTCGAAGTACGGCCGGGCGTGGTCGTCGGAGCGCCTCACCGCCCGCAGGAGAATCCAGTCGTCACAGGTGCGCGCGAACGCGTTCCAGCACTCGACATCGATCCGGCGCGGCCGCGCCGCCTCCACCAGCTCGGGCTTCGGCAGCGCGAGCAACTCCCGCCTCCGCGCCTCCGTCAATTCCTCCAGCCTCTCCGCGCGCGCCCGTTCCGCCCGCGCGCACTGCTCCCCATGTTCGGCCAGCCGGGCCGCGAACTGCTCCCGGCTCTCCCCAGCTTCCAGGTCCCGGCGAGGCCTCACAGGGTCAGGCAGCTCGCGGCGGACCCGGGCCGCGAGCCGGCCGCGCTCCGCCTCCAGCGCCAGCGCGGCCAGGTCCTCCGGCGGCAGCAGGGACAGCGCCTCCCGGAGCGCCCGGTCGCGTTCGGTGCCGGGCTTGAACTCCAGCAGTTTGCGCTGCATCGCCTCCTGCCCCCGCTCCAGGGCCTCGGTGCGGTCGCCCACGGTCTGCAGCCACACCTCCTCATACCGTCCCCCGACCTCCACCCGCACCGGCTTGCCCCACACCCCCAGCTCGCTCAAATTCACCCGCACATCTTCCTCCATCACCTCAACCTCCAATTCACCGGCCTGTAGGGCGGGTATATCTCCGCCGTAGGCGGAGTATGCCCGCCGGCCGTTCTGCTTGTCCTGCGTAGTCCGCCACAGGCGGACGAAGCAGGATAGGGCATTTGTCTGGGTCGCCACAGGCGACCGCTGGCTAGGCCTGCGGCCGCCATGGCGGTCTGCCGCAGGCAGACTTAGCCACATCCCGGCCTTCAGGCCTAGGGACCCATCCCCGCCTGTGGGAGCCAGGTCCTCGGCGACGCCTGCCTCTTGCCCATCACCCCGGAGACGGGGCGACGAATGCGGCGGCCCCGCTAATACCCCGGCGTCGTGTTCCAAAGGCGGCAGATCGCGTCCGTCGGGGGCTGCCGGCTCTCGTCGAGCAGGGCCTCGAAGGTGATATCGTAGACCAGCCTTCCCGGGGTGAGGGGAGCCCGGGCCGAGAAGTACCTCACCCGCGGCAGCTCGATCTCCAGCCCATAGCCCCAGGTGCCGACCACTGTCGCGCCGGCCGCGCGGAACCGCAGGCTGGTGGCCTCTCCGTTGACGAACAACTCCTCCGCGTCGGTGGACTCCAGCGCCATCGTCATCCGGCCGCCCACCGCGAACGCCCCCGCGGGCAGGCCGGTGAGTTTGCCGCCCCCTCCCGCGCCCCACACATTGTCCACCAG
>WFSF01000085.1 GCA_015486155.1 Armatimonadota bacterium
GGGGCGAGGTGTAAGGTGAAGGTGCGGTATGGGGCGCGGCTGGTCTCCTGCCTCGCGAGGCCGGAGGGTGATCGGGTGCGGGTGCGGTTTGCGAGGCGGCAGCGGGCGATTGCGCCCGGGCAGGCGGCGGTGTGCTATGAGGGGGAGAGGGTCGCCTTCGGGGGCGTGATCGAATCGTCGTTCTGAGAGGTAGAGGGTAATGGAGAAATTGGCGCTTCTGGGCGCGTTCGTGGCGGCGGTCGCGGTGGCGGCGCTCGCCATCCGCGCCTATTATCTGGTCAAGCGGGTCCACGAGCTGGTGGACTCGGTGGAGAAGGAGATCGCCCCCATCACCCGGGGGGCAAACGAGGTGGTGCAGACGGTGAAGGGCGCGGCGGACAAGCTCGACGCGGGAGCGGCCTCTGTGGCGAAGGCGCTGGAGCGGATCGACCACATGACCGAGCGGCTGGAGCCGGATTCGTGGTCGCGCACCCTGGTAGGCTCCACCCTGGGGAGGCTGAAGTCGTGGGTGACGGGCTTCCGCAAGGGGGTGGCCTCGGTGAAGGGCGCGAAGGGAGAGAAGGGCGGACAGTGAACCCCTGCGCCGCGGCCGAGAAGGGGTGAAGAAAAGGAGAATCGGGAGATGACCACAGACACCGAATTCGATCTCGCGGAGGAGGGCCCGGAGGGGATGTTGAGCTTGATCGCCGGGGCGGGACTGGGAATCGTCATCGGCGCGGCGCTGGCGTTGGCCTATGCGCCCCATCCGGGTTCGGTGACTCGCCGGGAGGTGGCGAAGGCGGTGGAGAGACTGCGCCGATGTGTGAGTGTGAGCAGGGAGCCGCTGGAGGAGGACTGGGAGAGCTGAAGGGATGGCGGTTCGGCGGGGTTCGGCAACCCCGCCCTGCAGCATAGAGGGCGGTGAGCGAACGGAGGGAGAAGGGAGCGGAGCATGGAGATCCCGCTGAGGATAGAAGCGCGGATGGAGGGGGAGAAGGTGGGGGTGTTGTCCCTGTCCGGGGAGATAGACATCGCCACCAAGGATCAGGTGCGGGAGGCGGCGGAGAAACTGATCGCGGGGGGCGCGCGCAGCCTGCTGGTGGACCTGGCGGAGGTGGAATACATGGATTCCTCCGGGCTGGGTGTGCTGAAGGGGCTGCGGAGCCAGTTGGTGGAGGCGGGGGGCAAGGTGGGGATCGTGAGCCCTCAGTCATATGTGAAGAAGCTGTTCGAGCGGTCGGGTTTGGACCAGGTGTTTCCGATATATGATGACCTGGGGGCCGCGCTCGAGGAGGCAGGGCGATGAGCGCCACGGCGGCAACCAATATCGAGTTGCGGATTCCCCGCCAGCCGGAGTTCGTGCGCATCGCGCGCTGGATGACTTGTGGGCTGGCGGCGCGGCTGCAGTTCCCTCTCGGCGCGGTGAAGGACATCGAGCTGGCGGTGGGCGAGGCGTGCACGAATGCAGTGGAACACGCCAAGGGTCCGCAGGATGAGGCGATCTTGATTCGATTCATCGTGGAGAGCCGGCGGCTGGTGATCGAGGTGATCGACTACGGCCAGGGTTTTTGCGAGGAAGACGAGGGGGACGGCCTGGGGCTGGTCATCATGCGGTCGGTGATGGACCATGTGGAGATTTGCTGCGGTCCGGATACGGGCGCCTGCGTCCGGATGGTGAAGCAGCGGGACGGGTCATGAGCGCGGATCCGACGAAAGCGCTGAGATCGGAGGAGACTCCGGCGGGGGAGGCGGAGGAGAAGCCGCGGAAGAAAGAGGCATCCCCGCGGGAGGACGCGGCCACCCCCGAGTTGTTCGATCAGTACCGCCGGTCCCACGACCCGGACCTGCGGGAGCAGCTCATCATGGCCCACCTGAACCTGGTGCGCTATCTGGCGCGGAAGTTCGCCAACCGGGGGGAGCCGCTGGAGGACCTGATCCAGGTGGGGACCATCGGGTTGATCAACGCGATCGACCGTTTCGATCCAAGCCGTGGGATTCGGTTCGCCACCTATGCCACGCCCACCATCGTGGGGGAGATCAGGCGGCATTTCCGGGACCGCGGCTGGGCCGTGAAGGTGCCGCGGCGGCTGCAGGAGCTGAGCCTGGCGGCCGCCAAGGCGGCCGAGAAACTGACCCAGCAGCTGGACCGCACGCCCACCATCGGGGAGTTGGCAGAGTATCTGGATGTGGATGAGGAGCAGGCGCTGGAGGCGCTGGAGCTGGGGGAGATGTACGAACTGCCCTCTCTGGACCAGGACCTGGGGGGGGATGACTCGGAGGATTCGTCGGGTTCGGTGCTGGCGGACTATGTGGGCCGGGTGGACGAGGAGCTGGAGCAGTTCGAGCACCGGGCGCGGCTGGCGGAGGCCATCGAGGAATTGCCGGAGCGGGAGAGGGAGATCATCAGGCTGCGGTTTTTCGAGAATCTCTCGCAGACCAAGGTGGCGAAGCGGCTGAAGATCTCCCAGATGCACGTGTCCCGGCTCCAGCAGCGGGCCATCAAGCGGCTGCGGGAGCTGATGCGGGATCGGCTGGATGATTAGGCCTCGCCCGTCCCACAGAGCGAGGGGATTTGCAACGGCGGGCATGTGCGCGCGGAGAGAATAGTGGACCTTCCCAGTACGCTGATTACACTGATGTCCATAGCGGTGGTGGTGTATCTGGTCACCATCGTGCACGTGGCGACGGTGCGGATGCTGGAGGCGCGGGAGGGCGCCGTGCACCCGGAGTCGCGGCTGCTGGCGTGGCCGAAGTGGCTGTGGGCGCTGGTGGCGGGGCTGCTGGTCATCTGGCTGCTGTGGAGGGTGCGGAGCATTCTGCCGCCGTTCGTGGTGGGGGCGGTGCTCGCCTATGTGCTCAATCCGGAGATTGACCGCCTGGAACAGCGGGGATGGAGCCGGACGCGGGCGATCGCGGTGGTGTTCGGGCTGTTTCTGGTGGTGTTCGTGGCGGCGGGAGTGCTGGCGATCCCCGCGGTGGCGGGAGAGGCGAGGGACCTGCTCTCCGGATACCAGTCCTACGTGGCGCAGATAGGGAGCTTGGCGGACCAGTTGCGCGTGCTGGTGGAGAAGTGGGGCGCGCCGGTGGGGGTGGTGCCGAGCGATGTGGAGCAGTGGTTCTCCGGCCTGAGCGAACGCGCGCAGTCGTACGCGCTCTCCCTGTTGACCACCGGGCTGGCCTGGCTGAAGAGTTCCCTCGCGGTATTGTCCCTGCTGGTGATCACGCCGGTGGTGACGTTCTGGCTGCTGCGGGATTATCACACGCTCGCCCGGCGGGTGCTGGCCTCGGTGCCGGAGGAGCGGCGGACCGCGATCGTGAGCATCATGAAGGATGTAAACCGCGTGGCCGGGGGGTATTTGCTCGGCCTGATGACCATCGCCTGTTTGATGGCGGTCTACGCCTCCTCCGTGCTCACGCTGGCCGGGGTGCGTTTCTCGATTCTGCTGGGGGTGGGGATGGGCATTCTCTCCACGATTCCCTATCTGGGGTTTCCCAGCGGGCTGGTGATCGTGGTGCTGACGATGGCGGCGA
>WFSF01000086.1 GCA_015486155.1 Armatimonadota bacterium
CAGATGTGTATAAGAGACAGATCGCGGGCTGGGCGATCGCGGGATCTTTCGTGCGGATGGCGGCGGCCGCGGCGGCGGGCGGCTTTGCCGCCTGGCAGGTCTCGCACGTGCTGGCCGGGCGGCTGGGCGTCCCGGAGACGCATTTCTGGCTCTCGCCGCCTCCGCCGGGGGCGACGACGGCGGCGCCGCCGCTGCCCGTGGCGGCCCAGGTGGCGGCCAGCCTGCTGGCGGGCGGCGCGGTCTATCTCGCCTGCATGTGGGTGATGCGGGCGCCGGAGCTGGGGAGCGTGCAGCAGATGGTGAGCCGGTTGTCCCGGAAACGGAAGCCGGCGGCGGGGATAGAGGAAATAGAACCGATAGATTAGGCGATCAGGCTGAACTATGGCGTTGTCGGAGCAAGAGAGAACGCGCAATTTCTGCATCATTGCGCACATAGATCACGGCAAGTCCACCCTGGCCGACCGCATTCTGGAGGCCACGGAGACGGTGGACCGACGCCAGATGCGGGACCAGGTGCTCGACCAGATGGACCTGGAGCGGGAGCGCGGCATCACCATCAAGGCAAGCGCCATCCGCCTCACCTACCACGCCGAGGATGGCGAGGAATACCTGCTCAATCTGATCGACACCCCCGGCCACGTGGATTTCACCTACGAGGTCTCCCGCAGCCTGGCTGCGGCGGAGGGGGCGCTGCTGGTGGTGGACGCGGTGCAGGGCGTGGAGGCGCAGACGGTGGCCAACGCCCACCTGGCGGTGGAGCAGGGGCTGGAGATCGTCCCCGTCATCAACAAGATCGACCTGCCCAACGCCTCCGCGGATCGCGCCCGCTCGGAGCTGGAGACCATCATCGGCCTGGACGGGGAGGAGGCGCTCCTGACCAGCGCGAAGCTCGGCACCGGCGTGAGGGAGGTGCTGGAGGCGGTGGTGCGCCGCATCCCCCCGCCGACGGGCGACCCGGAGGCCCCGCTGCAGGCGCTCATCTTCGATTCCCACTTCGATCCCCACCGCGGGATCGTCGCCTATGTGCGGGTGAGGAATGGGAGATTGACGCCGGGGATGCAGATCCGCATGATGTCCACCGGCCACGCCTATACGGTGCAGGAGATCGGCGTGTTCCGGCTGGGGCTGCGTCCGGTGGAGCAGTTGTCCGCGGGGGCGGTGGGGTATGTGATCGCGGGCATCAAGGAGATCGGGGACGCGCGCGTGGGGGACACCATCACCGATCACGCCTCCCCGGCCTCCGAGCCGCTCCCCGGTTACCGGGAGGCGAAGCCGGTGGTGTTCTGCGGGCTCTACACCTCCGAGAACCAGGATTTCCCCCTGCTGCGGAACGCGCTGGAGAAGCTGAGCCTGAACGACGCCGCGCTCTCCTATGAGCCGGAGACCTCGGCCGCGCTGGGGTTCGGGTTCAGGTGCGGGTTCCTGGGCCTGCTGCACATGGACATCGTGCAGGAGCGGCTGGAGAGGGAGTACGAGCTGGATCTGGTGGCGACCGCCCCCAGCGTCGTGTATCACGTGTTCACCGCCGACGGCGAGATGGTGGAGGCGGACAGCCCGGCCAAACTGCCCCGCGCGGACAAGATCGCGCGCATCGAGGAACCCTATGTGCGCGCCACCATCATGACCCCGGCGACCTACCTGGGGACCTGTATCGACCTGTGCCAGGACCGGAGAGGGGAGTACCAGTCCCAGGAGCACTCCGGCACCGACCGCGTCATCCTCACCTACCTGCTCCCGCTGGCGGAGATCCTGTTGGATTTCTTCGATCAGTTGAAGTCCCGGACCCGTGGGTACGCCTCGCTGGACTACGAGATGGCCGGCTATCGGGAGTCCGACCTGGTGAAACTCGACGTGATGATCAACGGGGACCCGGTGGACGCGCTCTCCATCATCACCCACCGCAGCCGCGCCTATCAGCGCGGCCGCGCGCTGGTGCAGCGACTGAGGAAGGCGCTCCAGAGGCAGATGTACGAGATCCGCCTCCAGGCTGCGATCGGCTCCCGCGTGATCGCCTCGGAGCGCATCGCCCCCCTGCGCAAGAACGTACTGGCAAAGTGCTACGGGGGGGACGTCACCAGGAAGCGCAAGCTGCTGGAGAGGCAGAAGGAGGGGAAGAAGCGCATGCGCCAGGTGGGCAAGGTGAGCATCCCCCAGGAGGCGTTTCTCACGGTGCTCAAGATCGCGGAGTGAGCCATGGCGAAACTGCGAGCGGCCGGCCGCCCCCGGCCGGAAGACGGGCCCGCCGGGGCGATAGGGCTCTATATCCACCTTCCGTTCTGCCTCGCCAAGTGCGCCTACTGTGATTTCGATTCCCTTCCCCTGAGCGCGGCGGGCGGGGAGGAGGGGGCGCGGCGGTATCTGGACTGCCTGGGGGTGGAGTTGGACCTGCGGGCCGCCTCGCGGGAGTTCCGCGGCGCGCCCGTGGACACCGTCTACCTGGGCGGCGGCACGCCCACAGTCCTGCCCGCGGAGTGGCTGGTGGAGGTCTTGGCGCGGGTGAGGCGGCGGTTCGACTGTTCGTCCTGCGCGGAGGTGACCGTGGAGGCGAACCCGGCCACGGTGGAGGGGGAGGAACTGGCCGCGCTGCGCGAAGCGGGGGTGACGCGCATCAGCCTGGGGGTGCAGTCGCTCTGCGAGGAGGTGCTGCGCACCCTGGGGCGGGCGCACTCCGCGGAGGAGGCGCGGGCGGCGATGGCCCTGGTGCAGGAGGCGGGGGGCCTCGCCCTGGGCGTGGACCTCATCTACGGGGCGCCGGGGCAGTCGGCGGCGGACTGGCGGAGCACGCTGGAGGAGGTGGCGGCGCGGGGGCCGGAGCACATCTCGGTCTACGCGCTCTCCGTGGAGGAGGGGACGCCGCTGGCCGGGATGATAGAGAGGGGGGATTTGCCCGCGCCGGACGACGACCTCTGCGCGGAGATGTACGAGACGGCGAGGGAGGTGCTCTGCGGGGCGGGATACGAGCATTACGAGATCTCGAACTTCGCCCGCCCGGGTTGTGAGTGCAGGCATAACAGGAGGTACTGGGCAGGCGACGAATATCTGGGAATAGGATGCTCGGCCCACTCCCACCGGGGAGGGGTGAGGTGGAACAACGCCGCCGGCCCGGAGGCC
>WFSF01000087.1 GCA_015486155.1 Armatimonadota bacterium
CCTGGGCGGCGAACCAGTCGTTCTGGTCGGAGAAGTCGTCGGTGTTGGCGAGGAATTGGGCGATGCGGCGGCGCCAGATCTCGTCGTAGTGGGGATTCGTATAGTCGTCCAGCCGGCGGCGGGTGGGCGAGGAGAAGTAGGGGTCGTATTCTTGTCCTCTTATCCAGCGGTAGGCGTTGAAGCCGCGGTGGTAGTTCATGCCGGGGGCGCGGTAGTGGTAGACGTCGGTGATGAGGCCGGAGACGTAGCCGCGCGCGCCGAGGAGCTGGGCGATGGTGATGTCGGTGTCGCGCAGGGGCTCCCAGCCGCGGAAGGGGAGGGTCTGCTGGCCGGTCATGAGCGCGAGGCGGACGGGCATGGTGGGCAGGCCCTCGGGGTAGGCGTTGTGGAAGACGATGCAGTCCTCGGCGAAGCGGTCGAGGTTGGGCGTCCGGCAGGCGGGGACGTCGGGGAACGGCGCGGTCCCCTGGTGGTAAAGGCTCACATGGTCCTGGCGCAGGCTGTCCAGGACGATGATGATGACGTTCATGGCGGCCTCCTTGTCCCGGCGTGGATTCGCCGGGGGGAGGGGGAAACCTGCGGGGATTGGTGAGGAGGGTTGCCCGCCCTATCCTGCTTCGTCCGCCTATGGCGGACTACGCAGGACAGGCAGAACAGGCGGCGGGCCTGGCCGCTCGCCCTACAAGGGATGGATCAGTCCTCGTCCTCGGGTTCTTCGTCCTCGAATTCTCCCACCAGGTCGTCCGGCTCGGCGTCGCCGTCTCCGTCGTCGGGCGGCTCCTTGGCCGGTTCCTGGCCGTCCTGGTGGAACCGGCCGCGGGTGGTGGCGGCGATGCGGTCGGCGGGGGAGGCGTAGACCTCCCGCGGGCGTCGGCCGTCGTGGGGGCCGACGTATCCCCGTTCCTCCATCATATCAATGAGCCGGGCAGCGCGAGTATAGCCCAGCTTGAACTTGCGCTGGAGCATGGAGGCGGAGGCGTGTTTGGTGGCGAGAACGAACTCCAGGGCCTTCTCGAACATGGGGTCGTCCGGCTCCTCGTCCTTGGCGAGATTAACGTTGCCGACGCTCTCCAGGGCGGCCGCGGCGAACTGCGGCTTGGCCTGGCGGGCGAGGAACTTGGTCACGGCCATGATGTCCGGCTCGGCGACGTAGGCGCCCTGGATGCGGATGGGTTTGCCGGTGGGGGAGTCCAGGGGGAGGTAGAGCATGTCCCCGGAGCCCACCAGTCGCTCGGCCCCGTTGACGTCGAGGATGGTGCGGGAGTCCACCTGGGAGGCCACCGCGAAGGCGATGCGGGAGGGGATGTTGGCCTTGATGGTGCCGGTGATGACGTTGACGGAGGGCCGCTGGGTGGCCACCACCAGGTGGATGCCGGTGGCGCGGGCGAGCTGGGCGATGCGGCAGATGGAGGTCTCGAACTCGGTGGCCGCCTGCATCATCAGGTCGGCCAGCTCGTCAATCACGATCACCAGGTAGTAGAAAGGCTCGATCTCGTCGTCGATCTTGGCGCGCTCGTTCCAGCCCAGGATGTTGCGCACGCCCAGGTCGGCGAACTGGTTGTAGCGGAGCTCCATCTCGCGGATCGCCCAGCGCAGCAGCCCGGCCGCCTCCCGCGCGTCGTGGGCGACGGGGGCCGCCAGGTGGGGGATGCCCTCGAAGAGGCTCAGCTCCACCCGCTTGGGGTCGATGAGGAGCATCTTAACCTCGTCGGGCCGGGCCCGCAGCAGGATGGAGATGATCAGCGAGTTGAGGCAGACGCTCTTGCCGGAGTTGGTGGCCCCGGCGATGAGCAGGTGGGGCATGGTGCCCAGGTCGGCCATCATCGGCTGCCCGGCGATGTCCCTCCCCAGGGCGAAGGCGATCTTGGACTTCGTCTTCTGCGCGGCCGGCGACTCCAGGATCTCCCTCACGTGCACGAAGGTGACCTCCGGGTTGGGCACCTCGATTCCGATCACTCCCTTGCCGGGGACGGGGGCCTCCACCCGCACGGCGAGGGCCTTCAACGCGTAGGCGAGGTCATCGGAGAGGTTGGTGACCCGGCTCACCCTCACGCCCGGAGGCAGTTGTATCTCGTAGCGGGTGACCCGCGGGCCGCGCTCCACGTCCACCACCCGGGCCTCGATGCCATAGGAGGCGAGGGCCGATTCCAGGGTTTCCACGTTGGCCAGCGCCTCCCGGTCGTGCTGCTCCGAGGAGGGGGGCTCGGAGATGTGTATAAGAGACAGGCCCAGGTCGGCCATCATCGGCTGCCCGGCGATGTCCCTCCCCAGGGCGAAGGCGATCTTGGACTTCGTCTTCTGCGCGGCCGGCGACTCCAGGATCTCCC
>WFSF01000088.1 GCA_015486155.1 Armatimonadota bacterium
CCCGAGAGGTCTCTCACCTCCACCCCCAGGTCCCGCTGGATCACCTCCGCCCAGCGCTCGAGCGCCCGCTCCAGGGCCTCCACCGTCTCCGGCGCGGCCCCCTTCTGGGGTCCGTACACCGCGGAGGCCCCCTCAGGCCCCACCAGGGGATTGGTGACATCGGTGGCCGCGTAGACCTGCACGTTCGCCAGCCTGGGATCCAGGCCCGCGGCGTCAATCCTCTCCAGGTCCGCGAGCGCCCCTCCCCCGCGCGCCAGCTCGGTTCCCCCGGGGCCGAGCAGTCTGGCGCCCAGCGCCTGCGCCATCCCCGCCCCGCCGTCATTGGTGGCGCTTCCGCCCAATCCCACGATCAACCGCGTGCAGCCGGCATCCAGCGCCGCCTTCATCAGCTCCCCAACCCCATAGGTCGTGGTGACCAGCGGATCGCGGCGGTCCGGCGGCACCAGTCCGAGGCCGGCGGCCTGCGCCATCTCTATCACCGCGGTGATGTCATCCCCCAGGATTCCCCAGACGGCCTCCACCGGCTCCCCCAGGGGGCCGGTCACCTCGGTCCGCAACAGCCGCCCTTCGGACGCCAGCACCAGGGCCTCACAGGTCCCCTCTCCGCCGTCGGCGAGGGGGAATTTGACGATCTCGGCGTCCGGCAGAACGTCCCTCACCCCCTGCTCGATGGCGTCCGCCGCCTCCAGCGCGGTGAGGCTGCCCTTGAAACTGTCTGGAGCGATAATTATGTTCATGTCTTCTCCGCCGGGCGCCCCCTCATCTCCTGATCATCGCCACAATCCAGAGTACCACACTCAGCGCCGCGCTCAACACGAGGGAGGTGACGATGGGGAACACGAAGGTGAAGCCCGGCCGCTGGATGACGATGTCCCCGGGAAGCAGCCTTCCTCCTCCCCTGCCCCACACGCCCAGCAGGAGGCCCATCCCCGCCGTCAGCAACCCCATCGCCACCAGCGCCATCCCCAGCCAGACCAGAGCGCGCTCCATCACATCTCACTCCGCGGGGGCCGCGCTTTTCACTTTGCGCACCGCCCGAAGGGCGCGAGCCGCGGAGCGCTCCAGGTCGCTGAACATGCAGCCGCAGTAGTTCTGGCAGTAGAGGCCGAGGGAGCGCGCCCGCTCCAGGCTCTCCCGGTGCTTCTTCCTCAGGTCGACGAACTCGAACCTCACCCCATACTTCTCGCCGGCCGCCTCGCCCGTCTCCCTGATCGCCTCCAGGTCCTGGTAGGGGCTGATGGAGAGGGTGGTGGAGAAGGCGGGGAATCCCTCCTCCTTCGCCTTTCTGGCGGCGGCCTCCAGCCGCAGCCGGTAACAGGCCCGACACCGCACGCCTCCCTCCGCCGCCACCGCCAGCAGGAATTCGTAGGGCTCGGGGTCCGGCTCCGGCGGAAGCAGGGGGATGCCGAGGGCGATGGAGGCCTGCTGAAGGGCCTGCCGGCGCAGCCTCATCTCCTCCGGCGGATAGATGTTGGGGTTGTAGTACCAGCCGGTGACCTGTTTTCCGGTCCCCGCGAAGTACTGCACCACCGTGGCCGCACAGGGCCCGCAACAACAGTGCAGCAGCAATCTCTCCCGGTCGTTCCCGGTCATGGTCCCTCCGGAGACGCCGCCGCGAAGGCCGCCAAGCCCCGCGCCTGGTCGAGTGCCTCCCGATAGGCCTTGCTCCAGAACTCGGCCCGCCGCAGATGGTCGCGGTCTCCCGTATTGATGTACAGCAGGGCCTCGAAATTGGATTGATTCAGGAGTTGATAGGCAAGCGTCCGGTAGCGATGGGCCGCCTCCACGGAGGGCGGAGGCGTGATCCGCTCCCCCAGGGTGGCGAGCGCGTCGGAGCGCCGGTGGAGAATCTCGAGGCTGTCGCCCGCCTCTTCCGCCGAGGCGTCCCGCATCTGGTACTCGGAGAGAGCGACCTGGGCCTGGCGGGCCACCACCTCGGATTCGGCGTCGAGCCCCTGGGCCGTGATGCGGTATTCCTCCTCCCCATAGGCGGGCCGGTCGGCGCGCTGGTGATAGGCGAGCAGGCGTCCCACGCCTCTCAGGGTCTCACCCGCGCTCAGGTATACCAGGGCGATCTGTTGCGGAAGCGCATCCCGAGGGCCGGTGATCCGCACCACATCGCCGCGCATCCCGGCCAGCAGCTGCGGCAGCGAGGGCGGTTCATCGGCGAGCTCCGGGATTTGCTCCACGAGCTGCCGGTAGTAGGAGACCGCTGCATCGAAGGAGCCGCCGGCCCGCGCGGCGCGCGCCATCCCCTCGATCGCCCTCAAATCTTCCGGATCCGCGGCGTGCGCCGCGCGAAAGGCCGCCAACGCGGCCTCCGCCTGTCCCGCCCGCAGCGCGAGCTCTCCCTCCTGCAGGCGGTAGGAAATCTCGTCGGGCGCCAGCCGAACCGCGCGGCGGATCCGCACCAGCGCCCCCGCGGCATCCCCGCGGGCGTGCCACATCGCCTCCGCGGCCGCCGCGAAGTACTCGGCGGACTGGGGATCTCCGGCGATGGCGGCCTCGAAATGCCGGCTGGCCTCCGCCCACTTGCCCTGCTCCGCCGCCTCCCGGCCCTGCGCGTACCGCGCGGCCGCGCCCTGTTTGCGCCCCTCCTCATCCGCCCCGGCCTGGGCCCACACTTCGTCGGTGAGGGCCGTCGCCACGCGCTCGGCGAGCTGCTGCACCGCCCGGTCCCGGTCCTCCTTCACCGCCACCGCTTCCCGCAACGCGGCCTTCTTCTCCGACACCACCCCCTCGAACTCCATCTCGACGGCCACCTCCCCCGCGCCCTCCGACAGCTTCCCCGCGAGGCACGCGTCCGCGCCGGCGAGCACGCCGTACCAACTTCTCACCTCTTCCTCGGAAAGCCCCTCCGGGGGCGGGTTGTCGCGGAAGAGGGGCGCATCCGGATCACCGCGGACCACCGTGCACCCGTCCGCCGCGAGGCTCTTGCCCAGCGCATCGGTGAACCGATCGGCGATGGGCCGGGACAGCCAGTGGCTGTTCACGGGAAAGAGCAGCACGGAGCGGGGCTCCGCCCTCTCCGGCTCCGCGCAGAGGGGAGCCGAGAGCAGCACAACGGCCGCCAGCAGCGCGCTAGCGGCTCTGCAACGCCTTGATAGCAGCTTGACAGGTGCGAATGCCATGCCTGGCCGCCTCCACATTGTGGCCCCTCTGCAGGTCTCTCCGATATTGCGCCAGGGCCGTGCGATATTCACTCAGAGCTTGCTGTTTGCTTCCGGCCTCCACATATACCCAGGCCAGCTCCTCCCGGGGCTGCGGCCCGGCATCCACACGCTGCGCCAGGTAGTCCTGATAGGCGCGAATGGAGCGCTGATAGTCGCCCGAGAAATAGTAATCGCGCGCCCGCTGGCGCACGGCCTGCGCCTGCAGCCGCGCCATCCCCTCGGGCGGCCCCATGCTGGGGGTGCTCACCACCGGAACGCCCTGGTAGGGAACCGCCCCCGAAATCGGAGGCGAGGGGGCCGCGGGCCGGGCGCGGCCGCCTCCGTAGACGGGGACATTGCTTCCGGGAAGTATGTAGGTCCCCGGCGCCACCCATTGCCCGTACTGGGACCGGGGCGTCGAGCCAGCCGAGGCCTGGCCCGAGTAGCGCTGCCGGCGCACCGTCGTTCTCGGCGGAGGCGCAGTGCGGCGGCCCAGGGTCCACGTGCTCCCAGGAGGAGGCACCACTTCCTGAGGCGCGGAGGCGGCCGCCTGCCCGCGCGGAGCGGAGGCCACCGCAATCCGGCGCGGCTCTTTCTTGTTCCCCTCGCGCCCCGCCTGGGAATAGAAAATGATGGCTCCCACCAGCACCACCGCCACCACCATCGCGGCGCCCGTGAGCGCGAGCCGCGCGGTCCGGGGGGAGATTTTCACCCCCGCCCCCGCGGTGGGCACGCCCATCAACTCGTTCAGGCGCCTCCGCTCGACCGTGCTCTCCGGGCTGAGGGTGAGCACCTGCTCGTACTCGCGGATCGCCGCGTCCCGGTCACCCTGGCGCTCGTACAGGGTGGCGAGCAGCGAGTGGGCGGACACCGAGTTGGGGTTGATGGTGAGGGCCTGCTGGCAGGCCTGGATCGCGGCCAGAATGCGGGATTCCTCGCTGAGGCGGAAGGCTTCCTCCAGCAGCCTCTGCGCGCGTTGCTCGGGCGTTCCGCCCGGAGGCCCCGCTTCGGCGCCGCCGGCGCCCATCGCCGCCCCGCAGGATCGGCAGAACCGGGCCTGGTCGGGGTTCTCCTTGCCGCACTTCGGGCACTTCGCCACCGCCTGCCACCTCCCGTATTCCTTTACCCCTCACCCCCGGAGGGTAACCGAAGCCTCGGCCTCAGGGAATGACTTTGTTCAGCGGATACTCCACAATCCCTTCGGCTCCCGCCTTGCGCAGGGCGGGGATCAAGTCCCTAGCCTCCCTCTCCTTGAGCACCGTCTCCACCGCCACCCAGTTCTCGTCGGTCAGCGCCGAGATGGTGGGCCTGCGCAGGGCCGGCAGCAACCCCAGCACCGCGTCGAGGCTGGCGCGGGGCGCGTTCATCTTCAGCCCCACGTTGGCCTCGCCCATCAGCGCCCCCTGGAGCAGCAGGGCGATGGTCTCCACCTTGGCCCGCTTCTCCGGGTCCTCCCAGGCTCGCTGGTTCGCGATCAGCTTCGTGCAGGTCTCCAGCACGGTGTCCAGCACCCGCAGCTTGTTCGCCCGCAGGGAGGAGCCGGTCTCGGTGAGCTCCACGATGGCGTCGGCCAGCTCCGGCACCTTCACCTCGGTGGCCCCCCAGGAGAACTCCACCTCCGCCTCCACCCCGTGCTTCTCCAGATACCGGCGGGTGAGGTTGACCACCTCGGTGGAAATGCGCTTTCCCTGGAGGTCCTTGGGCGACTGAATCTGCGAGTCCTCCGCCACCGCCAGCACCCACCGCGCGGGTCTGCTGGTGGCCTTGGAGTAGACCAGATCGCAGACCTCGACCACGTCCGCCTCGGTCTCCCGGATCCAGTCGAGCCCGGTCAGCCCCGCGTCCATCGCCCCCGCGGCCACATATCTGGGTATCTCCTGGGGGCGCATCAGCACCGGCTCGATGTCCGGGTCGTCCACCGTAGGATAGTAGGATCTGCTGCTCACCGAAATCGCATAGCCCGCCCGCTCGAACAGACGGAAGGTGCTCTGTTGCAGACTGCCCTTGGGCAGGCCGAGACGCAACGCCAATGTCATATCCTCCGAGAAATAGTCCACGTGCAGTATATCCCGGCCGGCAAACCGGAGTCAAGGAAAACGCCGGTTCCCGCCGAACGCACCGGAGGGGGATTCTCCCCGAATATCCCCCCGGCAGGCGAGGCCGGGCCTCGGGTAAGGAGGCACTGGTGACGGACGACGCGCACGGCGGACGCGGCTTCCGCCCCCTGGAGCACACCGCGGACAAGGCGATCGAGGCCTGGGGCGAAACGCTCCCGGAGATGTTCAGCGCGGCCGCGGAGGGGATGTTCTCCGAGAGCGTGGACCCCGCGCAAGTGTCCGAGACCCGGGAGTGGGCGGTCGAGGTGGAGGCCGACGGGCTGGAGGATTTGCTGCGAGCCTGGCTGTCGGAGCTGCTCTGGATCGCGGAGCGGGACGAGGCGGCGATCACCCGCGTGGAGGTGGAGGCGGTGCAGTCCGAGCCCTGGAGGGCGCGCGGCCGCGCCCGGGGCGGCCCCCTCCCCGCCGGAGGAGCCCACCCCGGCGCGCCGGTGAAGGCGGTTACCTATCACGGCCTCCGGGTGTGGCAGGAGGGGGAACGGTGGAGGACGCGCGTTGTGTTCGACGTGTGAGGGGCCGCGGGGGCGACGCGGAGCCCCGTTTGCGCGCTCCCGGGCGAATTCACCGTTGCCAAATGGGGGTTCTCGTGATAGACTGAATCATCGGTCGTTTGCCGCTCGCGCTGATTCTGGCCGTTTCTCTCCATCGGGGACGCGGCGACCGGAGAAAAACCTCTGCCAGGAGGACGGCGGTGAGCGGCGAGCCTTCTCTTTCTCTCCCGCTTCACCCCTCCTCAGGCGATGACAGAACCAAGGCCATGACGCGCCCGAGCGGAACGATAGGGACACAGACGCGGCCCACGAGAGAGTCGAGCGCGATGGAGTATGCTCCTCGCCAGCACATGTGGCGGGGCTGTAGGGCGGGGATATGGCTAAAGTCTGCCTGCGGCAGACCGACATCCCGGCCCTCTGAGCTTATGGACCTATCCCCACCATGGCTAATGTATCTCAGGGAGAATGGGGGCCCGGCAATGATCCCAGGGGTTGTTATTGAGGAGACTCTGCTGGGTGTCCGGGGGGCGAAGCGGATGAGCCAAAGTCTAACGGAGACTTCGGAGAGATGCCAAAGGCAGCGGAAGGCTACTCGCAGAGGCCTGAGCCCTTTAGGTGGATGGGTATCGCGCTGAGGATCGTCCTGCTCGCGTCGGCCATCGGATTGGGGCTGTTCGTGTGGTCCTGGGCCGGGCTGATGGACGATCTTCGGCACTTCGATGATGCGGGGCCGTTTTCAGGCGTTGCCGTGCAGGTACCAACCGGAGAGCCGGATTCCCGAGTCAGCGGGTACGGATTGACGTTCGAATGCTACAACTTACCGCGGGAGCCTCCTGTCATAGCAATTAGACAGAGCAAGGGCAATATGGCGAGAGCGTGGGCACTTGCTCTTCCTGACATAGATGGGAAGAGGGCGCAGGTTTACGATTGCAAACTCCGGGTGGTGCGTCGGAGTAAGGAGGGTTACAGGGTCGAGGCGATGGTGCGTTGGACGTATGGCACACAATCAGCGAGTTTCTATTTCGATGACGATGGAAACCTGCGAGAGTTCTATCTCAGTTGGTGACAGATAAGATACCGGAGAGAGTCTGCCCAACCTCGGTAGCCCGCCAGAGGCGGGCAAGCCTCAGGTTACCTTACACTACGGGCGGGACATAATCCGCCCCGAGGAGTGCGACGATGAATGCGGATGGAGCACGTGATATCTCTGTGCCGTCCGGCCCGACGCTACGATCTCTAGTCTCTAGAGTTTTGGTTGCATCGACCCTGGGCGCGGCGGTATCTGTGGTGGTAGTCGTCGGCATGTTGATCTTCCTCTATCTGCTTCCAGGCACAGCATGCCACACTATGTTCAAGGATGCTGTCAGGGCGATGGCGCAGGGAGAAGGGAGTTTCC
>WFSF01000089.1 GCA_015486155.1 Armatimonadota bacterium
GTGGGGCTGTCGGGGGAGCAGAATTAGTTGGGGAGCATCCCAAGCGTGGAGCGAGAGAGCAATGAAGATCAGGTTCGTACCCCAGGAGGAGCGCTTCTTCGAGCTGTTCGATGCGGCGGCCTCCAATGTGGTCAAGGGCGCGGAGTTGTTGGGTGAATTGATGAAGAACCCCGACCGGGCCGCGGAACTCAGGCATCAGATAGAGGAGGTCGAACACGAGGGGGATATCATCACCCACGAGATCGCGGATCGCCTGAATCGCACCTTCGTCACCCCCTTCGATCACGAGGACATCCACGCGCTGGCGGGGCGGTTGGACGACATCCTGGACAACATCGAGGCCACCGCGGATCGCATGTTCCTCTACGAGGCCGGCACTCCCTCGCGAGAGATGGTGGAGTTGGTGGGGGTGTTGCAAGAGACCGCGGTCACCGTACAGAAGGCCGTTTCCGGTCTCCAGGACATGAAGAATGCGCGCCGGATTTTGGACTACTGCATCGAGATCCACCGTCTGGAGAACGTGGGGGACGAGGACAGCCGCAAGGCGCTCGCCAACCTGTTCAAGACCAGCGACGCCATCTATGCGTTGAAGTGGAAAGAGCTGTATGACCACGTGGAGAACGCAATTGACAAGTGTGAAGATGTGGCCTCCATCGTGGAGGGGATCGTAGTAAAGCACACCTAGGCGGGAGGGAGAAGTTGGAGGTTTCGTTCTATGTCGTGCTCATCTGTGCGATTGCCTTTGTATTCGATTTCTTCAACGGCTTCCACGATGCCGCCAATTCCATCGCCACCGTCGTCTCCACCAGGGTCCTGCGGCCCATCTACGCAGTAGGCTGGGCGGCCTTCTTCAACTTCGTGGCCGCCTTCGGCCTGGGGGTCAAGGTGGCCACCACCATGGGGAAGGGGATCGTACGGGCCGACGTGGTCACCAACGACCTCATCCTGGCCGCGTTGGTGGGCGCCATCCTGTGGGACATCCTCACCTGGTACCTGGGTCTGCCGACCAGCTCCTCCCACGCGCTGATCGGAGGATTGGCGGGCGCGGCGCTGGTGCAGTCCGGCTCCAGCGCGCTGGTCTCCCACGGCTTGCTCAAGGTGACCCTGTTCATCGTCATCTCTCCGGTCTTCGGCCTCATACTCGGTTACTTCCTGCGCACCATGGTCAGCCGTCTGCTGTGGCACTCCTCGCCCAAGTCCACCGCGCGATATTTCCGCCGGCTCCAGCTGCTTTCCGCGGCCGCCTACAGCCTGGGTCATGGCACCAATGACGCACAGAAGACGATGGGGGTCGTGGCCGTGCTGCTGTTCAGCAACGGGTTGCTGGGAGACAAATTCTTCGTCCCGATCTGGGTGATTCTGATGGCGCATGCGGCGATCGCGCTGGGCACCATGGCGGGGGGATGGCGGATCGTGAAAACCATGGGCATGAAGATCACCCGCCTGAAGCCGGTGGACGGCTTCTGCGCGGAGAGCTCGGCGGCGATCTCTCTCTTCGGCACCGCCGCCATAGGGATTCCGGTCAGCACCACGCACACCATCACCGGAGCCATCGTCGGGGTGGGGTCGAGCAGGCGTCTCTCCGCGGTCAGATGGGGTGTCACCATCGGCGTGGTGTGGGCCTGGGTGCTCACCATCCCCGGGGCTGCGCTGATTTCGGCCCTGACCCGGTTGCTCCTCTCCTGGGTGGGATAGCCCGTTCTGCGCCCAGGCCGCTGCAAGCCGCCTCCCCCATGCTTGGTTCGCGCGTCCCCGCGCCCGCACAATGGTATGATCTGGTACATGTTGGATTCGGCAAACCGTGGAACATAAACCCGTGTGGGGAAAGTTGGGGAGGGGCCTTTATCGCGTACGGGAGATTGAGTCAGATGCCAGAGCAAGTGCCTTGTGTGCTGCTGGGGCAACTGTTGTTAGCCTATGGCGTGGTCACGCCCGACCAGTTGGAGATGGCGTTGACGCGCCAGGAGGTCTCCGGAGAGCCTCTGGGTGAAATCCTGGTCGAGATGGGGGCCGCCCAGCGCGAGCAGATCGAGCGCGCCCTACGGGCTCAGGTGCGCCTGCGCGGGAAATCCAGCCATGGGCGCACCTTCCTCATGGTGGTGGACGACGAGCCGGAGATCGGTGCGATCCTGGGCGAGATCCTCGAGGGTGCCGGCTATCGCGTGGGGGTCGCGGAGAACCTGGCGGAGGCGCGCGCCGCGCTGCAGGCGGGCGACGGCGTTCGGCCCACGTTGATCGTGCTCGACATCGGCCTTCCCGATGCCAGCGGAATCGACTTCCTGGAGGAGATTCGCGGGGATCCGCGGATCTCCTCCACTCCCGTCATCGTCCTCACCGGGGAACCCGCCTTCGAGGCCGAGATAGAGGAGCGCGGCCTGGCTCTCGAGAGATTCCTGTCCAAGCCGGTGGCGGCGCGGGAACTCGTGGAGGCCGTGGGCGCCGTACTCGCGGAGAGCAGACAGAAGGCCCGCGTCTAGCCCCTCGCGGCGGCGGCATTCGGGGATGCCGCCATGTTGACTATAATCGGCAATTCCTCTGCTTCCTCATCTCCAGGGGCAGGGAGCCCGTTTCCCCCCGCCGAATCGCCTGTACATGGACATCGAACGGATTTGGCTCCGCCGCTGGCGCAATCTGCTCATCTTGTGCGGAATGACGCTCGCCCTGCTCCAGCTCTTCCGCGCTTTTCACGGGGAGCGCACCACCTGGATCACCAATGACGGGGATTGGTATTACGCCTACTGCGCCTCCCTCTACCTGGATCACGATCTCGACCTCAGCAATCAGTTCAACGTGTGGGCGGCGCAGACGGGAGAAACGGCCCCGGACATCCATCCCGGCCGGCCCACTCCCACCGCTTTCACCATAGGCGCCGCGCTGCTGTGGATGCCGGCCTTCGCCATCGGGGACGCGGCTACGCTCATCGCCGGACGGCTGGGGGCGAATGCGCCCAGGGACGGATACAGCATGGCCTACCAGCTCTCGGTGGCGCTGGCCACGCTGTTATACGGCTTGCTTGGGGTCTGGTTTGCGTTGAAAGCGGCGGTCTGGTGGATGGAGAAGCGCGGCCGCGGGTGGCCTCCGGCCCCGGGGGTGGCGGCCCTCACCGCGCTCTGCGCCAGCCCCGCGGTCTACTACTTCTTCTTCGAGCCCACCATGAGCCACGGCCCCGGCATCCTCGCCACTTCTCTGCTGGTCTGGATGTGGCTGCACGCGCGGGCGGATTCCCCGTGGCCGCGCTGGCTGGCGATGGGCGCGGTAGGGGGGCTGGCCGCGCTGATCCGGCCCCAGGACAGCCTGCTCCTGATATTGCCCCTCAGCGCGGCCGCGGCGGGAGGAAGGCGCAGGATGGTGGGACGCTGGCTCGCGACCGGCCTCGCCTCCGCACTCGTCTTCCTTCCCCAGATGGTCATCTGGCGGCAGACCCACGGCCGGCCCCTGGTGATCCCCCAGGGGCCGGGCTACTTGAACCTGTGGAATCCCCATCCGCTCCAGGTCTGGTTCTCCTATCACCACGGACTGTTCACGTGGACCCCCATCTGGCTCGTGGCCCTGCTCGGTCTCGGCCTCATTGCCAGGAAATCGCCGGGCCGCGCGGCCGCCATGCTGGTGGTCTTTCTGCTGGAGTCCTATATCAACTCCTGCACCAGGGACTGGTGGGCCGGGGATGCCTACGGCTCCCGCCGGTTTCTCAGCCTCTTCCCGGTCTTCGTGCTGGGGCTGAGCGCGTTCGCGGGGGAGTTGGGGAAACGGCGCCCGCGGTCCGTGCTGGCCGTCTACGCAGCCGCCGTCGCCGGCAACCTCGGGCTCATGTTTCTATATGTCACAGGGCGGATCGCGCACGGATGATCCCTCCTCGAATCGGGCCGTGGATGGGCCGGCCGACAATCGTTTTCCGCAAAGGTCAAGGATTGTCCTCAGGGGTGTGGTAATCACATGGAGGTATTCATGCGGAGAGGCGGCGCTCTTCACGCCGGAAACGAATGATCCCATTTCGCGACGAGAATCCAACTCGCACCTTTCCGGTGGTGGTGGTCGGGCTGATCGCCACCAACGTGATGATCTATCTCTACCAGTCGCTGCTGCCCGAGCCGGCGAAGATGGCGTTCGTGTACACACATGGAGCGATCCCGGCCGTCTTGCTGGGGCAGGCCAGCCTGGCCGAGGTGATGCCTCCTGAGTTGATGGCGGTTCTGGCCAGCACGCACGCGCCGGTCGCGCCCCTGGATCCCATCTGGCTGAGCATATTCACCTCCATGTTCCTCCATGGGGGCTTGCTACATCTCGGCTCCAACATGCTCTACCTGTGGATCTTCGGAAACAACGTGGAGGACGTGCTGGGGCATGTGCGTTTTCTGATTTTCTACTTCTTCTGCGGCGCGCTGGCGGCGGGCGCACAGGTGCTCATGAGCATCGGCTCCCCCGTGCCCATGATCGGCGCGAGCGGTGCAATCGCGGGGGTGCTGGGGGCCTACTACGTAAAATTTCCCGGAGCGCGGGTCCACTGCCTGGTGTTCTTGTTCTTCTTCATCACCGTGGTGGCGCTGCCCGCTGGGCTGGTGCTCTTCCTGTGGTTCCTGCTCCAGATTCTCCAGGCGATGGGCGCGCACGCGGGCGCGGCCGGCGGGGTGGCCGTGTTCGCCCACATCGGAGGATTCCTCGCCGGGTGGGCGCTGGTGCGAAAGTTCGAGCCGAGACGACGCAGGCTGCGGTGGATCAGTTGACGGGGACCGGAGGGGCCGGAGGCGTGTCCGGCCGCTCTCCCGGCGGCGACCAGGGCACACCCAGCCGGCGCAGCGAATCCTGTGCGTAAGCGTTGTGCGGATCCAACTTCAGAGCGGTCTGATACTCGCGGCCGGCGTCTTCCCCATCGCCCAGGCGCTCCAGGGCGAGGCCCAGCCACACGTGCAGGTCTGCGTTCCGCGGATCCAGGGCGATGCCGGCGGTGAATTCATCCCGCGCCATCTGATAGTGTCCCTCGTCGGCGTAGCCCGCCTTCACGAACGCGTCCCCGATGTTGATGTGCGCGGCTCCCATCTGCAACCGGGCGTAAGCCCTCAGGCTGGCGGGAATCTCGGGCGAGGGCCGCGCCGCCTCCTCAGGCGGTTGCTCCTCTTTCGGTGGGGCGAGTTCTTTCTCTACCAGCGCGCGAATCCGCGGCAGATCCGCGGGGCTGTAGCCGACGAAATGGGCCTTCAACACCCCTGCCCTGTCCACAATCCAGATGTCCGGCAGCCCGTTCACCCCATAGGCGCGCGCGGCATCTCCCGCGTCCAGCAGGACCCGGGGGGTCAACTTATGGGCGGCGAGAAAATCTCCCACCGTCTTCTCGTCCTCGCCCCGGTCCACCGCCAGCACCACCAGCCCCTGAGGCCCCAACTCCTCCTCCAGCGCGGTCAGGTCGTGGAGCTGAGAGGAAATGTGCTTGGTCCACGTAGTCCAGAACACCACCGCCACCACCTTCCCCCGAAAGGACGCAAGTGCCACCGTCTCCCCGGAGAGGGAGGGGAGAGAAAACGGGGGCGCAGGCTCCCCTGCTTGAGCGGCCCACGCGGGCGGGAGCGCAAAGCATAGGATGAGCAAGCAGGAACAGATGAGGGATCGCATGACAGTTCACCTTCCCTCTGCCATAGATGGCTGCAGAAATCGGCCCGCGCGGGAGGCGGGGCCGATGCGCACGGGTTCTCCGAATCTCTACCTGTTGATCACCAGGTCTCCGGTCAGCTTCAGCGCGTAGTCCAAGTTGGCTGGAATTTCCATACCCGCGGGGGCGGTCTCCCCGGCGCCAGACGAGGGCATGCTCCGTGTCCGGGCGCCCGCGGTCGTGCGCCTGCCGGTTGTGCGCGACCCTCGACCTGCAGACCTCCCTCTCCTGCCGCCGCCCCGCCGGCCGCCGCCCATCATCTGAGTCAGACGAACCGAATATCCGCCCGGACCGGATGCGGAGGCCTGCTGGCTCACGGCCCGGAATTCCAGCTTGCCCATTATCACGTCCTCGGTGTGGAGCACGCGTCCGGTTACGGTGGTGATATAGGTGCGCCGGGTCCCTTTGGCATCCACGAGCCGGGCGCTCTCCAGGGTCATGCTGCCGCGGCGGGTGGTGGTCCGGCCCCCGGCCCGGCTTCCGCGGGAGGCGGAACCGCCCTGTCTCCCGGAGCGCGACCCGCCCGCGCGCATCCCCGCGCTTCTGCGTCCTCCCCCTCTGCGCCCTCCGCCCATCATCTGTGTGAGTTCCGGCCGCAACCCGCCGCCCGGAATGCCCGCGTTGCCGGCCGTCAGCCGGGAGCCCGCCTCGTACATGGGGATCTCCGCCGCGGAATAGGTGGAGGTGATCAGCGCGCACTCGTGCCCGCGGAACCATCGCAGGCCTTCGAAGGTGTGGGTGGCCTGGACGAAGACCGCCTTCCGGGTGTAGACGTCGAACACCGCCCCCAGCGGGGATTCCCACTGGTCGCCGGGGTAGACCGGCACGTCCGGCAGGGCCAGCGATATCTCGCCCAGCCCTATCCGGGGACGGCTTACCGCGGCGGCGGCAGGCACCACCAGCCCGTTGCGGGAAATCTGCACCATCGCATACTGGCCCACCTCGGGAAGACTGCGGGCGGTTCCGCCGACGGTGATGGAGCCCTGCCGCAATCGGTTTCTGACCAGCGCGGAGTTGCCCTCATAGAAGGCATCCATCACGCTCTGGGTGAGCTCGCAATTCAAGTTTCCGGCAAGTACGTCGAAGCCCGGGGGAAGAACCTGCTGGGAGGTAAGGGCGCCTATCTCGCTTCTCCCCTGGAAGCGTCGCACGAAGTGGTCCTCGTCCGAGAAACGCACCTGGAGAAGCACCCCCTCCGGAGGAGTGGGGATCGTGTTCTCCACCACCACTTTGACCGAACTGGTCCCCTGGTAGACGCCCTGGGAGTCGTAGGCGTCGGCGGTGATCACGTGCTCCCCGTCCGTGATGGTGCTGGAGTCCCAGCGCATCTCATAGGGGCTGGCGCTCGCGTACACGAACTGGCCGTCCACGCGGTATATCAGATATCCACCGGGGTTGTCCCATTCGGCCTTTACCCTCACCACGCCCCTCACCCGCGATCCGGACTTCGGGGTGACGATGGTGATGCCCTGCCCCGGCTGCGAGAGCCCCGCGGCCTCGGGGGTGGACGTGGAGGCGGCCGCGGAGCCCTCCGGGCTCGCCTTGGCCCCCCAGAGAATCCCTCCGCCGGCGATGACCAACACCACCGCCATCATTACCCAGAACACCCTCCAACGGGCATCTCCTCTGGTCATCCTCTAACTCCTCGCCGAGACCTTTGGGGCCGCGCTCAACGGCGTCCCACGCCGATCGGCCCGCCCCGGTCTTCTCTCGCTCCCCACTCTCGTCGGCAACGACAGCCCGCATTATAGTCCAAACCCTCGCCAGGTTCAACCTGCCGCCGCGCCCCGCCTGTCCGCCTTCGTAGGAGGTTCCCAGGGGCCGGTCAGATTGACATCCCTTTCTTCCGTTGCTACACTTCGCCAGACTGCTGACCCCCAGGAGGGAGCAGCCCATATCTACCACCGGGCGAGGAGGTACTCATGCGCGGAACCCGAGCCGTAGTGCTGCTGGCCAGCTTATTGCTGGTGATCGCTTGCGCAGGGGCGGTCATGGCGGGAGACATCGTCACCGTCCCAACCGCCAACCAACTGAAGGCCGGCGAAGTCGATCTCGCCACCTACTACGTAGACGTGGACCGAGACAGTCTGATCGCTCCCCTCCGTCCACTCGGAATCGACTCTGTCCGCATCCAGACCATCTACGTGGGCGTTACCGACAACCTGGAGATTGACGCCCATCGTTACGATGTGGACGCCATTGGGACGGAGACGATCTGGAACGCCACCTATCTGGTGCAGGAAGAGGACGCCAAGCATCCCGCGGTCGTCGTCGGCGGGCGGGACCTGGGGCGCGCCTATGACTCTGCATCATACTTCATCTCCGCGGCGAAGACGCTCAACCCGCCGGTCGGAGGCCCTCCCACTGAGCCCGTCTTCAGGCTACATCTGAGCATGGGCACCGAGGACAAAACCTTGTTCGGCGAAAAGCGTCACCAGGGATTGTTTGGCGGAATCCAGGTGCTGCTGCGCCCGGCCGACCCACAGATCGGTCTGGTGGCCCTGCACGATGGGCAGGACCTGATCACCGGAGTCACCTACACCCCTAAGCCCGACTGGCCGACCTTCAAGGCCGGCACTTTCGGCGGCCACTGGTGGGTGGGCATCAACAAGACCTACAACAGCAAATAGCAGCCCAGGATGCGCGGCGCGGCCGCGCAAGGGCGAACGATTGCGGCGGGGTCCGAGCGGACCCCGCCGTTTTTCATTGAGAGGCTTTTTCAGACCGGCCCGGATGTGCTCGGGA
>WFSF01000090.1 GCA_015486155.1 Armatimonadota bacterium
CACCCGCACCATGCGGTCTCCCCCGTGCAGCAACACATCCAGCTTTTCCTTGGGCAGGCGCTCCACCGGGGTGTCGCGGTCGATATCGTATTCCTCGCACACCGCCCTCAGCAACGCCCGATGATACCGCGAGGAGAGCGTCTTCCACGGGAGGATGGCCCCCTCGTTGAGGGTGAGCCGGGGGTCGGGGATCAGGAGCGCCTCATCCAGCTCGTTGCTCGTGCCCAGCCCCATGCACTCCGGGCAGGCCCCGTAGGGGGTGTTGAAGGAGAACAGCCGGGGCTGGAGCTCCTCGAAGGAGCGCTGGCAGTGGACGCAGGCGAAGCGCTCGCTGAACTGCAGCTCCTCTCCGTCCACCACCTGCACCATCGCCACCCCGTTGCCCACCCGCAGGGCGAGTTCCATGGAGTCGGCCAGCCGCTTGCGCGCCCGCGGGCGCACGGTGATGCGGTCCACCACGATGTCGATGTCGTGCTGCTTGTACCGCGCCAGGCGCATCCCCCTGGCCTCGTCCAGTTCCATCACCCGGCCGTCCACCCGCACCCGCGCGAACCCCTGGCGCTGTATGTCCTCGAAGATCTGGCGGTACTCGCCCTTGCGGCCGCGCACCACGGGGCCGAGAAGGAGGATGCGCGTTCCCTCGTCGAGCGCGAGCACCTGGTCCACGATCTGCTCCACCGTCTGCTGCACGATGGGCCGGCCGCACTGCGGGCAGTGGGGTTTCCCGATGCGCGCCCAGAGCAGGCGCATGTGGTCGTAGATCTCGGTGACGGTGGCGACCGTGGAGCGCGGGTTGCGGGTGGTGGACTTCTGGTCGATGGAGACCGCCGGGGAAAGGCCCTCGATCATCTCCACGTCGGGCTTGTCCATCTCGCCCAGGAACTGGCGCGCGTAGGCGGAGAGCGACTCCACATACCTCCGCTGCCCCTCCGCGTAGATGGTGTCAAAGGCGAGCGACGATTTCCCCGAGCCGGACAACCCGGTGATCACCACCAGCTTGTCCCTCGGTATCTCGACCGTGATGTTCTTCAGGTTGTGCTGCCGCGCACCGCGGACGATGATCTTGTCAATCGGCATTGATGCTCTTCAGTCATGGATGGAATTGGCCGCAGATGGACGCCGCGAGGCACCAAGCCGCAATCGAGACGTCTGCTCGCAGCACCATCAGACCCCGGAAACCAACGGCTCCAGCAGCGCCACGAGCTCGGGCACGCTGACAGTGGCGACATTCCAGACGATGTCGTCCTGTATCTCACCATACTCGTGAATGAGGACATTGCGCTGCCCAATGAGCCCGCGCCAGGGGACCTCGGGATGCGCCGCCCGGAATTCAGGAGAGACCCGCCTCGCTGCTTCGCCGATGATCTCGATTCTCCGCTCCACCGCGAGGCGTAGATTCTCGTCGCTCAAGTAGTCGTCCAGCGTCTTCCCCGCGATGGCGCTCATGATGCCGCGGGCGTGCATGAGCATATCCAGCAAGAGACTGCTGTCGCGCTCATCAGGCCGCATAGAGCACCTCCGCGCCCTCCATGATTCGCGCCCGGCGCAACGGATTCTTGAGGCCTCCCTTTGCGACCAGGTCAACGTCCCGGCCGAAGATTTCTCTCAGCTCCTCGATCATCTCCACCCAATCGTACAAGACGAGGCCGTGATCGGGCTCCAGCTCCACCAGCACATCCACATCGCTGTCCGGGCCGAAATCGTTCCTCAGCGCTGACCCGAAAACAGATAGCTCCTTCACTCTCCACTTACGGCAGAACTCGGCTATCCGCGCCTGATCAATGGTCACTCTTACGCTCATGTTGCGTCTCCCGATCTCCCTGGGGGTCCGGATCGTCTCTCTACCGCTTCCGCCGTTTCGCCGCCCGCGCCCGGCGGTGGCGGGGCTTCGCCGGTTCCCCTGCGTCGCCCTGGAGCGCGCGGATGTGGTCCCGCAGCCGGGCGGCTTCCTCGAAGCGAAGTTCTTGGGCGGCCAGGCGCATATCCCTCTCCAGCTCCGCGAGGATGCTGTCCCGGTCCTTGCCGGTGTAATCCCCTTCGGCCAGGTAGAGCGCGGGCTCCTCGGCGACCTGCTCCACCAGCAGGTCGCGGACCTCCTTGCGGACGGACTCGGGGGTGATGCCGTGCTCCTGGTTGTACGCGAGCTGCTTGGCGCGCCTGCGGTTGGTCTCGTCGATCGCCCGCCGCATGGAATCGGTGATGTTGTCCGCGTACATGATGACCTGCCCGGAGACGTGCCGCGCGGCCCGGCCCATGGTCTGAATGAGGGAGATGTCGGAGCGGAGAAAACCCTCCTTGTCCGCGTCGAGGATGGCCACCAGGCTCACCTCCGGCAGGTCCAGTCCCTCCCGCAGCAGGTTGATGCCCACCACCACGTCGTAGACCCCCAGGCGCAGGTCGCGGAGGATCTCGGACCGCACCAGGGTCTCGATCTCGGAGTGGAGATAGTGGACCTTGATGTCCAGTTCTGTCAGGTACTCGGACAGGTCCTCGGCCATGCGCTTGGTGAGGGTGGTCACCAGCACGCGCTCGCCCCGCGCGACGCGCTCCTTGATCTCTCCGATGAGGTCGTCAATCTGCCCCTTGGTGGGACGCACGATCACCTCCGGGTCCACCAGGCCGGTCGGGCGGATGATCTGCTCCACCACCTGGTCGCTCACCTCCAACTCGTAGGGGCCCGGGGTGGCGGAGGTGAAGATCACCTGCCCCACCCGCTGCTCGAATTCCTCGAAGGTGAGGGGGCGGTTGTCGTAGGCGGAGGGAAGCCGGAAGCCGTAGCGCACCAGGTTGTCCTTGCGGGACCGGTCCCCCGCCCACTGGCCGCGGATCTGGGGGATGGTCTGGTGGCTCTCGTCCACCACCGTGAGAAAATCCTCGGGGAAATAGTCGAGCAGGGTGAAGGGGGGATCGCCGGGGGCGCGGCCGTCGAAGTGACGGCTGTAGTTCTCGATTCCCTGGCAGTATCCGATCTCCCGGATCATCTCCATGTCGTACCGGGTGCGCTGCTCCAGCCGCTGCGCCTCGAGGAGCATCCCGCGCTCCCGGAACCAGCGCAGCCGCTCCTCCAGTTCGGCCTCGATGGAGGCGAGCGCCCGTTCTTGCTGCTCCTCGCCGGACATGTAGTGGGTGGCGGGGAAGATCATCGCGCCCTCCCGCTCCTCCACCACCTCTCCGGTCACCGGATCAATGGATAGAATGCGCTCCACCTCATCCCCGAACATCTCGATGCGGGTGATGCGCTCCTCGTCCACCGGGAAGATCTCCAGCACGTCGCCCCGCACCCGGAAGGCGCCGCGGGTGAGATTGGCGTCGTTCCGCTTGAACTGCATGTCCACCAGGCGCCGCAACATGCGGTCCCGGTCGTACTCCTCCCCGCGCCTCAACTGGAAGGTGAACCGACTGTATTCCGCGGGCGACCCCAGCGCGTAGATGCAGGACACGCTCGCCACCACGATCACGTCCCGCCGCTCGAAGAGGGCCTGGGTGGCGAAGTGGCGGAGGCGGTCGATCTCCTCGTTGATGGAGGCGTCCTTCTCGATGTAGGTGTCGGTCTGGGGCAGGTAGGCCTCCGGCTGATAGTAGTCGTAGTAGGAGACGAAGTAGGCCACCGCGTTGCGGGGAAAGAACTCCCGGAACTCGCTGCAGAGCTGGGCGGCGAGGGTCTTGTTGTGGGCGATCACCAGGGTGGGGCGCTGCACCCGGGCGATGACGTGCGCGATGGTGAAGGTCTTCCCGGAGCCGGTGACTCCCAACAGGGTCTGGAAACGGGATCCCTTCTCCACCCCCTCGGCCAGGCGCGCGATCGCCTCCGGCTGGTCGCCTTGGGGCGTGTAATCCGAGATCAGCTCAAACTGCCCTGACATAGTAACACCCGCGGGGATTATAGCACGGACCGGGAGGCTAAGGGGCCGGCTGCGGCCCGTCAGTCGGCGGCGGCGGTCAATTCCAGCCAGAACTTGCGCCCGCCCGCGTAGGTGTAGCCATAGCCGTAAGCGCTGATCCAGGGACGGCTGTCGAAGTCTCCTGCGCCCTGGGGTGAGTAGCAGAGCGAGGCCCGGTAGCGCCCGAGCTTCCTGCCCAACTTGATCCTGGTATGCACCGCGGAGAGCTGGTCCACCCGGGTGAAGAAGTGCGTGAGGCGCAGGTCCCAGAGCGTCCGTCCCTTGGAATCCCTGCCGAAGGGCAGGGGCCGGACGAGATTCAGGGACCCGTACCGGCGGGAGCCCCCCAACTCCTGCGAGGCGGACATTCTCGCAGAGCACCCGAGCGCGCGGAAGGCGCTGGTGAGGTTCAACATGTGGCGGGGAGCGCTGAACAAGGTCGCATCTCCCGCGTCCGGGTTGCCGGAATAGGTGTAGGTGAGGGTGGCCCTGTCGCTGGCTCCGAAGTTCTGGTCCAGCGAGAGCCGGAAGCCCAGGGAGGTCTGACCGCCGCCGGACAGGGTCTTGAAATATCCCGTGGTGAGGCTGGATTCGAGTTGCGTGCGCGGGGTCAGCCTCATGGCCGCCGACCGGACGGCCAGATCGAGGCCCACCGAGGTGCTGCGATGGGCTCCGGTGTCCTCCAGCGTCAGCGGCTCTCCGGTCTCCGTGTTCACCAGCACGTCCTGAGAGCTGTTCTCGGCTGCGGAGTGCCGCAGGTGAAGGGCGGGGACCATGGTGATGCCGCGAGCCGGCTTCATGTCCGCGAAGCGGTAGCTGAGATCGCTGTGGCTCTGCTCGGATCCGGCATACCCCATGCGGGAGAGAATGAGCGAAAGTTCTCCGCCGCCGAGCTGCCGGGAGTAATTGAGATTCCCGCTTCGAAAACGGGAATCCTCATCCTCATAGTCGGCCGCGTCGGCCTGCAGCCGGAGACGGCCCATGCGCCCGATGGGCTGGCTGTGCTCCCAGTGAACCCCCCGGCGGGGATCGGTGAGGTCGTCCAAGGTGAAAGCGCCGGAGACATCCTCCCCCCGCAGATATTCCTCCCGGATCCCCAACGCCCACCCGATTTCATCGCTGAAGCCATCGACGGCCTGATTGCGGGTGATGTGCAGCGATCCGACCCGGTTGGCGCTGGCCCGATAATACCAGGGGAAGTCCACGGAGACCCCGGAGGAGGAACTGTAGGAGAGCGTCCTGCCGAACACCGCGGCCCCGAGCGAGGGATCGATCACATGGCGCGGGAGGCTCATCACCGGCGTGTCATTCACATAGAACGTGGCGTGATCGAGAATCACCTTCTTCCCGGGGTCGATGATCGCCCGCTTCGCCTTCACCCAAGTGCTGGTCTCGCCGGTGTCGAGCGGCCCCCAGAGGGAGGCATCTCCGTCATTCGCGGGTTTCTCCTCCAGGTCCTCTCCCTCCACCAGCACGCGGGTGACCTTGTCGCCGAGCCGCAGAATCTCGCCTTTCATCTCCAGCAGGTCGAACCGCATCGCGTCCCCGGAAGCCAGCCGCGGCCCGGAGCGGAGGGAGACATTGCCCTGGGCGCAGACCACATTGCGGTCCATGTCGTACTGGAGGCCGTCGGCTGAGATGGTGAGGTCCTCGGACTCGATTTTCGCGTTATCCGTGGCGATGAAGACGCGTTGATCGGCGCTGTAGGAGATTTCCTTCGCGGTCAGTTCGAGTATCCTGGCCGCCGGTTTGCGGCCGCCGGGCCGGGGGAGAAACTCGATCTGGAGAGAGCCCTGGCTGGCCCCGGCCATGGCGGACACGATGGCGACGCCCGGGGTATTGGGGGCGGTGAGCACGCTCTGCGCCAGTCCGCCCACGGTCTGCACCGGAGAAACGATCCTCCCGAGGCTGGTGGCCAGATACACCCGCGTTCCGTCGGGCACGGGCGCTCCATAGGCGTCGGTCACCTCAACCGTGATGGCCACCTGGCTACGGCCGTCGGCGGGAATGCGGTCGCGGTCGGCGCTGACGCGCAACCCGAAGCCCACCGCGCCGGCCCGCGTCGGCAACGCACTCAGCAAAACGCAGACCGCGAGAAGAGTGATCCGCCCCAGGTTCTTGCGGAAGGCTGGCATCAGCGCAAGCACCACGTCACGCCCCCAAAGAAGGAGGCGGGGCCTCGCGGCCCCGCCATCGCGTCAATCCCGACTCAGTGAA
This sequence comes from Armatimonadota bacterium, assembly GCA_015486155.1. GTDB lineage: Bacteria > Armatimonadota > Hebobacteria > Hebobacterales > Hebobacteraceae > S016-27. The sequence goes on from WFSF01000090.1 coordinate 6,099, forward strand.
TGTGCAAGGGCCGGTCCCGCCGGGTGCGGTTCATCACCCGAGAGCGGCTGGAGAGCGACCGCGCCAGGGCATCCCGCTCACGCCTCAACGCCAGGTCCCGACTGGGAGCCACCACGCTGAACTGCTGCACGTCAGACCATACCCAGCCATTGTCCTCGGTCCTGTCCAGCGGGTAGGGCCGCGGATAGGTGGTATCGTCACTGTTGCGGCACCCGATCCGGTACCAGTAGACGTCCCCGCTGCCAGGCAGTCCGATCACGTTGTTCAGGTCCACGTCCACGAGTTGCCTGCCATAGGTCATGTAGTCCGTCCACAGACCGTCAATCCGCTGCTCATAAACCCGATCGGGGCTGAAGTCTCCCACCTCCGGACCGCGCGCGATCTGGATGATCCCCTGGTCCGCGCCATAGGGGGAATAGAACTCGAAGGTGGCCGTCATGCCGGCGAAGTACACGTTCGAGGTGAAGGGCGGAGGAATCGGCGTAATGATCTGCCCGGTGGAGAGCTCCGTCCCCCTGTCGATCGTCCAGTACCCATCTATATCCTGCTTTGCCACTATGGGGCGGATGCGATACTGGACGGGCACCCCCCAGCTGGGAGGCGTCACCCAATAGACATAGGTAATGTCATCTTGGGTGTCCTCTTCCGTGATGCCGATGTCCACGTCAGAGGGATCATCGTCCGGGCCGAGCGTTGTGCTGGTCAAATCAACGGTGTCCGCCCCGGTAGTGGTGTCAATGGTGATCTCCAGCGTCTTGTAGACGGTCTCGGGCGGAATCGACCAATCCTGAATGTAGTAACGGTCGTACCACAACGGCATCGAGGTGGTGATGACGGTCACCAGGTAGCCCGGATCGGCCCATATCTCATAGCCGATCAGGCGGCTGCTCTCATATGCGTTGGCGTAATCCTCCCAGGTCAGCAACACGGCCGGAAAATTCGGGGCCGAGTGCCCATTGCTGAATCCGTTGGCCAGGTTGGAGGCGCGGAAGCCGGGGGCCGCGGTGTTCCCCTGCTCCAGAAGGCGCGCAGTGGAGCCGATGTCGGCCAAACCCAGCAGAGCGGCGGCTCCGAGGAGCATGGTCTCGATTCCCCGCTTCTTTCTCTTCATTCGCTGGGTCAAGGGAGCGCCGGCGCGGGAGGGAAGACGGTAGATCGCCCGAAGCCGGTCGCCGGGGCGCAGGGGAGGCCCGCTCACCAGCTTGGCATAGGCGCCCAGCGGATCCGCGGAGGTGATCTCCACCAGGCCCAGCCGCTGACCGCTGCGGATGACCGCCATCTGAGTGCCGTTGGTGAGGCCCGCGCGCGAGCCTGCGCTCACGTAGACCGTGTCCTCTCGATTCCAGAGCACGGTGGCGGTGATGGTAGGGTGGGTCCGCATCTCTCTGACCGCCTCGAAGGCGGCCTGCTCCAGCGCCTTGCGCACCACGGCCGCGTCGTCCGCATTGGTCATCGCCGGCCCCACGACCTCCACCAGCGCGCCGTTGACGGTGTCCTCCGCGACCCGGTCGAAGACCAGTACCGCGAGCGTGACGCGCGCCCGCCGGCCGTCCGGTTCGTTTCTCAGCTCTACAGAGCGCACCTCGCCGGTGACCACGGTGGTCACTTCCAGCTCGGAGGCGAGACGGATCAATTCCGAGTCGCTGAGCGGAGCCTTCAGGTCGAGGTCGTGCATCTCCAATTCGACATCCGCGCTGGGAAGCACATCCAGCAGAAGCCGCTCCCGCAGCTCCACGGTCACCGCTTGTGCGGCCTCTTGGCCCAGAGTCTCGTCGCCGAAATGGCTCCGATTATCGAAGGGAACGACCGCTACGGATTGTGCAGTCGCAGTCCGCATCGCGATCTGCGCCCTCGCAGGGAGCACCGGCAGCCCCAGGAAGGCCACGGACCAGAGGAACGTCAGCGTCAGAGCCTGGGCGATGACCCGCGCCCATCGCCCGCGTAGAAACGTACGCATGGTCGCTCGTCTCCTTCACAAGCGGCGGTTTCACAGCGACGCCGCGGTCGGCCTGCGCCTCCGGAGCCAGCCGAGCTGGACTCCACTGGCCGCAAACCGCTAACCCACATCCTCAGCCTACCACACCTCTCCGTTCAATCCCTGCCTGCGCGCATCCTGCACCGCGCGCCCCCGCTCTACTGAACACAACGGCGTGCATTCTAGCACAGCCTCAGAGCCTTGTAAAGAAGCGTTGCAACTCCACACCGGCCTCATTTCCGGCTAGCAGGGCAATAGCCGGTCATGCCGGAAAGACCTGGTTTCCCCGGCAGAGAAGCCTCCGTCTCCATTTCGCATCCCGCACACTACAGCGTGCGCGTCACTTTCCGCAGCCGCCTGGGCGCATCGGGGTTCAGCCCCCTGGTGAGCGCCACATGGCAGGCGAGCAGCTGCCCGAGCGTGGCGAAGGGGATGGCCGAAAGCCCCTCGTGCACCCGTACGGGGCAGTGAATGCCCATGGTGGACAGCCTGGTGATCTCCTCCCGGTTGCTGAAGGTGAGGATATCGGCGTTCTGCCTGCGCAGGCGGCGAACCAGCCCCAGCATGAAGGGATAAGTGGGGCCGTCCGCCGCGAAGGTGATGAGAGGGGTGGTCTCGCTCAACATCGCGATGGGCCCATGCAGGAAATCGGCGGCCGACATGCCCGTCGCACCCAGATAGCAGGTCTCCTGGAGTTTGAGCGCGGTCTCCCTGGCCGTGCAGTAGTTGAACGCCCGCGCCAGGCAGATGGCGGCCGTCGCGTAACGGTAGTAGGGGGCGACCTCCCGGACGGCGTCCTCACAGGAGAGGGCCGCGCGGATCGCCTCCGGCATCTCCGCCAGCTCCTCCGCCCCGATGTCCGCCCCCAGGGCGCGGGCTATCATCACCATCCCTACCAGCGAGGTGACATAGGTCTTGGTCGCCGCCACCGCCCGCTCCTTGCGGCAGTGGAGCAATAACGAGTGGTGTGCGGCCTCGGTGAGCGATGAGCCCGGGGTGTTGGTCACCGCCACCGTGTAGGCCCCCAAGCGGCGCGCGGAGCGCAGTGCTTTCACGACATCCGTGCTCTCCCCGGATTGAGAGATCCCGATGGCGAGCGCGCCCTTCAGATTGAGGGGGGCCGGATAGAGGGTGAACAGGGAAAGAGCGGCCCCGGAGACGGGGGTGCCCAGGTAACGCTCGAACATATATTGCGCGAAGATGGCGGCATGATTCGAGGTGCCCCGCCCCGCCACGAATATCAGCGGCGGCCTCTGGTCCCGGAAGCGCGCCAGGGCCTTCCCAAGGCTCTTCGTCTCCCGCTCCATCATCACCGCGACGCGTTCAGGCGCGACGCGTATCTCTCTCAACATGGCCGCCTTGGGCGGCCGCGGCCGGCTGAGGTGGACGCGGCCCGGCTCCGCGGCGCCGCGCGAGGCTGATTGTCTGGGCTTCGGCATCGGCGATCCCTCTCCCCGCCCGGCTTCCGCCGGGCCGTTGACGCAGATTCCATGCCCGCGGGCGCGGCTCCTCTTCCGCCCGGCCGGGCCGCGCTCTTTGGACCGGGCGGAGCGCCTGTGGCATAACGAGAGTGGTGATGGAGAGGCACAAGACGGGAATGCGTTGGGTTTGGGTCCTCGCGGCCCTGCTGAGCCTGGGGAGGCCGGCGGGCGCGCAGTACTCGCTGAAAGAGACGCTGTCGCGCATGCCGCCGGTGTTCGGCAAGCCCCAGCAGTACCAGCGGCGGGGCCGGGAGAGCATCTACGAGATCGCGCGGCGCTTCGGGGTGAGCGCCTCCGCGGTGCATAACGCCAATGAGGGGGATTTGACGGCGGGCGACGAGGCGTTGCTCATTCCCACCGCGCACATAGCCCCCGCCGCGGCCTGGGAGGTGGCGGCGCTGGTCCGCGACCTCGAAGCCCCGAGCCCGGTGGCCGTGGTGATCAACCTGCCGGAGCGCAACCTCTATGTCTATCGGGCGGGCCGCCCCATCGCCTGTTATCCGGTGGCCATCGGGAGGCGGGGCTGGGAGACGCCCACGGGGGATTTCACCATCGTCAACAAGCGCAAGAATCCCACCTGGTTCCCCCCAAAGTGGGCGATCGAGGAAAAGCCCGTTCCCCCCGGCCCGAAGAATCCCTTGGGCGACCGCTGGATGGGGCTCTCGGAGCCCGGATATGGCATCCACGCCACCAACGCTCCCGCCACCATCGGCCGCTATCGTTCCCACGGCTGCATCCGGATGTACCCGGAGCACGCGCACGCGCTGTACGAGATGGTCTCTGTAGGCACCCCGGTGAAGATCGTCTACCGCACCTTCGTGCTCGGCTATCGCCCGGAGGAGGGCATCGTATACCTGACACGGCACCCCGATCCCTACCAACTGGAGAAGCCGACGGTGGAGGCGGTGAGGGAGAGCCTGCGCCAGTGGGGTCTGGCGGAGGTGATGGATGAGGAGGCCGCGGCCGCGGCGATGGAGGAGCCCCGCGGCGTCCCCGTGCCGGTGATCGGATCCCAGGTCAAGGTGGCGGTGGACGGAAAACGGCTCCACTTCGCGCTCGCCCCCATCCCCCGCGGCGGCGACTGGCTGGTCCCCGTGGAGCCCCTCGCGTGGGCGCTTGGGGCGCGGGTGGAAATCGGCCCACAGGGAGGATATGTGTTGCTCGAACGCGGCGCCTCGCGGATTCTTCTCTCCCCCGGCGACCGGGAGGCGGTGATCGCCGGGCAGATGGTCACGCTCCCGGCCGCGCCCCAACTGGCGGCCGGCTATCCGGTGGTGCCGGCCGCCGCGGTCGCCCGCGCCCTGGGCGCCTCCGTGGGGTTCGATTTCTCCACCAAGACGGTGCTCATCTGGGGCGGGGCGCGCGCCGCCCCGCCGCCCCGCGCTCCCGGGCCTACTCTCGAGCCAGGCGGAGCCCCAGCTTCACCCCGGGCTCATCGCTCACCGAGGCCGCACACCACTCGTTATTGCTCCACTGCCGCAAGGAGCGGGCGGTGGCGGCGACCAAGACCTATGTCACCTCGCTGGTAGGGATGGTGATGATAGC
>WFSF01000091.1 GCA_015486155.1 Armatimonadota bacterium
CCGTCCCCGAACCCGCCGCAGAGGTGGCGGAAACAGAGTCCGATGTCATCAACATCAAAGCCCCATTGACCGTCGCCGATTTCGCCACCGCCCTGGACACCGACGCAGAGAACGTCATCAGCGCGGCCGCCAACATCGGCGAGGAGGTGGGCGACGGAGATCTCGTGTCCCCCGAACTGGCGGTGCTCATCGGAGAGCAGTGGGGTTACACCATCAACGTAGAGGTGATCGAGCCGGAACCCGAGCCCGAACCGGAACCTGAGCCCGAACCCGAGCCGGCGCCGGAGCCGGAGACGCCGTCGGCCCCGCAGCCCGTGGAGAAGACCATCTCCGAGCCCATCGTGCCGGAGCGACGCGTGTTGGTAGTGCCGCGGCGAGAGGCGCCCCCGGACGCGCCCCCCAGACCGCCGGTGGTGACGGTGTTGGGGCACGTGGACCACGGGAAGACCACTCTCCTGGACGCCATCCGAGAGACCAACGTGGCGGGCAAGGAGGCCGGGGAAATCACCCAGCACATCGGCGCCTATCAGGTGGAGGTGAAGGGACGGCTCATCACCTTCATCGACACCCCGGGGCACGAGGCCTTCACCGCGATGAGAGCGCGGGGCGCGCAGGTGACCGATATTGCAGTGCTGGTGGTGGCGGCCGACGATGGGGTGATGCCCCAGACGGTGGAGGCGATAGATCACGCCAAGGCGGCCGGGGTCCCCATCATCGTGGCGGTGAACAAGGTGGACCGGCCCGACGCTTCGGTCGACTCGGTGAAGCAACAACTCTCGGAGCACGGCCTGGTGCCGGAGGAGTGGGGGGGAGAAACCATCTATGTGCCGGTGTCCGCGCTCCAGAAGACCGGCATCGGGGATCTCCTGGAGATGATCGCACTGGTGGCGGAGATGGCCGAACTGCGGGCCCGCAGGGAGGGGCCCGCGGAGGGTGCGGTGCTGGAGGCGGAGATGGACCGCCGACAGGGACCGCTGGCCACGTTGCTGGTGCAGGAGGGGACGCTGCGGGTGGGGGATGCCCTGGTGGTGGGTCCCGTGGCGGGAAAGGTACGGGCCATGACCGACGCCGGCGGGAAGCGGGTCAAGGAGGCCTATCCCTCCACGCCGGTGCGGGTGCTGGGGCTTTCCGGGGTGCCGGATGCGAGCGAGCTGTTCCGGGTGGTGGCCTCGGAGAAAGAGGCGAGGGAACTGGCGGAGCAGCGGCGAGAGGAAGACCGCCAGCTGCAACTGGCGGCCCGGCCGACCACCTTGATGGACCTCTCCCAGCTCTTCGCCACCGGGGCGGCGAAACGGCTCTGCCTGGTGCTGAAGGCCGATACCCAGGGTAGCGCGGAGGCGATCACCCACGCGCTCACCCAGTTCAAGAGCGAGGAAGTCCAGCTCCAGGTGCTGCACGTGGGGGTGGGAGAGGTGACCGAATCGGACGTGGGGCTCGCTGCGGCGAGCAAGCCGTCCGTGGTGATCGGGTTCCAGGTGGGGGCGGACTCGCAGGCGCGCCGGCTGGCGGCCGACGAGCACATAGAGATTCGGCGCTACGATGTGATCTACGATCTCCTGGACGATGTGCGGGACACCATCAACGGGATGCTGGACGTAACCTACGAGCAAGTCGTGGTGGGGGCGGCCGAGGTGAGAGCGCTCTTCAAATCATCCCGCCTCGGGACCATCGCCGGTTCGTTCGTGCGGGAGGGGCGCATCGTGCGCGGCGCGTTCGCCCGGGTGCTGCGGAACGGCAAAGTGGTCTTCGAGGGCAAGATCGGCTCCCTGCGGCACCTGCAGGACGACATGAGGGAGATCGCGCAGGGATTCGAGTGCGGCATCGTGCTGCAGGGATTCGACGCCCTGGAGGTGGGGGACATCATCGAGTGTCTCGAAGAGCGCGAGGTGCGTCACACCATCGCGTAGGCGGGGACAGCCATGCACATCGTCTCCCTCAGGCTCCAACTGGAGATCACCGACGGCGTCACCCTGAAGGACAAGCGTCAGGTGATCCGGAGCCTGCTCGACCGGATGCGTCGCTTCAATGTGTCCGCCGCGGAGGTGGGAGACAACGACTCCGTGCGTTACGCCACGCTGGCCGCGGTGGCGGTGGCCAACGACGCACGTTTTCTGGACGAGATGATGGCCAAACTCGCCGACCTGGTGGAGGGGGAGCCGCGGGTGGCCGTCATGTCGCGCGAGTTCGATTTCGTATAACTTGGTCGCTCGCGCCTCTGCCGCGAGAAGGGGCGCGAGGCCGCGCGGGGAGGCCGACAGGCCGCGTGCGGAGGGCTCCGTTCAACGGTTACAGGAGTCTGGGCGTATGCCATCACGGCGCATGTCGCGCGTGCAGAGTCTGCTGCGCGCTGAGATAAGCGAGGTCCTGATGCGCAAGCTGAAGGATCCCCGCGTCCATATGGTGACCATCACCCGCGTGGAGGCGGACGCGGATCTGCACCAGGCGCGCGTTTTCGTGAGCGTGTTGGGCGATGAGGAGCACCATCGGACCGCACTGGCGGGGCTGCGCAGCGCGGCGGGGTTCATCCGCGCCGAACTGATGCACGTGCTCCACCTGCGCCCCATGCCCAGCCTCGATTTTCGCCTCGACGACTCGCTCGCCCTCGGTGAGCACACCCTCGATATCCTGGATCGAATACGCCATGAGCAACAGAAGCCTGACGACGGCCCGCAACCAGGCGGTTGAGCTGCTTTCCACCGTCGAGTCGGCCTATATCGCCACTCACGTCCGCCCGGACGGGGACGCGCTGGGATGTCTGCTGGCGTTGACGCTGGCTCTGGAGTCCCGGGGATGCCGTGTCTGCCCCCTGTGCGCGGATCCCGTTCCGGACAATTACCGATTCCTGCCCGGCGCCGATCGCGTCACCGCGGAGATCCCGGACTGGCGCCCTCAAGCGGGGATCGTGGTGGACTGCGACGGGCTGGCGAGGGTGGGGCCCCTGGAGGAGGCCTTCTCCGGCCTGCCGCAGCTGCTGGACATCGACCATCACGCGACCGATCACGCCTTCGGGGATATTCGGGTGGTGGATTCCACCGCGGGCGCGACCGGTGAGATCATCTACTCTCTGCTCCGCCGGGTCGGCGTGCGCCTGACCGCGGACATCGCCACCTGCCTCTACGCCGCGATTCTCACCGACACCGGGCGCTTCGGGTACACCAACGCCACCGCGCGCTCCCTCATGATCGCCTCCCGGCTGGTGAGGGCGGGGGCGGACCCTCACGAGATAACGCGCAAGGTGTATGAAGAACGCTCCATCGCGGCCACCCACCTGCTGGGGGTGGCGCTCTCCCGGCTGGTGTTGGAGGGGGATGGGGAGGTGGTCAGCTCTACGCTCACCCTCGCGGATTTCGCGCGCGCGGGCGCGAAGGCGACCGACACGGAGGGGATCATAGATCATCTGCGCGCCATCGGGGGCACCCGCGTGGCGCTCCTGTTCGTGGAGACCGAGGACGAGCAGGTGCGGGTCAGCCTGCGCTCGGACGGCACCCTCGAC
>WFSF01000092.1 GCA_015486155.1 Armatimonadota bacterium
CCTCCTCCCGAGGCCCTCGCCTCCGAGGTCGCTCGCAGATGATGGCGGAAATGCGCGGAGTCAATCCGTTGCACAGAAGCAGGCGGCTCCGGGCGAGATGATGGAGGCGGCGGCCGAGACCGCGACCGACTTGAAGTACTCCGAGGATGTGTCTCCGCCTGTCGCGGAGGCCGCGGGGAAGACCGCGGCGGCCGCCGCGGTCATATCACCCCCCGCGCCCGAGGAGGGAAGCGAGGAGATTTTCCCGACGCAGGCGGAGCCCGCACAGGCGGAGCCCGCGCCGCGCGGGCCGAGCGAGAAGGGGGGCGAGAGAGAGACGGCCTCCGGGGCTCCGAAGGCCGCCTCCCGCGCCTCCGGGGCCGGCGGGCCGCGGCGCGCGGGGGTGCGGGCGGAGGGGAAGAAGAGTGCCCCGCGGGCCGGAGCGGAAGAGAGGAGAGCGGGGGGGCGAACTCCTCGGCCCGCCGCGGACGCGCAGACCGGAGAGAGGCCGTCGCCGGCGACACGGCGCGAGACGGCCTCCGGGGGCGGATTCCCGGCGCGCGCTCAGGGGGCGGGAGATGTTGCGCCGGCCGGGGCGCGGCCCCAGTGGGACGCCTCTGCGCGCGGCGGCCTCCAGGGAGGGATGAGCGCGCCTCCGCCCTCCGGCGGCCGGGAGGCGGCCCCCGGGGAAGGGAGGCCGGTTTCCGGGGCCGAGCGGGAGGTGGAGCCGGTGAGTGAGTCACCTGAAATTGCCGCGCCCGCGCCGCCGCGAAAAGAGAGGAGGGAGGCGGCGCGCGGAAGAGGGTTGAGGCCGCGGCCCCTGGCCCGCGGGGGAAGATTTCTCGCACCTCCGGAGCCGAGCGCAGGGCTACTCCATGCCGGAGGGCCCCAGGCCCCGCATGTGGATGCTCCGCCGCCTGGAGGCGCAGGCACGGCGCGGACGAGGTTGATGTTGGATGATCTCAGCATTCTCGCGCAACTGAGGTCGGAACTGCTGAAGCCGACGCGGCACCCGCGGGTGGAGGTGCATCTGCAGCCGCGGGAGCTGGGGACGGTACAGGTGGCGGTGGAGTCGCGGGATGGACGGTTGTGCGCGCACTTTCACGCCACCCATGGGGTGATGTACGGATGGCTGCGGGAGCACCTGCCGACGCTCGCGTCGCAGCTGGCCGATTCGGGGTTGTCCCTGAGCGAGTGGACTCTTTCCACCCCCGGTCAGTGGAGCGGAGGCCAGCCGCATTCCCCGACCCCCGGATGGGCCGGGGAGAGCGGCCCGGCGCGCGAATCTGCGGGCGCGCCCGACCGGAGAATGGCGACCGGGGCGACCGGGGGAAGCAGACTGGTGGATTGCTTTGCATAGAAGGGAGGATGCGGATGATCGAGGCGACCGGCCGCGCGCCGGCGGTGGAACCTGGAACCTGGGGGCTCGGGGGGAACAGCAAGCTGGGACGGGATGCGTTTCTCAAGTTGCTGCTCACCCAGATGCAGATGCAGGACCCGCTGGAGCCGATGAAGTCGGAGGATTTCATCGCGCAGCTCGCACAGTTCAGCAACGTGGAGCAATTGGAGACCGCGAACACGCAGCTCACCATGCTGCAGAGGGCGCAGGCCGCGGGCCAGGCGCTGGCCCTGGTGGGCCGTAATATCGCCACCACCGATGGAGAGGTGACGGGGGTGGTGGAGGCGGTGGTCTTCCGGGACGGCCGGCCCGCGCTGCTGGTGAACGGGTCGGAGGTGGATCCCGGAGATGTAGAGAGAGTGTGGTGAGATTCGGCTGTTATGAGGAGGGATGACTGATGATTGCTATCTTCACGGGCGTAGCCGGATTGCAGGCCTATCAGCGGGCCGTGGACGTGATCGCGAACAATGTGGCGAATGTGAGCACGGTGGGGTTCAAGGCGGGGCGCGTCTCCTTCGCGGAGGCGCTGGCCCAGACCCTGCGCGCGGGCAGCGAGGCGGGCACCAACCCGATGCAGATCGGGCTCGGGGTGAGCCTGGGGAGCATCGAGAATCTGATGACTCAGGGCAACCTGAAGTCCACCGGTAGGCCCACGGATGTGGCGATTCTCGGGGACGGTTTCTTCGTGCTGAGCAACGGCTCCGAGATGTCGTTCACGCGGGCGGGGGTGTTCCAGCTCGACGGGCGCAACCGCCTGGTGGCGGCGAGCAACGGAATGGCCGTGCTGGGCTGGATGGCCGATCCGAGCACCGGGGAAATCGACACCACCACCAGCCTCGATCCGAGCACCGCCATCACCGTGCCCATCGGCACCCGGCTGGCCGCGCGGCAGACCGCGAACATAGTGTACCAGGGAAACCTGAACGCGGAACAGGACCCGAGCGAGCCGGTGGAGACCTCGCTCACCATCTACGATTCCCTGGGGGCGTCTCACCAGATCACCATCACCTTCACCAAGTCCGACACCAACCCGAACGAGTGGGATTGGGCGGTGAGCAGCGATGACGGGACCTGCGCGGACACCGGCGCCATCCATTTCACGGAGCAGGGGGAATGCGTGGACGGGAGCATTTCCTTCACCCTGACGCTGAACGACCCGAAGGGCGCGGAGGCGGACATCCCCATGAGCGCGGACCTCACCACCGTGACCCAGCTCGCCGGGGAAACCACGGCCCAGGCGGTGAGCCAGGACGGGCTGCCGGTGGGGTCGTTGCAGAGTTTTTCCATTGACGAGACGGGCGTGGTGACGGGAATCTACAGCAACGGAATGTCCCAGCGGCTGGCCCAGATCGCGCTGGCCGGGTTCACGAATCCGGCCGGCCTAACCAAGCTGGGATCCGGGCTGTACTCCACCTCCGCCAACTCCGGCAAGCCCATCATCAAGCCTCCCAACGTGGGGGCCAACGGTACGCTGGCGGCGGGGTTCCTGGAGATGTCCAACGTGGACCTGGCGCAGGAGTTCGCCAATCTCATCGTCACGCAGCGGGCCTTCCAGGCAAACTCGCGGGTGGTGACGACCGCGGACGAGATGCTCCAGGACGTGCTCACTCTGAAGAGGTAGGCGGGCCTCGCGGTGCGCCCACCGGATAAGGGGGAAGGATGATCCGCGTCACTCGTCTCAACGGTCTGCCGGTGATCGTCAACGCGGACCTGATCGAGTTCATCGAGGCCACGCCGGACACGCTGGTTTCCCTGACCACCGGGGAGAAGATCATGGTGAAGGAATCGGTGGAGGCGGTGAGGGAGCTGGTGCTCTGTTACCGGCGGAGAGTGGAGGGGAAGTCGCGCCCGCGTGATTGAGGACGAGATCCTGAGAAAGCCGAGAAGTGATGGACCTTACGACGCTTCTGGGTCTGGTGCTTGCCTGGGGGGCGCTGGCCGTCTCCTGCCTGATGGAGGGCGGCAACCTGAGCGCCTTCGTGAATCTGCCCGCCGCGGTGCTCGTGCTGGGGGGCACGATGGGCGCGACGGTGATCGGCCTGCCGTTGCGGCACGCGATGGCGATCCCGGGGGTGATGCTGCGGGCCTTCTTCGGCCGCCGCGTGGACAGCCTGGAGGTGATGGAGCAGCTCACTGAGTTCATCCGGAGGGCGCGCAAGGACGGCATTCTCGCCCTGGACGCGGAGATCCAGAAGCTGGACAACGAATTCCTGAGGACGGGGTTGCAGCTGGTGGTGGACGGCACCTCCCAGGATCTGCTGAAGGAGATACTGGAGACGGAGATGAAGGCGATGAGGGCGCGGCACGCCGCCGGGCAGAACATCTTCGGCACCATGGGGGGATTCGCTCCCACCCTGGGGATCATCGGCACGGTGATGGGCCTGGTGCACATGCTGGGGCACCTGGAGAAGCCGGAGGAGATGGGGGGGAGCATCGCGAGCGCCTTCATCGCCACCCTCTACGGGGTCTCCGTGGCGAATCTCGTCTTTCTGCCCATCTCCAACAAGCTGAAGGCGAACAGCGAGGAGGAACTCAACGCCTATCGCATTGCGGTGGAGGGGATTCTGGCGCTCCAGGCCGGGGAGAGCCCCCGGGTGGCGGCGGCCCGGATGAGGTCCTATCTCTCGCCGCGGGCGAAACAGAAACTCGACAGCGGGAGCGGGGCATGAGCCAGGAGGAGGAGGGATCCGGAGGCGGGGGCGGCCACGACGCCGGCGGCATGATGCGCTGGCTGCTCACCTACGCGGATATGATTACGCTGCTGATGGCGTTCTTCATCATGATGTACTCCATGTCGGTGCTGAACCGCGAGAAATTCGCGAAGGCCGCGGCCGGGCTGCGCGCGCAGTTCGGCCCCCAGAAGTGGCATTTGTCCTCCGGCGCTGGGGCGGATATGGGGAAGGCTTCCAGTCACGCGATTGTGGACCAGCCGAAGGTGGCGGATCATCAGGTGACGCTCGACTCGGTGCAGCAGCAGCTGGAGGATTACATCAAGGTCAATGATCTGGAGACGGCGGTGACGATCCAGCAGGAGACGCGCGGGCTGGTGATCAGCATCGTGAGCGACGACCTGCTGTTCGACAAGGGGAGGGCGGAGCTGCGCCCCCAGGCGCTGGCGTTGCTGGACCAGATCGCCGGGCTGCTCCAGCAGATCTCCAATCCGGTGGCCGTGGAGGGGCACACCTGCGACATCCCCATCCACACCGAGAAATTCCCGTCGAACTGGGAGCTGTCGGCGGCGAGGGCGTGTTCTGTGGTCAGGTACTTGATTGACCGGCACGAGATCTCTCCCAGACGCTTGTCCGCCTCTGGATTCGCGGACACCAGGCCCGTGGCCCCCAATACGGACCCGGAGGGCCGGGCCCGCAATCGTCGGGTGGACCTGGTGATCCTGGCGAACCCGGAGGGGGAGGGGGATGAAACCACGACAGAGGAGGGGACGCCATGAAGGGGCGCGCGGGACGAGCGCTGTTGATCATTCTCCCGGTCCTGCTGTTGGCCGGAGGGGGAGGCGGGTTCTTTCTCCTCCGGGTCAAGGGGAGCCACAAGGGCAAGAAGCCGGCCGTGGTGACCCAGCAGCTGGAACTGAAGGACATGGTGGTGAATCTCGCCGATGCCGATCACCCTCGTTACATCACGATCTCCCTGACGCTCTCCATCGAGGGCGCCGAGTCGCAGGATGCGCTGGCCGAGAAGGAGGCGGCGATCCGGGACGCGGTGCTGATGGTGATCAGCAGTCACAGGTACCGGGACCTGCTCTCCCCCGAGGGCAAGGATGCGCTGAAGGAGGAATTGGCGAAGGCGGTGGACGGGGCGCTGGACAAGGGGATGACGGTGAGCGAGGTGCTGTTCACCAATTTCGTGATGGAGTGAGCGCACAAAAAGCCTCCGGGGGGATTGAAGTTCGGGCCGCGATCGGTCGAACTTCTGAGGTGGGGGAGAGAAACAGTGATCAGGGGGATCTACAGCGCGGCCAACGGGTTGCTGGTTGAGTCCGCGCGCAGCGACATCATCTCCACGAACCTGGCCGGCGCGAGCGTGTCCGGCTTCCGGCGCGCGGCGCCGGTGGTGTTCGGGCGGCGGTGGCGGCTGGATTTCACCTCCGGAGGGAGCGAGGACGAGGGGGTTTCCCTGCTCACCCCCTCCAGCGACCTCGATCTCACCCCCGGGACGATCCGGCGCACGGGGCGACGGCTCGACCTGGCGCTGGAGGGGCCGGGCTATTTCTGCGTGCAGACGAGGGCCGGGACCGCGTACACCCGCGGCGGGGCCTTCCACCTGGACTCCGCCCGCCGGCTGGTGACGGCGGCCGGGCAGCCCGTGCTGGGGGAGAACGGCCCCATCGTGATAGACGGCTCCGAGGTCGAGTTCCGGGAGAACGGCGATGTGGTGGTGGACGGAGAGGTGGTGGATCGGCTGCGGCTGGCGGCCCTGCCCCGCAATGCGCGCCCCGTCCGGCTCCAGGGAGGGCTGCTCCAGGTCTCCGGAGCGAGGCCGCGCCCCGTCGATCGGGGGAGCGTGCGGGTGAGGCAGGGATACCTGGAGGGGGCGAACGTGAACACGGTGATGGAGCTGGCGGAGATGATCTCCGCGCTCCGCGCCTTCGAGGCCAGCCAGCGGGTGCTGCAGGCCAACGACGAGACGCTCGACCAGATCATAAACGAGGTCGGGCGGGTGTAGGAAGGGGTGAAGGCACATGATGCGCGGGCTGTGGTCTGCCGCCACCGGGATGACGGCGCAGCAGACCAGCATTGACGTGATCGCCAACAACCTCGCCAATGTCAACACGGTGGGCTTCAAGGCGAGCCGGGTGGATTTCCAGGATCTGGTCTATCAGACGCTCCGCGAGCCCGGCGCGGCGGCCACCGAGTCCACCCAGGTGCCCACCGGAGTGCAGGTGGGCCTGGGGGCGAAATATGCGGCCGTGCAGCGCATTTTCACCCCCGGCGAGCTGCGCCAGACGGGCAACAACCTGGACCTGGCGATCGAGGGGGACGGGTTCTTCCAGATTCAGCTCCCGGACGGGCGCACCGCCTACACCAGGGACGGGGCCTTCAAGCTGGACGGCCAGGGGAGGCTGGTGAACTCGGACGGGCTTCCGCTCCAGCCGGAGATCACCATTCCGCCGGACGCGGTGAGCGTGAGCGTGGGCTCCGACGGGACGGTGAGCGTGACCGTGGCCGGGGAATCCGAGCCCCAGCAGATCGGCCAGATCACGCTGGCGAAGTTCCTCAACCCCGCGGGCACCACCAACCTGGGACATAACTTGATGCTGCCCACCCCCGCCTCCGGAGACCCGATCACCGCGGCCCCCGGCAGCGAGGGGCTGGGGACCATTGGGCAGGGGCTGCTGGAGCTGTCCAATGTGAACATCATCGAGGAGATGGTGAGCATGATCGTGGCCCAGCGCGCCTATGAGGTGGACTCGAAGGCGATCCAGGTGGCCGACGAGATGCTGGCGATGGCCAACAACCTGCACCGCTGAGTCCTGAGCCGGGATACGGATACGGAGGGGTGATAATGAGAATCTTTTTCCTGTTCTGTTCCTGCGCGCTGTTCGCGGCGGCCGCTTGGCGGCCGGCGGAGGCGGCACCGCAGGTTCCGCCGCGCCGGATTCGAGTTACCGCGGCCCGGGTGACCGCGGGCGAATTGCTCGCGGGCGCGGGAGGAAAACTCACCGCGGAGGAGGCGGGGCGGGTGGTCATCGCCTCGCTGCGGCCGGGGGAGAGGCGCGCCCTGAGCGCGGGGGAGGTGGCGCTGGCGCTGCTCCGGGCGGGGATCGATCCGTCCGGGCGGGACCTCCCGCTGCGCGCCGCGGTGGTGGAACGGGCCGCCCAGGTGGTGCCGAGCGAGACGATCGTGGAGGCGGGCGTCAAGCAGATCGAGGAGCTGCTGTCGCTGGGTCCGGAGGAGACGGCGGACATCTCGGTGCTGGTCCCCCCGAAGCCCATGCTGGCTCCGGTGGGGAAATTGCGGCTGGAGGCGATGGCGCGCAGGCCCGTGCTGCGGGGAGGCCTCTGGATCGCGGAGGTGACCGGACGGGTGGGGAAGGAGAGGTTTCACTGCACCCTCCGCTACCGGGTGCGGGTGACGGGGCCGGTGCTGGTGACCCGCCGCGCGGTGCGCAGGCACGAGCTGCTGAGCGCCGACGCGGTGGAGGTGGAGAGGCGGGAGCTGACCGCGCTCCGCGGGAACCCCATCGCGGCGACGGCCGATCTGGCCGGGAAGCGGGCGGCCCGGGGGGTGGCGGCCGGCACCCCGGTGACGACGGAGTGGCTGGAGCCGGTGCCGGCGGTGTGCAAGGGGGACAGTATCCTGGCGGTGACGCGGGTGGGCGCGGTGAGCGCCTGCGCGCGGCTGGTAGCGGCGGCGACGGGCGCGGTGGGGCAGTTGATTCCCGCGCGGGGGATGGACGGCAAGTCCGAGGTGATGGTGCTGATCACCGGCCCCGGCCGCGGGGAGGTGACCCCAGGTGCGAAAAAGGGAGGGAGGTAGCCATGCGGAGCTGGTGGACGCTGTTGACGGTGGGGTTGCTGGTCATGGGAGGCAGCGGCCCCGCGGCCGCCGCCTCCCTGTGGACGTCGGAATCGCGCAGCCTGATCGCGGACCGTCACGCCCGCCGGGTGGGGGATATCGTCACCATCCTGGTGGTGGAAAAATCCCTGACCTCACATCAGGCAACCCATGAGACCGAGAAGAAATTGAAGGCTTCGGGAGGCCCCGGCGGGGGGATCCTGAACTTCTTCCCCGACCTCTCGGTGAAGGCCGACCGGACGACTTCGGGCAAGGGGACGGCCTCCCAGGCGACGCGGCTGGTGGACCGCATCTCCGCCCGCGTCACCGAGGTTACCCCGGAGGGGAACCTGCGCGTGGAGGCCCGGCGCAGCATCCGGCTCAACCGGGACGAGTTGACCCTCACCGTGTCGGGGCTGGTGCGGCCGGACGACATCTCCCCGGACAACACCGTGCTCTCCACCCAGATCGCGGACTGCCGCATGAAGTGGTCGGGGAGCGGCCCCATCCCGGAGAAGCAGCGGCCCGGTCTGCTGTCGGCACTGCTCTCCCTCTTGTGGTGAGGTGAACCATGAAGACGCGGCGCGCGCTGCTCTGGCTGTGCCTCGTTCTGGCGTGCTCCCCGGCCCCCGCCTCGGCGGGCCAGCGGGTGCGCATCAGGGACCTGGTCCGGGTGGAGGGGGAGCGGCAGAACCAGCTTGTGGGCTACGGCCTGGTGGTGGGACTGGAGGGCACCGGGGACAGCGCCCAGGTGGCCTTCACCAACCAGGCGGTGCGCAATCTGGTGACCCGGTTCGGCAATCGCCCGGACGTAACCGCCCAGATCAAGACCAAGAATGCGGCCGTGGTGATGCTCACCGCCGACCTGCCCGCCTTCGTCAAGCCGGGGGATCGGATCGACGTGGTGGTCTCCTCGCTGGGGGATGCGCGGTCGCTTCAGGGCGGGGTGCTGCTCCAGGCTCCGCTCCAGGGGGCCGACGGCCGGGTCTACGCGGTGGCCCAGGGCGCGGTGTCGCTGGGCGGGTTCGGGGCCTCGGGCGCGGGCGCGCGGGTGACGAAGAACCACCCGACCGTGGGCCGCATCCCCAACGGGGCGCTGGTGGAGGCGGAGGTGCCGATGGACATCGTGGTGGACGACCGGGTCTCGCTCTGCCTTCGTAGGCCGGACTACGGGACCGCGGCCCGCATCGCCGCCGCCATCGTGCAGAGCCCGTTCGCCGCCCGCGCGGCGGCCGTGGACGGGGGCACGGTGGAGGTGGAGATACCGGAGGCCTACCGGGGCCGGGTCACGGACTTTCTCGCGGACCTGGGGGAGCTGACCGTGGAGGTCGGTCTGCCCGCCAAGGTGGTGGTGAACGAGAGGACGGGCACCATCGTGGTGACCGGCCCGGTGACCATCTCGCCGGTGGCGGTCGCTCACGGCAGCCTCACCGTGGAGGTGCACACCAGTGTGCAGGTGTCGCAGCCGCCTCCGCTGTCGGGGGGCCAGACCGTGGCCGCCCCGGAGAGCGCGGTTTCCGCCAGCGAGGCGCGCGCCTCGCTGGCGCGCATCCAGGCGGCCACGGTGGACGACCTGGTGGAGGCGCTCAACGCCCTGCGGGCCACCCCCAGGGACATCATCGCGATTCTTCAGGCGCTGAAGGAGGCCGGGGCGCTCCACGCGGATTTGGAGGTGCTGTGATGAGGGTGTCACCGAGGGCACCAAGGGGCGTCTCCGCCCCTGCGCCGCCGGAGCAGCCCGGGGAGGCGCAAAGGGCGCGGCTGCGGCGGGCGTGCGAGGATTTCGAGGGGATCGTGCTGGGGCTGATGGTGAAGGAGATGCAGGCCACCGTGCCCCGGGACGGCGCTCTGCCGCTGGGCGCGGGGGGGCGGATATTCACCTCTCTCTGGGGACAGGCGCTGGCCAGGGAGGGGGCGAAGCGCAGTCCGCTGGGGATCGCGGAGATGCTGATGAAGGCGCTCACCACACGAGGGGGCGACGGAAAGTCGGCCGGGGCCTCAAGTTCGAGCCCGCGGCGACCGACAGTGGAGATAGAGGGGGCGCGCGCATATCTGACGGGCGCGGCCCATGCGGTTTCGCCACTCGCAGAGGAGCGGGAACGGCCATGAGGATCAGCAGCGAACACGTAGCAAGGTTACTAGAAATGCACCTGGAGCGAATCCAGGACGCCGGTGACAGCAAACCCCCGGCCAGGCCCCGCGCGGCCCGGCCGGACGCGGCCGCCTTTTCGGCGCGGGCCGAGGACGTGCGCGCCGCGCTGAGGGCGGCGAAGGGTGGTGAATTGACCGACCGCGGGCGGCTGCAGGCGCTCTCCCGCCTGGTGGAGAGAGGAGAGTACCACCCCTCCTCCGCCCACGTGGCCGAGGCCGTCCTGCGCGAGCTGCTCCGCTGAGCGCGGGGGATGAGGAAAGGGGGATCGCGTGTCCGTCAGAGATGAGGCGCGGGCGCACCCGGGGCCCGATGTGGCGCGGCAGCGCGCGCTGCTGGAGCAGATGCTGGAGGTGGTGCGGGAGCAGAGGCGTCACTTGATCCGGGGAAATGCGGCCGGGCTGGCCGAGACCAGCAAGTTGCTGGAGAGGCTGCTGGATAAGCAGCGCGTGCTGGCCGCGCAGGGGTCGGGCCGCGCCCTTCGGGAGGGCTCCCCGGAGCTGCGAAATCTGACCCGGATGCTGCAGGCCGAAGGGCGGATCAACCACCTGCTGGCCTGCCGGGGGATGCAACACGTGGAGA
>WFSF01000093.1 GCA_015486155.1 Armatimonadota bacterium
ATGCCGTCCTCCGTGGCTTTGCGCGGGGTGGGCGGTAACATCTCTCGGCGGGCCGCGAGCGTCCCAGTCCGCGCCAGGCCACTGCGCCAGAAGCGGATAGCGGCTCGCTACAGGAATGGGAAAGGAGTCTCACCTTGGCGCTCGTTACCATGAAGGAGTTGTTGGAGGCCGGGGTCCACTTCGGCCACCAGACCCGTCGCTGGAACCCCAAGATGAAGCGGTACATCTACGCGGGCCGCAACGGGATCTACATCATCGACCTGCACCAGACGGTGAAGCTGCTGGATGAGGCCTACAAGTTCGTGAGGGAGCTGGTCGCCGGCGGAGGCACCTTGCTGTTCGTGGGGACCAAGAAACAGGCCAAAGAGGCGATCGCGGAGAACGCCCAGCGGTGCGGCATGTTCTGGGTGTCGGAGCGATGGCTGGGCGGCATGTTGACCAACTACCGCACCATCAAGCAGCGCATCGACCGGCTGAAGGCCCTGCGCCAGATGGTGGAGGACGGCACCGTGGAGCGCTTGCCGAAGAAGGAGCGCGCCCGGCTCGCCGACGAGAGGGAGAAGCTGGAGCGGGTGCTCTCCGGCATCGAGAACATGCCCGGCCTGCCCGGGGCCCTGTTCGTGGTGGACACCCGGCAGGAGCGCATCGCGGTGGCCGAGGCGAGAAAGTTGAAGATCCCGGTGGTGGCGATCGTGGACACCAACTGCGACCCCACCGAGATCGATTATGTGATCCCCGGCAACGACGACGCCATCCGCTCCATCAAGCTGATCACCGGCAAGATGGCCGACGCGGTGATGGAGGGCAAGGCCGAGCTGGAGGCCCGCCTGGCGCGGGAGGCGGCCGCCGCGGAGACCGTGGAATCGGCCGAAGAGACGGTGCTGGTGGGCTCCGAGGTCCCCGCCACCGCCATGGCGGCGGCCGCGGTGGAGGCGGGTATGCTCTCCGAGCAGCCGACGGCCGACGCCGAATCGGCTGCCGCGGAGGCTCCGCCGGCCGAGGCCCCGGCCGCGCAGCCGGAGGAGACGGTGCTGGTGGAGGACGAGGAAGACCTCGGCGGCGTGGAGCTGACGTAGCCGCGCGGCCGCGCGCGAGACCGATCAGGGAGGACAAGGTTGGCGGTTACAGCAGAGCAGGTGCAAGAGCTGAGACGGAAGACCGGCGCGGGCATCATGGACTGCAAGCGCGCGCTGGAGGAGTCCGGCGGAGACGTGGAAAAGGCGATGACCCTCCTGAGAAAACAGGGCCAGGCGCGCGCCGACGCCCGCATGTCCCGCGAGACCGCGGAGGGGATAATCGCCTCCTACGTACATGCGGGCGGACGCATCGGGGTGCTGGTGGAGGTCAACTGCGAGACCGATTTCGTCGCCCGCACCGATGAGTTCCAGGAGTTGGCCCACAATCTGGCGATGCACATCGCCGCCGAGAGCCCTCGCTACGTCCGGCGGGAGGAGGTCCCCGAGGACGTGGTGGAGCGCGAGAAGGAAGTCTATCGGGCGCTCGCCGAGAAAGAGGGCAAGCCGGAGAAGGTGATAGACCGGATCGTCGAGGGCCGGCTGAACAAGTTCTACTCCGAGGTCTGCCTGCTCGAGCAGACCTATGTGCGGGACGACGAGCGCACGGTGAACGAGCTGGTGCGGGACGCCATCGCCAAGCTGGGAGAGAACATCGTGGTCAGCAGGTTCGTCCGGTTTCAGGTTGGAGAGCAGGAGAGCGAATAGCCGTTCCCGGAGGACGGAGTGCCCAAAGCACAGTACAAGCGGGTGATGATCAAGTTGAGCGGCGAGGCCTTCGCGGGGGATACGGGCTTCGGCATAGACCCCGAGATGGTCCATCGCATCGCCGGCGAGATCAAGGAGTGCCGCGAGTTGGGGGTGGAGATGGGGATCGTGGTCGGCGGGGGAAACTTCCTGCGGGCCCGCTCGAATTCCCTGCACGACATCGAGAGAACCACCGCGGACTACATGGGAATGCTCGCCAGCGTGCTCAACTCCCTGGCTCTCCAGGCCTCTCTGGAGGCGGTCTCCGTGGACACCCGGGTGCAGAGTGCGATCGAGATCCGGGAGGTGGCCGAGCCCTACATCAGGCGCCGGGCGGTGCGGCATCTCGAAAAGGGGAGGGTGGTGATTTTCGGCGGCGGCACCGGCAATCCGTACTTCACCACCGACACCGCGGCCGCCCTCCGGGCGGCGGAGATTGGGGCGGAGGTGCTGCTGAAGGCGACCAATGTGGACGGCGTCTATGAGCGCGATCCCAATCTGGACAAAACGGCGAAGAAACTGGAAAAATTGACCTATCTGGACGCTCTCCGGCTGGGGCTGAGGGTGATGGACGCGACCGCGGTCTCGCTGAGCATGGATACCAAGATACCGGTGATCGTGTTCAACCTTCTCACCCCCGGCAACATCAAGCGGGCGTTGCTGGGGGAGAAGATCGGAAGTGTCATTACCTGATCGGCTGCTCCCGCCCGAGGCCGCGCGCCGCCGGGCGGGGAAGCCCGCGTGAAGGAGGCGACATGCCCAAAGATCCGATCACTCAGTTGATGGCCGATACCGACAAACGCATGCTCGGGGCCATCGAGAATCTCAAGCGCGAGTTCGCCATGATCCGCACCGGGCGCGCCAACCCGGCGCTGCTCGACCGGGTGCGGGTCGAGTATTACGGGGAGAAGGTGCCCGTGAACCAGGTCGGGACCATCTCCGCCCCCGAGCCCCGGCTGCTCATGATCCAGCCGTGGGACAAGAGCATGATCAAGACCATCGTGGACGCCATCACCAGCTCCGACCTGGGCCTCAACCCAATGAGCGACGGAAATGTGATTCGGGTCCCCATCCCGCAGCTCACCACCGAGCGACGCCAGCAACTGGCCAAGCAGGTGGCCCACAAGGCGGAGGAGGGCAAGGTCGCGGTCCGCAACGTGCGGCGGGAGACCCTGGACAAGATGCGCTCCATGCAGAAGCGCGGGGAGATCTCGGAGGACGACCTGCGCCGCTTCCAGGATCAACTCCAGAAGATCACCAATGCCCACATCTCCCAGATAGACGAACTCAGCAAGGCGAAGACCAAGGAGGTCATGGAGGAATGAACCCGCCCTCCGTGATCGCGTTCCGCCTGGAGGAGGCAAAGAGGACGCTGGCCGCGGCCGGCGTCGGCCGCGTGGAGGTGTCCCGCACCGCGCCCCCTGCCGGCGGGCGGGGCGGCGCGGAACGGGTGGTGAGGGAGAGGCGCTCGGGGAAAACCGTCCATCTCGTCGCGGCCGAGGCGGCGCCGGGTCCGGGAAGGGAGGCCGCCGATCTCTGATTCCTCTCCAGAGATGTCCGAAGAGGAGGCGCTCGCGCGGCTGGACAAGTCCCGCCTGCCGCGCCATGTGGCGGTGATCATGGACGGCAACGGAAGGTGGGCGCGGAACCAGGGCAAGCCCCGCGTGGAGGGCCATCGCGCCAGCCGCCGCAGCATGACGGATACCGTCCGGACCTGCAGCGACCTGGGGATCGAATTCCTCACCCTGTATACCTTCTCCACGGAGAACTGGCGTCGCCCGCGCTCGGAGGTGGAGGCGTTGATGAACCTCATCGAGCACACCCTGGCGGAGGAGATCGCGGACCTCCACGACCATCAGGTGCGGGTGGTGCATCTGGGGAGCAGGGAGGGGCTTCCCGTGTCTCTGTTGGACGAACTCGACCGGGCCGAGAAACTGACGCGCAAGAATACGGGCCTCGGGCTCTATCTCGCCATCAACTACGGGGGCAGACAGGAGATCTCGTTCGCGGCCGCCGCCCTGGCCCGGAAGGTGAAGAAGGGGGAGCTCGCGCCGGAGGAGATCACCCCGGAGCGGATAGCCGAGCACCTCTACCGCCCGGAGCTTCCCGACCCCGACCTGCTGGTGCGCACCGGAGGCAATCTTCGCATCTCCAACTACCTGCTCTGGCAGATGGCCTACACGGAGATCTACGTCACCCCGGTGTTGTGGCCGGACTTCCGCAAGATACACCTGTTGCGGGCTTTCTTGGACTACCAGGGGCGGCAGCGCCGCTTCGGTGGAGTAAAGGATGCAGTGGAAAACTAGCACGAAACTTCTGATCAGCATTCCCCTCTTGATCCTCCTGATCGCGCTCGACGGAGTGTCGGCTCTGGAGGGGATGCCCATGTTGGCGATCACCCTGGGGCTGGCCCTGCTGGCGGGAGACGCGGCGCGGAACTGGCTGCGGGCCAGGGGAAGGGTCAACCTCGCCTGGCTGCCTTTCATGGCCGCCGCGCTGGTGTTGCTGATCGCATTCTGCAAGGGGAGGGATCTCTCCCAGGGCGCGCTCTTTCTGATCACCCTGGGGGTGGTGTTCGACATCTTGTTGATTGCGCTGGCGGCGATTGCGGAGGCCGGGAAACGGCAAGTGAAGGGATTGGTTGAGTTCGCGGGCCTGCTGGTCGCCGGCATGGCGATGGGCTTCGTCCTCTCTCTGATGTTCGCCTTCGCGCACGGCGGCCCGGCCGCCACCAGCCTCGCGCGGCCCTGAACCCATCATGAATCGGCCAAAAGGCATCGCCATCCTCGGCTCCACCGGCTCCATCGGCCTCCAGACCCTCGACGTCATCTCCGGTCTTCCCGGACGCTTCCGCGTGGCGGCCCTCGCCTGCCGGCGCTCGGCCGAGAAGATCGCGGAGCAGGCGGCGCGATACCACCCCGAAATGGTGGCCGTGGCCGACCCGGCGGCCGCGGAGGAGGCGCGGCGGCTGCTCGCGGGCGAGCCGGTGGAAGTCCTGTCCGGGGCGGAGGCGGTTTCCGCGTGCGCGGTGGAGGACGTCGACCTGGTGGTGGGGGCGGCGAGCGGAATCGCGGGCCTGCCGCCGGTGTGGGCGGCGGTGGGCGCGGGGAAGACGGTCGCCCTCGCCAACAAGGAGCCCCTGGTGGTGGCGGGAGAACTCATCATCCCCCGCGCCGGGGAGTCCGGCGCGCGGCTGCTGCCCGTGGACAGCGAGCATTCCGCCATCTTCCAGTTGCTGCTGGGACAGGACCGGAGGGCGGTGCGCAGGGTGATTCTCACCGCCTCGGGGGGAGCGTTCCGCGGCCTGCCGCCCGAGGAGCTCGCGCACGTGACGCCGGAGCAGGCCCTGTCCCATCCCACCTGGAGCATGGGCCCCAAGGTGACCGTGGACTCAGCCACACTGTTCAACAAGGGGCTGGAGGTGATCGAGGCGCGGTGGCTCTTCGACCTGGCTCCGGAGCAGATTGCGGTGCTGATGCACCCGGAGAGCATCGTGCACAGCCTGGTGGAGTTCCGGGACGGCAGCATCCTGGCCCAGCTCGCGCCGCCCGACATGCGGCTCCCCATTCAGTTCGCGCTCACCTATCCGGAGCGGTTGCCGGGCCGCATCGCGCCGCTCGACCTCGCGGGCCTGGGAGCGTTGCACTTCTCGGAGCCGCCGCGGTCCCGCTATCCCTGTCTCCGCTTGGCGAGGGAAGCGCTGGAGGCCGGGGGGACTGCGCCGGCCGCCCTCAACGCGGCCGACGAGGTGGCGGTGGGGTGGTTCTTGCAGGGAAGAATAGCATTTACTCGAATTCCGGAGATTATCTCGGAGGTCATGGCGGAGCACGAGGTGAGGCCCGCCGATTCGCTGGAGACGCTGCTGGAGGTCGACCGCGGGGTTCGGGAACGGTTGGAGGAGGACGCGGGCAAGTGGAGCTGACGAACAGCTTGATAAGATACGCGGCCATCGCACTCGCCTTCGGCCTGACCGTGTTCGTGCACGAGCTCGGTCACTTCCTCACCGCGCGCCTCTCCGGCATGGCCGTCCACGAGTTCTCCATCGGGTTCGGGAGGCCGCTCCTCTTCTGGTTCAAGCGCGGGGAGACCCAGTACTCCTTTCGGCTCTGGCCCTTCCTCAGTTATGTGCGAATAGCCGGCATGGAGCCGGACGACGACCATCCCCGGGGGTTCGACAAGAAGAGAAGATCGGCCCGCGCCGCGGTGCTGGCGATGGGTTCGGTGATGAATTTCATGTTGGCGGTGGCCATTTTCGTCGCCATGGGGATATTCATCGGCATGCCGGTGCCCCAGAACCGCATCCAGCTGGTGATGAAGAAATCCCCCGCCGCGCGGGCCGGCCTGCAACCGGGAGACCGCATCATCGGGGTGGGAGGGCGCACCGGGCTCTCGGTGGAGGAGATCAGGGATGTGATCCGCGCGCACCCCGGGCGGCGGATCATGCTGGAGATAGAGCGGGATGGAAAGCAGTTGACCCTCCCCATTACCCCCCGGGTGGAGACGGAGACCCAGGTCGAAGGCCTAAAGATCAAAAAGATCAAGATCGGCCTGATCGGCATCGGATTCGAGACCCGCGTGCGGCCGGTGGGCGTCTGGCAGTCGGTTGAGAACGGATTTATGTTCGTCTACAACATGGTGCACATCCAGATCGTCGGGATCATCGGCGTCCTCACCAGGGCGGTGCCCGCCGATTTCATGGGGCCGGTGGGAATAGCCGACATGCTCAACAAGCAGGCCCAGCAGGGCTGGGCGGACTTCCTCTGGATGTTCGCGCTGTTCACGGTGGCGGTGGGCTTCCTCAACCTGATGCCCATCCCCCCCCTCGACGGCAGCCGGCTCGTCATCCTCGCCATCGAGGGCATAAGGGGCAAACCCTTCGACAAGCGCAAGGAAATGGTGGTGCACATAGTGGGGCTGATGCTGTTCCTGGGGCTGGCCCTGATTGTCACCTATAAGGACATCCTGCGCATCGTGTCGCAGAAGAGCCCGTAGCGAAAAGCTCAGAAAAAGGCGGGACCAGCCCTCAGCTGGTCCCGCAACGTTTTTCTCCTCCGCGCGCAGGCGAGACCCTACGCGATGGCGGGAAGGCTGGCTGCAGCCACGGACTGGCCCACCCGGCGGGCCTTCTCGTCCGGCAGGTTCACCGAGACCGCCTCCGCCATGTCGGGAAACTCGGCCTTCAGCACTTCCCGGCACCGCTCCAGGATCACGCTGCCGCCCTCCCCGGAGGTCACCCGGCCGAGGATGAGCACGTGGCTGAGGTCATAGTAGGAGCGGTAGTGGGCGAGCGCGTATCCCAGGTAGACGCCGATGGTCTCGAAGATGAGGCGCGCCCTCTCGTCGCCCTTCGCGTGCAGCTCCTGCACGGAGGCGAGCTGGTCGGCCGCGCTGAGCGACTGGTCGATGGTGATCCCGGCGGTCGGCGCCAGCCGGAACACCGCCTGCTGGGAGAGATATTGGGCTCCCACGCCCAGGTCCCCGGACCACTCGTCCGCCGGCGCGTTGGGCGCGTAGTCAATCGGCGCGAAGGCCAGCTCGTCCAGCCAGCGGGTGACGTTTCCGTTGCGGTCCACGTATCCGCCCGCCTCGCTGGAGCCGAGCGCGATGCCGAGGATGGCGTTGACGCCCAGGGACATGGAGCCGGCGAGAGCCGTGACCTCGCCGTCGTTGATCACCTCGAAGGGAACCCCCCACTCCCTGGCGATGCGGGGGAACAGGCCCCCGACCTGCTCGTCGAAGATCTCCTTGGGCACCCCCCGGAAGAGGGAGGCGATCCGCACCCGGTTGTTGATGACGATTCCCGCCGAACTGCCGCCGATGGCGTCCACCCGCGGCATTTGCGCGGCCGCCCGGTGCAGCCCGGACATGATCTCGTGATAGTGATAGGTGGGATCTTTCTGGTTGCGCGGGTCCCACTGCACCTCTTCGCTGAAGACGGGCTCTCCATCCACCACCGCGCTCACCTTGCGGTCGCTGGCACCCAGGTCGAACCCGATGCGGCAGCCGTCCAGGTGCCGTCCCAGCGCAATGGAGCCCTCGTTCGGGGGAGGCACGTCATCGGGGCCGCAGGCGACCACCTCGAAGGGCCGCTCGTAGACCTGGGGCCAGAAGTCGTAATCGAAGGCCCGCAGCCCGTCCGCGGCGTATGCGTGTTGAATGTACTCGCCGATCTTGCGCGGACCGCCCACGTAGAGCTTGTGGCCCCCGCGCTGCCAGAGCAGGAATTTGACCGCCCGCTCCGCGTACCGCAGATTCTCCTCCGCCTTCGGGTGGCCCTCCGGGAGCACCTGAGTGCGGTGGACGTAGCGGGTGCCGTCCGGCTGCTCGGTGGCGATCACCAGGGGTTCGGCCCCGCCGGATTCCTCCGCGTCCGCCAGAAATGCTCGAGTATAAAGCGCCCCCGGCCGGAACTGCTCGTCCAGGGGCGGCGCGACCTTTGGCTTCACCTCGTAACTCATCGATGTTTCCGCCTCCGCTGTAAATTCGCGACTGTCATCTTCGGCATCGCGAGGAAGGCCTCCTCCTCAGGAGGGAGGCGGCGGAGATGCTTCGTCTTCGGCCTTCTCCGTCGTTTCCACCCAGGCCCCGGCGGCGTCCGAGGAGACCACCGCGTCCACCACCTCCAGGGCGGCCAGGCCGTCGGCGAAGGTCGCCACTTGCTCCGGCTTTTCCCCGCCCCGGAGGTAGGAGACGATGTCCGCGAACATGCCGGCCAGGGCGCTCTCCGGCGCCGAAAAGGCCTCCTTGTTGGGCAAGGGGAGTTCGCTTTGCCTCCCCGATGCCGAGGAGGCGATGAAAGTCACCCGCGGCGCGAAGGGGCCCTTGCCGCTCAACCACTGCAGCAGGGAGGGGGACTCGTAGACCAGCGCGCCGCGCTCCCCCTCCACCTCGATCCGCTGATCGCGCTTCGCGTTCCAGGACAGGTTGGCGCTGCCCACGCCCGCCTCGGCGAATTCCAGCAGCGCGTAACATTCGTCGGGCACATCCACCGGCCGCATCCGTCCCCCGGCCTCGGCCGGGCGCTCGGGCACCAGGGTGCGGCACTTGCCCAGGGCCCTGCGGATGGGCCCGGCCCACCACAGCATCAGGTCGAAGATGTGCGCGCCCAGGTCTGCCACCACTCCCGGACCCGACAGTTTGCTCTGAAACCGCCAGCGCAGCGGCTCGCCCCTCATGTCCACCCCCCAGCTCGCCCGCATCCCGATGATGCGCCCCAGGCGCCCCTCCTCGATCTCCGTCTTCATCGCCAGGGAGGCGGGGGAGAAGCGGTAGGGGACGAAGGTCACGTGTTTCAGCCCGCGCTCCTCCGCCTCCCGGAGCAGGCGTTTTCCCTGCTCCCGGTTCAGGGCGAGGGGCTTGTCGCAGATCACGTGCTTGCCGGCCCGCAGCGCCGCCTGCACGTACTCCGCGTGGGTGCTGTTGGGGGTAACCACCGCCACCACGTCGAGCTGGGGAAGTTGCACCAGGTCCTGGAAGTCCCGCGTCCAGAAGGGGATCCCGAATTCCTCCGCCATCGCCTGCGCCCGCTCCGCCCGGCGGCTGAAAACCCCGACGAGCTCCACCTCCGGCTGGGCGTGGAGGCCCGCCGCGTACTTGGCTCCGAATCCGGTCCCGGCAATGGCGACGCGCAGTTTCCCGCTCACATGCTCTCTCCTGGTTCCACCCTCACCCCTCGCATTATATCAAGCCCCGGCCGGAAGTAGAAGGGAGGGCCTGGAGAAGCCGCCGAACGCGCCAAACGCCCCGGGATGGGGCATCTGGCGCTGTACGTCTTACGCTGATAGGGAGTCTGCAACCGCCGTCGTCGCACCGAAGCAGCGCCGGCGCTCCCGCGCCCCGCGCGCTACGGCCGGCCGCGGCCGATCGCCGAGATTAGCCTATCGCTTTACCACTACCAGTGAGTTGTTCGTCCCAAATGGATTGGCCACCTGCTCCGCCTTGGGGTCCTCCACCCAGTTTCCGTCCACGAGGAACTTGTATTCATAGGTGCCCGGAGGCAGGGTAACCGAGGTGGAGAATGTCGCCGCCCCGGCCTTCCGTCTCCGCATGGGCCGAGCTGCGGCCTCCCAATCTGTGAAATCACCGGCCAGCAATACCTTGCGGGCGTTCGGCGCGTCGATAGTAAATCGAACTCTGGCCATCGTTTTCGCCTCTGACATGAGTCGGATTGCCTCACCCACGCGAACGCTATCAAGCCCGTTCTTCGGTGTCAACGCATGAAGAGGGGGCCATGTGCCCGTGGCGGCACAAGGATGAGGGGCGCCATGCGGCTCTCTCCTCCGTCCGCCGGCCGAAAAGGTCGCCTGCGCTGGAGACCGAAATCTACCAGCGAGGCGGAGAACCGCCGAAATCACCCCGGGAGACCAGGAAATGACGCCGATGCAGGGACACGCCGAGATTATCATCCGCGGTGGAGAGGTGGTGGACGGCACGGGGGCGCCCCCGCGCCGGGCCGACGTGGCCGTCTCCGGCGGGCGGATCGCGGCGGTCGGCGACCTGACCGGCTGGCATGGGGACGAGATGATCGCGGCGGACGGGTTGGCGGTCGCCCCCGGCTTCATCGACATGCACACCCACTCCGACATCTCCCTGCTGGTGAACGGCCGCGCCGAAAGCAAGCTGCGCCAGGGCGTCACCACCGAGGTGATCGGCATGTGCGGGTGGTCGCCCGCTCCCGCCCCCGATTCCCGTCGGGAGGCGATGATCCAGGAGGTGGGGGCCTGGGCGAGGGAGGTGGACTGGACCTGGGGCGGGTTCGCCCAGTACGTGGAGGCGCTGAGACAGGCGGGCTCTTCCGTGAACGTGGTTCCGGTGGTGGGGCATGGGACCATCCGCGCCGCGGTGATGGGGGAGGAGGGGCGCGCGCCGAGCGCGGAGGAGTTGGCCTCCATGCGGCGAGAGGTGGAACGCGCGCTGGAGGCGGGGGCCTTCGGGATGTCCACCGGGCTGGTCTACGCGCCCGGCATGTGGGCGGAGACGGAGGAGATCATCGCCCTGGCGGAGCCGGTGGGGAAGCGGGGCGGCATCTACTTCAGCCACATCCGCAGCGAGTCGGACCGGCTGATGGAGGCGATCGAGGAGGCGATTCGCATCGGCCGGGAAACCGGCTCCTCCGTCCAGATCGCCCACCTGAAGGCAGAGGGCCGGCGGAACTGGGGCAAGACGGAGCAGGCGCTGGAGCGCATCGAGCGGGCGCGCGCGGAGGGTTTGGAGGTGAGCTACGACTGCTATCCCTATCCGGCCTGGAACACCGGACTGGGGCAGATGCTACCCGCCTGGGCGCGGGAGGGGGGCGCGGAACAGATGCTGGAGCGCCTGCGGGACGAGGAGGCGCGGGACCGCATCATCTCCTTCATGCGCCGGGAGGCCTCCCAGGACCCCGGCCGGTGGGAGCGCAGGCTCATCTCCTGGGCCGAGAGCGAGTACGGCCGCACCACACAGGGGCTCACCATCGCCCAGATCGCCGAGCGCGAGGGGAGAGAGCCCGAAGAGGTCGTCATCAGGCTGCTCACCGCGGAGCGCGGCCGGGTGGGCCTGGTCGGGTTCGGCATGTGCGAGGAGGACATCGCCCGCGTCGTCTCCCACCCCGTGGGGATGATCGGATCAGACGCGGCCTCCATCGCGCCCTACGGAGTGCTGGGGGAGGCCCATCCCCATCCGCGGGCCTATGGCACGTTCGCCCGCGTGCTCGCGAAATACGTGCGAGAGGAGCGCGCCCTGTCCCTGGAGGCCGCGGTCCACAAGATGACCGGCCGCGCCGCCGCCAAACTGGGCCTCGCGGACCGCGGCCGCATCGCCGAGGGCTTGGCCGCGGACATCTGCGTCTTCGATCCCGCCACCGTCGCCGACCGCGCCACCTTCGAGGAGCCGCAGCAGTACGCCGACGGCGTCGCCTGTGTCATCGTGAACGGAGTGATCGAGCTGGCGGGGGAGGAGCACCGGGATCGCCGGCCGGGGAAGGTGCTGACGCCCGGGTAGGGGAATGCGCGCCCTACAGTAAGACGACGGGCATACTCACGCCCGCCAGCACAGGCTGGGAGCCTGTGCCACTGCCCTATAGCACCCTCACATCTTCCCCGCCGCCTTCAGGGACACGTATTTCCCCCCGCCGATGATGATGTGGTCGCGCACGGGGATGCCGTTGACCTCGCCGGCCTGCACCAGGCGAGTGGTGAGGTTCAGGTCCTGGGGGCTGGGGGTGGGGTCGCCGCTGGGATGGTTGTGCACGAGGATGATGGAATGCGCGGCATGGGTGATGGCCTCCCGGAAAATCTCCCGCGGGTGGGCCGGGCTGGCGGTGAGAGTCCCCCTGGTGATGACGGCGGTGCGGATGACCTGGTTGCGCACATCGAGCAGGATCGCCGCCATGCATTCCTGGTCCCGATAGCGCAGGTCCTCCCTCACCAGCGCCACCGCGTCCTCCGCGCAGCTCACCACCGGCCTCCCGTCGTCCGTGGAGGCGGCCAGCCGTTTTCCCAGCTCGAAGGCGGCCTTGATCTGGCACGCCTTCGCCAGGCCCACCCCCGGCAGCTCGGAGAACTGGGGGAGGCGCGCCTTGGCGATGCCCGTCAGGCCCCCGAAGTGGCTCAACAATCGCTCCGCCAGCCGGATCGCCGACTCCCCCTTGGACCCCACCCGCAGCAGGATGGCGAGCAACTCCGCGTTCGAGAGCGCGCTCGCTCCATACTGCTGCATCCGCTCCCGCGGCCGCTCGCCCGCGGGCAAATCGCGTATTATGGGGCTGTGTTCGGACATCGCGGTCACCTCGCCCGGTGTGCTTGCACTATCCACTTACTGCGCCTTGCCCGCTCCCTCCTGCACTCCTCCGGCGCGCCGCCTCGCGTCGAAATCCCCCCGCGGGCAGGGCAGCGCGGGGCGCGCACAGAAGACCGCGGCCATATGAATACTCTGCGCCTTCAGCGATGGTGGGCGGCGTCGGCGGCCCTGCTCTGGTGCTGTCTGACAGGAGGATGCGTGATGGCAAATTCGGCGAAGCCGTGCGTGCTGGAAATAGGCGGCGAGAGGGTGACGGGCGGGACTCACGCCATCGTCATCCCCAATGAACCCACGCCCCAGGAGAGGCACGCGGCGCTCGATCTTCAGGTCTACCTGCAGGACCTCCTGGGCGAGCAGATACCCATTCTGCCCGACCGCAACGCGGAGGGCCGCACCCCCATCGTGGTGGGCAAGAGCGAACTCCTGGCGAAGCTGGGCGTCGGCGTGGACTTCGACGCGCTGGGGCTGGAGGGCATCGTCATCAAGACCGCCGGGCCCGCCCTGGTGCTCACCGGAAACAAGCGCGGCGTGCTCTACGCGGTCTACACCTTCCTGGAGGACTACCTCGGCGTTCACTGGCTCACCCCCGACTGCACGGTGAGGCCCGAGGGAGAAACCTTCAGGTTCCAGAGCATCGACCGCGTCTATGTGCCGCCTCTCGAATACCGGGCGACCGATTACCCGAACTCGCTGGACGCCGACTGGTGTGTGCGCAACAAGATGACCAGCGCGGGCAGCCGGCTGGACGAGGAGCGCGGGGGCAAAGTGTCCTACCGCGGTTTCGTGCACACTTTCAATGCACTGGTTCCGTCGGAGAAATATTTCGCCGACCATCCCGAGTACTACTCCGAGATCGAGGGCAAGCGGGTGGGGCCGGGCGAAACCCAGCTCTGCCTCACCAACCCCGACGTGCTCCGCATCGCCATCGAGACCGTGAAGCGGTGGATCGCGGAATCCCCGGAGGCGACGGTGTTCTCGGTCTCCCAGAACGACTGGGGCAACTACTGCCAGTGCGCCAAGTGCGCGGCCCTCGCCGAGGAGGAGGGCAGCCAGGCGGGGCCGCTGCTCCACTTCGTGAACGCCATCGCCGACGCCATCCGGGAGGAGCACCCGGACAAGATCATTGACACCCTCGCCTACACCTACACCCGCAAGCCGCCCGCACACGTGAGGCCGCGCCCGAACGTGGTGATTCGGCTGTGCAGCATCGAGTGCTGTTTCGCGCACCCCCTCGCGACCGATCCCTACAACGCCTCCTTCCGCGCGGACATCCAGGGCTGGCACGAGATCTGCAACCGGCTCTGGATCTGGGATTATGTCATCAACTACACCCACAACATCATGCCCTTCCCGAATCTCTACGTGCTCAAGCCCAACATAAAGTTTTTCATCGAGAACGGGGTGACGGGCATCTACGAGGAGGCGAACTACTACTCCAAGGGCGGGGAGTGGGCGGAGCTGCGCAGTTACGTGATGGCGAAGCTGCTGTGGGAGCCGGACTATGACACGCAGAAGGCGATTGACGACTTCCTGGATGGATACTACGAAGACGCGGCCGAGCCGCTGCGCCGGTACATCCACCTCATCCACCGCCAGGTGCAGGACAACCCGGACCTGCACGTCACCATCTACTCCCCGCCGGATGTGGGCTACCTGACGCCAGAGGTGATCGCGGAGTCGGTGCGGCTCTTCGACCAGGCGGAGGCGGCGGTGAAGGACAAGCCGGAGGCGCTCCGGCGGGTGCGCCTCGCCCGCCTCCCCATCATGTACTCCCAGATCGTCCTCGGCGACAAGTCCGACCCCGGCCGCGCCGCGCTGATCGACCGGTTCGAGCAGATCGCCCGCGCGGAGGGTGTCACCCATGTCGCCGAATTCGGCGACCACCCGAAGCTGGACGACTGGCTGGAGTGGGTGAGGAGTCAGTAGCGCGCGGCCCCTACGACCACAGTTTCCTATCCAGCCCGCGGTACTGGACGGCCTCGGCGATGTGGGGGACGCCGATGTGCTCCGCGCCCTCCAGGTCGGCGATGGTGCGGGCGAGTTTGACCACGCGGTCGAAGGCGCGCGCGGAGAGGCCCAACTGGTCCACCGCGCTGGAGAGGAAGGAGCGCACTTCGTCGCTGAGCGGACAGTGTTTTCGCAACTCCCGCGTCCGCATGTGCGCGTTGCAGTAGATGCCGTCTCCGTCGAAGCGCTCGGCCTGTATCTCGCGCGCCCGCTCCACGCGGGCGCGGATCGCCTCCGAGGGCTCCCCGCCGTCCCCGGCGGCCAGCAGCTCCTCCTTCTTCAGGCGGGGCACCTCGATCTGGATGTCCACCCGGTCGAGCAGGGGCCCGGAGATGCGCTGGAGGTAGCGGCGGATCTTGGATACAGAGCAGGTGCAGGCTTTCTCCGCGTCCATGTAGTGCCCGCACGGGCACGGGTTCATCGCCGCCACCAGCATCACCCGCGCCGGGAAGCGCGCGGAGCCGGCCACCCGGCTCACGTTCACCACGCCCTCCTCCAGGGGCTGACGGAGCACCTCCAGGGCGTCGCGGCTGAACTCCGGCAGCTCGTCGAGGAAGAGCACCCCGTGGTGCGCGAGGGACACCTCTCCCGGCTTGGGGATGGTGCCGCCGCCGGCCAGGCTGGCCGAGGAGGTGGTGTGGTGGGGGGAGCGGAAGGGGCGCGTCGCGATCAATCCCACTCCCTTGGGCATCTTGCCGCTGATGGAGTAGACCTTGGTGACCTCCAGCGCCTCCTCCATGCGGAGCGGGGGCAGGATGGTGGGGAGGCGGCGCGCGAGCATCGTCTTCCCCGACCCCGGCGGTCCCACCATCACCACGTTGTGCCCGCCCGCGGCCGCCACCTCCAGCGCGCGCTTGGCGTGCTGCTGGCCCTTCACCTCCGAGAAATCCACCGGATAGGTGGGGCGGGAGAGAGACCAGGTGTCCGATGTGCTGGGGGCGGCCTCCCTGCGCTCCGGCCAGGCGATCACCTCCGCCGCCTCCCACAGAGTGCGGACCGGGTAGACCGGGATTCCGTCCACGACGGTCGCCTCCGCCGCGTTGTCGGCGGGCACGATGAGGCCTTTCTTCCCCGCCCGCCGCGCCTCCAGCGCGATCGGCAGCACCCCATAGACCGGCCGCACCGCGCCGTCGAGGGAGAGCTCTCCCACGGCGACCAGGTCCAGCATGTCGTTCTGGGCCACCTGTTCGGTGGCGGCGAGCACCGCCAGCGCCATCGGCAGGTCGAAGACCGGACCCTCTTTCCTTATGTCGGCCGGGGCGAGGTTCACCACCACGCGCGATGAGGGAAATCCGAAGTTGGAGTTGCGAATGGCCGAAGCGACCCGCTCCGAGGCCTCCTGGACCGCCTTGTCCGGGAGACCCACGATGGTGACCTTCGGGTTTCCCGCGCCGATGTCCACCTGGACTTGCACCAGGTGAGCATCCATCCCCAGCACTGCGCAGCTATCTATCTGCCCAAGCATTGCCCTTCTTCGAGTACTTGGGATTCGGCGGGCGGCAGGCGTCTTCCTGCGGCCGCGGGTTGGCGGGCGCGGGCGAAACAAGGCATATCGAATAAAGACCCTCACCGGAGGTGAGCGCTATGTGGCGGCCGGCGCTGGCCGTGATGATGCTTGTCTGGGTGATGAGCCCCGCACAGGCCAAGAGTTATTATCTCGACCGCGCGGACGTGATCGCGCAGGTGCGCCCGGACGGCTCGATGCACGTGCAGGAGATACGGAAGGTGGTGTTCCGGGGCTCCTTTCACGCCTTCGACCGCACCATTCCCGTTCCCCTCGGGGCCAGCATTCACGACCTCGCGGTGAGGGAACCGGACCTGGCCTACCGCGAGGAGCCTGGAGAGACGCCCGGCACCTTTGTCAAGCGCGTCACGCGCTCCTCTGTTACCATTTCCTGGTTCTACGCAGCCTCCAATGAGACGCGCACCTTCATCCTCGAGTACGATGTGGCGGGGGCGGTGATCAAGCATGCCGACGTCGCGGAGCTCTACTGGCAGTTCATCGAGCCGGATCACTCCTGGAAGGCGAATGCCAGCAAGGTGACCATCATCCTGCCGGCCCGGGTGTCTGAGGGGGATGTGCGCGCCTGGACGCATGGACCGCTCCACGGCGAAATCTCCCTCCATCCGGACCGCGTGGAGCTGGTCTGCGACCCGCTTCCGTCCCACACCATGGTGGAGGCGCGCGTGACCATGCCCGCGGCCCTCATCTCCAGCAGCCCGCGGACCGATCACAGGCGGGCCCTGCCGGGGATTCTCACACAGGAAGGAAAATGGGCGAAGAGAGCCAACCTGCTTCGAATCAAGGCCGGGGCGAGCCTCTTCCTGCCCCTGGGCCTCCCCGCGGCCGGCGGGGTGATCGTGTTTGTGCTCTACTGGAGGCACGGGCGGGAGTATGAGGAGGAGAATCCGCCCGAATACGTCCGCGAGCCGCTGGAGGGATGGAAACCCCACGAGGCGGCCTATCTGTGGCGCTGGGGGACGTTGACCCCAAGGGACATGACCGCGATGATGATGGACCTGGTTAGGCGGGGGGCGTTGCGGCTGATCGTGAAGAAGGAGGCCAAGCCCATGCTGGGCGGCCTCCTCGGCGAGAAAGAGGAGGAGGCGCACTACCTGGAGCGGGTGACCGATTTTCACGGCGACTTGAGCCCGGCGGAGCACTATCTGATTGATCAGGTACTGTTTGCGGGCGCGCCGGAGGGCGTCCCCATGTCCCTGAAGGCATTCGCCGAGCGCTCCCGGGCCAATCCAACCAAGGTGCGGTCTCATTTCAGGCATTGGAAGACCCTCGCCAAGATGGAGGCGAAACGCGTGCCCCTCACCGCGCCGGACAGCGAGAAGGCCATGAGCGTGGGCATGGGGGTCGGGTTCCTGGTCTTCGTTTCCAGCTTCGCCTTATTCATGCTGCTGCAAGCCCCGACCGCGTTCGTGAGCGCCTTCGGCGGAATGGCGATGATGGTCGGGGGCACCAACATCCGCCGCCGCACGCCCGAGGCGGCGATCGCGCTCCACCGCTGGCAGGCCTTCCGCCGCTATCTCAGGGATTTCTCCCGCCTGCGGGATTACCCGCCGCCCGCGATCACGCTGTGGGAGCAGTATCTCGTCTTCGCCGTCACCCTCGGCGTCGCCGACCGGGTGATCGAGCAGTTCCAGGAATTGTACCCGCGGATGGAGGGGGGTCAGGCGGGAGTCTCCCCGTTCCCCCACTGGGCGATGTC
>WFSF01000094.1 GCA_015486155.1 Armatimonadota bacterium
CGTGAGCCCCAGCGCCACCCCCTCGGCCCGCGTCGGCCTCTGGCCGCGGACCCTCCACGCCCACAGCGCCACCACCGCGGGCGCGGTGTACTGGAGCCAGATGCCCTGCGCGGCGGTGCCGAACTGCATGGAGCCCATGAGGGTGGTCACCACCGCCGCATACAGCAAGATCACCGGAACCAGCTTGCGGGCCGGAGGCCGCGCCATCCTCAATCCCGGCAGGAATAAAAGGGCGGCCGCTAGCGAGCGCACCCCCGCGATCATCAGCCAGTTCACGTCGGGGAGGCTCTTCAGAAACGCGCCGCCCAGGCTCCACAGCAGCGCGGTGCTGAGCAATAACAGGCGGGAGGTGCGCGCCGACGACATAAGATTGAGTTCCACGAAGTGAGACGCCCACCTCCCCCCGCGCCCACGCAGGGCCGCGCGGGAACGGCGGCCGCGGGCCCCCATTCATGGGAGAGCGGTTCCCGCCTTCGCCGGGAGGCCGCAGGTGCGGGCCGGGAGGCGGCTACTCGCTCATCTGCTCCTCTATATACCTGACAAAGCGCTCTCCCGCACTTCGAGCCGCCGGCAGCATATAGCTGGCGCTGCGCCGCGTCACGATCATCTGGTCGAATGTCGGCAGGCCCAGGTGGGCGTAGTAGCGCTCCATGGACACCAGGCAGGTGGGGCCGCCTCCGCCGCCGCCCCCCGCGGCGGCGATCCCCAGCACCCATTTCCCCTCCACTCTCGGGTCCCCGGGGCCGGCGCGCTCACAGCGCCGCAGCCGATCGAAACACGATTTCACCACCTCCGCCACATCCCCGAAATACACGGGGGTGCAGAGAATCACCCCGTCGGCCTCCGCGAGCTTGTCCCTGACCGTCTCCAGGTCGTCCTCGATGATGCACAGCCCCTCCTCGCGGCAACGGCCCCATCCGTCCTCGCAGGCCCGGCAGGCCTCCAGGCGCAGTTTCCTCAGATGCACCAGCTCGGTCTCCGCCCCCGCCGACCGCGCCCCCTCCATCGCCTCCTTCGCCATGCTGGCGGTGAGCCCGTCCTCGTTGGGCGATGCTTGCAGTGCCAGGATCCGCATCATAAGACCTCCTCTGCGGCGCGAACGCGCCGGTTGTCCCTGCGACTCAAGGGTTCTCTCCTCCGACGCCGGGCGCATTCTCTCCCAGCAGACGGCGGCCCATCTCCTCCGCCCTGGAGAGCGCCTCCGCGCGCGCCCGCACGGGCGGCGGCCGGTCCGTATCCGCCTCGAACAACTCCCCCCAGTAGCTGAATCCGGTGGAGTTGAAGAAAGCGCGCACCGGATGCGCGGCCCACGCGAAGACCCGTCGGTCGCCGCCCCCGCAGGTGGCGACGAAGAGACCTCTGCGCTCCCCGCTCACCTCCGAGACCGGCGCCTTAAGCCGATAGGCGGCCACCCAGAAGGCCTGCGCGCGGTCTATCATCGCCTTGGTCTCCCCCGACACGCCGGAGAAATGAACGGGGGAGGCGAGCACCAGGTGCCGGGCCGCGCGAATTCTGTCATACAGCGACGCCAAATCGTCTTGCACCACACACCGGCCGGTCTCATCACACCCGCCGCAGTGGCGGCAGGATTCGTAGTGAAGCGCGCGCAGGGCGATGGACTCGGCGCGCGCGCCGGCGGCGGCCGCGCCGGCCAACACGCGCTCCAACAGCAACCCCGTGTTGCTCTGCGCGCGGGGGCTTCCCAGGACCCCGAGAACCAGCGGCCGAGAATCGGTCATAGTCACCTCACCGCTAGAGAGTTCTGTTTCCGCCGCTGATTCCCTCGGCGTTCGGCCGCGTCTTTGTGCGCGCGGGATGTTGGCGCAGGTGAGACCGGAATGAGGAAAGGGGCGCCGCCTGCAGGCGGCGCCCCTGATGTCCACAGTCGAGGGTGAGCGAGCTACTCCACGAATTCCTCGGCAGGAGGCGGCCCGGGCGCAGGCGCCGTTTCATCGTAGATCGGCCCCCGCCAACCTCGCTGCATTCCGGCGCCGCGGCCGCGGCCCATGCCTCCGCCCATGCCGCGCCCCCGGCCCTGTTCGCGCAGGCCCTGGCCTTGCATCCAGCCCATGCCGGCGCCGCGGCCGATGCCTCGGCCCGCTCCTCTTCGTCCGGGCGCAACGGCCTCTCCGCGGCCGTGCCGCCAGCGCCGCCCCATCCGGCCGCGCAGCTCCCGGAAGAGGGCGCGGTGCTTGACCTGGAAGGCGTGCTGCCGGCCGAGCAGAGCGTACAGGTGCTCCGCGCGCGCCGCGATCTCTCCCTCCGGGGCGTCCTTCGCCTCCGCCAGTAGAAGCTCCAGCCGGGCGATGCGAATCTGCTTGCGCAGATCCTTCGCCTGCTCCAGCAGCGCTTTCTGCTCAGGGGTCAATTGGACGGAACGCCCGCGCATGCGCTCCCCGCGCCGCGGGCCCTCGGTCCGCTCCGCCGCCAGCGCGGCGGAGGTCATCACCAGCATCCCGATCGCCATCGCTATCAGCAATCGTCTCATCGTGCACCTCCTATCGGTTCCCCTCGGACTCAATAACTCAGACGAGCAAAGCCCGGTGATATTCCCGGGGCTTGTCGCGCCGCGCGCTCACGGAGAGACACTGCGCGCCACCCGCATCAATTCCTCCGCGGGCAGATCCCCGATCACCACCACCGCGCGGTCCTCGCCCAGGTAACGCAACGCCTTGGCGCTGCCGCGGTCGACCAGGGTCATCTCCTCCAGGC
>WFSF01000095.1 GCA_015486155.1 Armatimonadota bacterium
ATCGGCTATCTCATCCCGAAGTTGTCGGCCCTCTTCGCTGAGATGGAGCAAAGTCTCCCCCTGGTGACGCGCATTCTGCTGGCGGTGGCCTCGGTGGTGGGGGCCACTTGGTGGGCGATTCTGGGCGTGGTGGTGGGGGCGGTGCTGTTCCTGAGATGGTATGTCCGCACGGAGGCGGGCAAGGAATCCGTCGACCTGTGGCTGCTGAAGGCGCCCCTGCTGGGTCCCGTGTGGCACAAGATGGCGGTCTCCCGCCTGGCGAGAACTCTGGGCACCATGCTCCACGGGGGAGTGCCCATTCTGGTGTCGCTGGAGATCAGCGGCAACGCGGTGGGGAACCGAATCCTGGCGAGGGCGGTGGACTCGGTGCGGGAGGAGGTGCGGGAGGGCACCCGCCTCGGGGATGCGCTGGAGGGGGCCGGCGTCTTCCCGCCGCTGCTGATACACATGACCGCGGTGGGGGAAGAGACGGGGAGACTTCCCGACATGATGATGCGGGTGGCGGAGAGCCTGGACTTCGAGGTGGACAGCGTGCTGGGCCGCCTGACCACGCTGTTGGAGCCGTTCATCATCATCGTGATGGGCGTCATCGTTGGTTTCATCGTGCTGGCGGTGTTGCTGCCCATCTTCCAGATCAACGCGACTATAGGCCGATAGATAAGCGAGCCGCGGGAGAGGGCCGGCGCAGTGCGGGCCCGCACCCGCGGAAACGGAGAGGTGGACGATGAGAAGGAAAGACGGAGTGAGAGGGATGCGAACCACAATGCGAAGGGCGCCGGGCCGCGCCGGGGCCGGTTTCACCCTGGTGGAATTGGTGGTGGTGATGAGCATCATCGCAATTCTCGCGGGGGCCGTGGTGCTGCAAGTCACCCGGCGTGTGGAGGACGCCAAGCGCGCCCGCGCGCTTCAGGATATCAGCACCCTGGAGACCGCGCTGGACCTCTACGCGGCCGACAATGGCGCGCCCCCCACCACCCAGCAGGGCCTGCAGGCATTGCGCACGAAGCCGTCCTCTCCGCCGCAACCACACAACTGGAACGGGCCCTACCTGAAGAAGGATGTGCCCAAGGACCCCTGGGGGCACGACTACGTCTATCGCTCGCCGGGTCAGTTGAACCCGGATAGTTATGACATCATCTCCTATGCCAGGGACGGCCAGCCCGGGGGCACCGGACCGGACGAAGATCTGACCAACGCCGAGTAGCCGAGCGCCGGGGGCGCCCACATGCCGTGTCTGCCGAGACTTCAACACAGGGACCGCGGCTTCACGCTCATCGAGCTGGTGGTGGTGATGAGCATCATCGCGGTCGCCTTTTTCGCGGTGCGGCCCGCGTTCCAGGGGGCGATGAGAAGCGCGGAGCGGCGCGCCGTGCTCCGCAGCCTCGTCAGCCTGCTCACGACCGCTCGCACCGAGGCGGTGGGAAACGGAGTGTTGGTGAGGGTGATCTGCGACCCGGATCAAGGACTGTTGTGGGCGGAGGAGCAGGTGGAGCCGGAGATTGACCGCTCACACTTCGAGCCCCTGGGGGGACAAGCGGGCAGAGGCCTCCATCTCCCCGATGGGTATGAGGTCACCCGCCTGGAGATCGGCGGGGTTGACGCCCGGCAACTTATGACGACCGAGTGCTATTGCTATCCCGACGGCAGCACGGACGGCCTCCTGCTCGTCTTCGAGGACGCCTCCGGGAGGAAAGCGGAGCTGCAGATGTCGCCGGCCACGGGGAAGGTGGTGCTGGGTGAATAGGGTCTGTTGCGAGCGCGGTTTCACCCTGGTCGAGGTGTTGATCGCCACCGTGGTCATCGCCATCGGCCTGCTGGGCGCGTTGACGGCGTTCTCGATGGCCACCAGGGTCACCGCCGCCTCTGCGCACGACACGACGGTGTCCGCGCTCGCGCAGCACCGCCTGGCGGAGATCCGCACTCTGGCGAGAATCGGAAAGCTCCCGGAGGGCACGACCACGGGGGACTTCGGCAAGGAATATCCGGGGTATTCGTGGCGGATGGTGGTGGGGGATCCCGACGATTCGAATATCCGGCGCGTGGATATCACCATCTACGCGCCCCAGTCTGGAAAGCGACGTGCCACACAGTTCACGACAGAGATATTCTAGCCGACAGCTCCGGCAGCGCGGCTTCACGCTGTTGGAGCTGGTCATCGCCATGGCCTGCGTCGGCTTGGTGGCGGGAGGGATCGCGCTCAGCATCACCACCTGCATCAATGTCTGGAACCGCTCCGCGGAGAGCGCGGAGATCCAGCAGGAGGCGCGGGCGCTTCTGGAGATGATCTCGCGCGATCTGCGCGGCCTGTACCTGGGCCTCGATCAAAGGACCGGCTATCTGGTGGAGATGGAGGGGGTTCAGGTGGAGCGCGGCTCCCGGGTGGACACCTTCGAATTGTCCACCCATGGATACGCTCCGGAGCGGTTCGCATTGCTGCCGGACGATATGAGGCAGAGCTGGGATCCCGCCGCGCGGCCTCCGCTCACCGACTATGTGGCGGTGAGATATGAGTGGCGGGAGGAAACCTCCGACCAGCCTGCGGGTCTATATCGAGTGACGAGCGCAGTCCCCTCCTCCGAGGCGGCCGCGGAGGGAGCGCCGGAGGGTGAAGGGGCGGCCTCCGAGGACATCGCAGTCATTTCCCGGCAATTGATCTCCACCTCGGTGGTAGGACTGGAGTTGTCCTATTACGACGCGACGGATGAGACCTGGGTGGATGCGTGGGACAGCACGGCCGATCCGAACCGCGTTCTTTTGGACGTGTCGGTGAAGCTGACCTTGAGAGATGCGCGTGGACGGAATCATGTGTTCAGGACGACGGTCCCGATATCGTCATATTGAACCGCAGAGGGCGACGCGGGTTGGCGGAGCGAGCCGCGAGAGAGGCGTGGTGCTGATTCTCGCCATCTTCGCGGTGGCGTTGCTCACCACCCTGGCCGTGGCCATCACCGCCGGGGTGAGGGCGGAGCTGAAGGCGTCGCGCGCAAGCCTGGAGCGCATGCAGGAGCTCTTCCTGGCGCAGGCCGGGGTGGACGTCGCCCGCGCGCTCCTGCTCTATGAGGATCAGACCTATGACGCCCTGGACGATCCCTGGGGGCCGTACGCGGAGCAGCCTCTGGACGCGCCCCAGCCGCTGGGAACCGGATCCTACAGGGTGGAGGTGTCAGACGCCTGCGGCCGGATCGACATCAACCACGCCGACGCCGACACGCTCA
This sequence comes from Armatimonadota bacterium, assembly GCA_015486155.1. Taxonomy (GTDB): domain Bacteria; phylum Armatimonadota; class Hebobacteria; order Hebobacterales; family Hebobacteraceae; genus S016-27. The sequence continues at coordinate 3,216 of WFSF01000095.1, forward strand.
CGCGGCTGACCGGGGACCCGGCGCTGGCGGAGGAGATCATTCGCTGGCGGTCCGGGCGGGCGGACGAGGAGAAATATCTTTCCCTCCCCTACCCCTATCTGCCCCGGCAAGGACCTTTTCAGAGCGTGGGCGAATTGTTGTTGGTGGAGGGAATGACTCCCGAATTGTTCTTTGGCACCCAGGACCGCCCCGGCCTGGTGGATTTAGTGACGGTGGAGGCGATCTCCGCCAACACCGATGCGCGGGGCGAGTGGCGCACGTTGATGAGGGATCTGGCGCTCGCCTCGGGCGAGCTCCCCAATTTCGACGCTTGGTTCACCGAGCACCACGCCGAGCTGCTGGAGATAGCCGATTTGGATACGTGGAAACGCATCATATCCTACCGCTTGCCGGGCTCTCCCACTGGGACATACACCTCCCTCGCCCAGTTGGCGGATGTGTTGGCATCCTACGGAGCGCTGGAGGCGTTGGACTATCTGTCGGTCAGCCCGGACCAGTACCTGCAGGGACGCGTAAACGTGAACACGGCCTCGGAGGAGGTGCTCTCGCTGCTGCCGGGGAGCTCCCCGGATGTCGCAAAAGCCATCGTGGAGAGGCGGGACGAACAGCCCTTCGTCTCCCTTGGGGACCTGGCGCAGTTCCTCTATTCCCAAGAGGAGGGAGGCCGGGTGTTGACGCAGATGATAGATCATGTGACCACCAAGTCGTCGAGCTTCATCATCGAGGCGATGGGCGACATGGGGACCGGCAGGTCGTTCCGGACCATTCGCGCCCAGGTGCGCCGCATGAACGATACCGTGCGCGTGGTGCGGCAGTTCGAGGAGAACATCCCTCTGCCGCCCTATCAAGAGAGCGTAAGCATGGCTTCCAGGAGACGAACGATTGCCTCTCTCTAACAGGCCGGTCGCAATAGACATCGGCACGCACTCCGTGAAGGTGGCCCAAGTACAGCAGGGACGCGGAGGGGTGCGGGCGATTCGTTGCGCGCAACAGATCCTGCCGCAAGATTTCCGGTGGGATGCCCCTGATGGAGTATCCGTGCTCGCGGACGCCATCCGGGCTGCGATGGCGAAGGCGGGTATACGGTCGCGCGTTGCCATCATGTCGCTCCCACGCCGCCACGTCACCGCCCGCATCGCCTCCTTCCCGCCGGCGGACAAGGCGCAACTGCGGCGGGTGGTGGAGTACGACCTGGCCGACCACCTTCCGTTTCCGGTCGAGCAGGTGGTCATGGACCTGCAATCACTGGGGACCTCGCGGGAAGAGCCCGGCCTGGTGGATGTGCTGGTGGCGGCGGCGCAGAGAGATCTTATTCAAAGATATCTGGGGGTGGCCAAGGAACTCGGCATGAGACTGGAGGCGCTGACCATCGACTCGCTGGCGCTTCACAATCTCACCGTGCGGCTGGGGGAGGGTCCGCCGGGCCTGACCGTGGCGGTGGCCATCGGGAACCGGAGCGCGACCATCAACATCTCCCAGGCGGGCAGGCTCTGGCTCACCCGCTCGGCGCCCATCGGCGGACAGCAGCTCACAGCCGCAATCAGGGACGACCTGGGGCTCACGGCAGAAGAGGCCGAGGCGAAGAAGATATCGGAGGGGATACCCATATCGACCGACGGGAAGCCGACCCCGCGCGTCCAGACCTGGCTGGACAATCTCTGCAGTGAATTGACCCGGTCCGCGCTCTCGTTCGGCCAGGCGGCGGTGTCCAGGATCTTGCTGTTCGGGACGGACGCCCAGACGCCCGGCCTGGCGGAGGCGATCGGCCGCCAGATGGCCGTCGAACCCCATATGCCGACTCTCGCCGACCTCTTTCCCCGGGCCAGGCTGCTCTCCGACCCGCAGGACGCGATTCCCTGTCTCCCCGTGATCGGGCAGGCGTTGAGGGCCGTCGGGCAGAGCGCCTGGACCATATCGCTGCTGCCCCCAGAACTGATGCAGGCTCGGCGCGCCCGCCGCCTGAGGATGGTGGGAGCGGCGGCGGGAACCGCGGCGGCCGCCGCGCTGATTCTGTGCTATCTCTGTTCCGCGCGCGCCATCGCCGGCCTGGAATCACGGAGGGCCGAGCTTCGTCAACTCCAACAACGCGCGGACGAACAGCGGGCGGAGGCCGAGGAGGTCATCAACACCAGAGATCGCCTGCGGGAACAGGCTGGAGTGATGATCGAGGCCTTGCAGCAGCGGCACGCGGTGCTGGAGATTCTGCGAACTCTATCGGAGAAGGCCTCGCCGAAGGTGCGGATCCTATCCCTGAACATGGGCCGCGGCCAGCCCCTGGTCATCCGGGGAACGGCCCCCGACCCGGCCACCGTGGCGGATTTCCAGGTGGCGCTTGCCAGTTCGCCCCTGGTGGATGAGGTGAAGGTGGAGAATGCGGCGCGCGCGCTCGACCGCCCGAGCCGCTGGGCGAGGACGCGCTCCGGCCGGCGCGTGCAGCCGACCTTCGCGGGATATGTGTCGTTCGTCATAAAGGCCAAACTGGCGGGCGGGTCCAAACCACGCGTCGGAACCGCCACCCTGGCGCAAGCAGGGGGGCTGCGATGAGAAAGATGTCTCGACGCGATCGCATTCTGCTTGGGGTGTGGGCGGCCGGCCTGGTGATCGCGGCCCTGGCCATCGGCGTGGCGCGGCCCATGCAGAAGCGCTGGAGCTCCTTGAAGAGGGATATCGCGAGCCTGCAAAAGAGCATCTCGGAGGCGGAGGCGATGTACCGGGAGACGCCTGCGGTGGAGGCGGAGGCGGCGCAGCTCGGAGCGGTCGTAAATACCCTGTCCCGGCCGTCGGACGAAGTCGGCCCCGCCATGATCAGGGAGATCGACCAACTCACGCGCGAGCTTGGAGTGCAGCTGTTGACCCTTCGCCCGGGGGATGTGAAGGACCTCGACGTGTGCAAGAAGCATACCGCGGTCTTTGAGGTGGAGAGCGATTTCGGGAGGATGACGAGGCTGTTGTATCGGCTGGAGGAGCCGCCGTTGCGGCTCTGGGTGGAGGGGGTGGAGATCAGCTCCGACCGTACGCCGGAGAACAAAGTGCGGGCCAAAGTGAGCGTGGCTGCCTACACCGTCGAGCCGACTGGGGAGAAGCGCCCATGAGCAGGGTCAGCCCGCGCCACATATTGATGGGAGTGTTTTTGGTGGGCGCGCTGTCCTACCTGGGATTCGTGGTGAAGACCACCTCGCCGTCCTCCGCGGACAAGAGCGACAAGACGCCGACCGCGGAGACGGGGGATACGGCAACGCTCGACCTCAGTATTCCGCCCGACCCGGCCTTCTCCCGATATGAGAAAGTGGTGGAGCGCAACATCTTCGCCCCCCCGGGCGCGGCCGCGCCAAAGAAAAAGAAGAAAAAGGTTCCTCCCCCTCCTCCTCTGCCGAGCGGGAAAAAGAAGTCCAAGCCCAAACCGCCCGCAAAGCCGGACCTGAGCGGCTGGTCGTATGTCGGCTGGATATCGCTCAATGGGGAGCGGATCGCGTTGCTTCAAAACGAGGCGAACGACAGCATGAAAAAACTCCCTGAAGGAGCTGAGTTCATGGGCGCGAAGGTGAAGTCCATCGGAGCCACCAAGTTGGTGCTCAGTTCTCCCGGAGGGGACATTCAGCTCAGCGTTCCGCGCGATTATCCGGTGGTGCCCCTCGATAAAAACGCCTCCGGGAAACAGCCTCGCATGATGCGGCGTCCCCCTGGGCCGCGGAGCGCGGAAGGCAGACGTCGCGGGTCATAGGGTCTGGGGGCGACGGTGGTCGAGATAAGAAATGGAGCATTGACGCCGACCGGCCACATCCGGTCAGCGAAGGAGATGTGACGATGAGACGATACCTGGGATGGATGGGCGCAGCGTCGCTGGCGGCGTTTGCGCTGTGCATGTTGGCGGCGCCCCGGCCTGCCTGCGCACAAGGCCCCGCGGGGCGGACCGCGATTCGGCTGCCTGGCCAAGGAAGAGGAAACGCGGCCAACAAGCCCAACCTCCCGACCAAGCCGGCTGCCGGAGGCGGCGCCGGCCGTGCGGCCGCGTCCAGCGCTTCCTCGGCCAAGCCGCAGCCTCCCCTGCCCAAGCGCCCCTCGGGGGAGAAACCCCAAGAGAAGATAGGGCTTTTCTTCTACGGCCTGGACATTGACCATCTGCTCCGCCTGCTGATGGAGGCGGCCCACGTCACCATCATCAAGTCCGACCAGGTAACCGGTCCGTTCACCATTCTCGCGCCGGAGGAGGTTCCTCTGGACGTCGCCTTCCAGATCGTCAACTCCGCGCTGGAGATGCGCGGCTTCACGATGATGAAGACCGATCTGGGCATCTACAAAGTGGTGCCCATCGCACAGGCCGCCCAGGCCGGTCCCCCGCTCCAGTTCGGCGACAGACCAGAGGACTTGCCTCCAGGCGACGAGCTCATCACTCAGGTGATCCCCCTCAAGCACCTCGCGGCCTCCGATATAGCGAGCCAGATCCGCCCCCTCATCAGCGACCAGGCCCGGGTGGTGGTCACCTCCACCAACTCCCTCATCATCACGGACACGGCATCGAACCTGGCGCGGGTGATGACCCTCATCAATCAGGCGGAAAATGAACTCGACAACGGCTACCGGGTCTTCCATCTGGAGTACTACGACGCGGGCGAGATGGCCAACCTGGTGAGCAGCATCGTGCTCAGCCGCTCCGGTTCCTCCGGCGGAGGCCCGCGCCCCGCCTGGGAGCGGCGAGTGGTGGGGGGCCGCCCTCAGCCGGCTTCCACTCAGCAACGGAGCGCGCAGCCAACCATTACGGGCCCCGAGATCTGCTATCCCGACCTGAGGACGAATTCCCTGATCGTGCTCGCCACGCCGCTCCACGTGCAGCAGATTAAGGACCTAATCGACCAACTCGACGTGCCGGTCAGCCTCAGGGACACATACTATGTCTATCCGGTCCAGAATCTGATTGCATCCGACCTGGCCAAACTTATCGGCCCGCTGGTGGACGCGGAGGTAAAGACGGTAAGCGGGGCCGGCGGTTCCTCCACCAGCCGCAGGTCCCGCACGAGGCCCGGCACCTCGTTCGGCACTCGAACCAGCTCCCGTGTAGGGGGCGGCTTCCGCTCGGCGCCCATCCGCCGCGGCAGTCCGGAAGCATCCCCCACGGGATCGGGCAAGGAGGGCGCTTCCACGTCCACTCCAGACGCATTACAGTGGGAGCCGCTGGCCGGTGAGGCGCCGCCCAGACCGACCGCGCAGCCATTGATGACGGCACAGGCTCAACAGCAGAGGCCGCCGGCTCGGCCTGACCGGGTGATACGTCCTCCCGCTGCTCCCGCCGAAAGGGGAGCGATGCCGCCCCCCGAAGAGGCATATCCGGCGAGCACCTACGGCAAGCCGACCATCACCGCGGACGACAACACCAATGTTCTCCTGATTTCCGCGCCGCCCGAGCAGATGGACCTGATAAAGCAGCTGCTCGGACAGCTCGACGTGCTTCCCCCGCAGGTGCACATCCAGGCGATCATCGCGGAGGTGTCCATCACCCGAGACACCAGCCTCGGGTTTCAGTGGGAGGGACTCAAGTCCCTCTACAGGACCGATGAAGGGGATACATTCAACGGCACTTTCCAGACCAATTTCGGCCTGGACTCCACGGACTCCGGCACCAGCCCGAGCGGGTTCTCCGGCATCATCACGGGCCCGGACGATTTCCGGGCGGTGTTGTCGGCGCTCACCACCGACAGCCATGCCCGCATTCTCTCCACCCCGGGCATTTTCACCACCAGCGGGCAGCCTGCGACCATCAACGTCTCGACCACCAGACCGTATCCGAGGGGAATCCTGAGCAGCACCACCTCCGGATCGACCATCAGCGTGGCGCTGGACCGGGAGAACGTCGGGATCGTGCTCAATGTCACCCCTCGCGTCACCAGTGGAGACATGGTGCAGATGGACGTGAGCGTGGCCGCCAATGAGGTGGGAGCGCCGGTGAGCATCGCCGGCCAGGAGTATCCGACCACCCAGGAGCGCTCCGCGGACGCCAGCATCCACGTGAAGAGCGGGTACACGGTCATCCTGGGCGGGTTGATGCGGGACACCATCACCCGCACCGGATCCCGCGTTCCTCTGCTGGGAGACCTGCCCATCGTGGGAGCGCTGTTCCGTTCCACCCGCTCCAAGCGCGAGAAGTCCGAGTTGCTGGTATTCCTCACGCCCACAGTGGTGCGCACACCCGAAGAGGCGGCGCAAGTGACGGAAGAGCAGAAGAGCAAATTGCCGGAAATACCGAGGACGCTGCAGAGACCGGCGAATGGTTCAGCGCCGCAGGAGGACAAGAAGTAGCCGACGCGGAGATACGGGGCGGCGGCTGTAGACGAAAAAGAGAAATAGGAGGCGCCCGATGGGCGCCTCCTATTCGCGTTCTTCGAAGAACCTGGCGATCTCGTCGCGCGCGAAGACGGGGAGCGGCCTGCGCACGCCCCCGGCGGTGAGGTTCACCCCCTCGCTCTTCGGCGTCACCCGGCCGATCGCCGCGGCCTGAATGCCGGCCCCGCGCAACGCGGAAAGGACCCGCTCTTGCGCCTCCGCCCGCGCCGCGATCAATAAGGCTCCGGAGGCGATGAGGCCCAAGGGATCCAGGTCCAGCGCCTCGCACACGCGCCGCGTTAGCGGCAGCACTGGTATCGCCTCCGCGGACGCCTCCAACCCCACCGCGGAGGCCTCCGCCATCTCCCGCAACCCGGTGGCGATGCCGCCCTCGGTGGGGTCGTGGAGGGCGGTGACGCCGCCGGCCTCCACCGCGGCGCGCGCGGCGCGGACGACGCTGATGCCGGGATCGAACAACAGCCCGCGGGCCCGCTCCATTTCCTCCGGGGCGATTCCCCGCGCGCTCAATTCCTCCGCCGCCTCCCGCGCCAGCAGCGCGGTTCCCTCGACGGCGATTCCGCCGGTCACTATCAACACATCCCCGGGCCGCGCCCCCGAGCTGGTGACGAGGCCATCCCGCGCCACCTCCCCCAACATGCATCCCACCAGGATGGGCCTGTCAAGCCCTATCGTCACCTCAGTGTGCCCTCCCACCGCGGCGACGCCCAGGCCGCGACAGGCGTCCGCGATCTGGTCGAAGATAGACGCTGCGATCTCCTCCTCCGCGCTCTCCGGCAGCAACAGTGCCCCCATGAACCACCGCGGCTGCGCGCCCATGACGGCGATGTCGTTGGCGTTTACGTTGACCGCATACCATCCGATGAGGTCGGTGGCGAAGGTGATGGGATCGGTCTTGGCGACCAGGAGACGTTCACCGAATTCGAGCACCGCCGCGTCCTCCCCCACCCTGGGGCCCACCAGCACCCGCGGGTCATCGCGCGGCAGACGAGCAATGAGATCGGACAGAAGATCGGGAGGGAGTTTTCCCGGTTTCACGGCGTCACCTCTCCTACGGCCACGGGAAGAAGGGCGCGGGTATGTTCCAGATCGCGGCCAGGATCGTCCAGAACACCGCGGAGGTGAACTCGCCAAAGATCAATCCCAGGAAGAGAGGACGCGCCTTGGCGTACAACTTCATCCCTCCGAAGTGGAGCACCGTCCACTTGCACAGCCAGGCCAGCAACATGGGGAACCAGAAGACCATCGTCGTCCACGAGGTGGAAAGCGCGTATCCGAGGGGGTGAAACGGCCACGAGGCGTAGCGGAATCTCATCATCGCCAGGAAGGAAGTGATCAGGCCGCCGGCGATGAAGGAGGCGATGGAGCCGACCATCGGCCTGGTCTCGCCCTGGAGAAAGGCCCCGTTTTCCCTGAAGAACTGGATGTTGTTGCCGCGGTAGGCATAGGAATACATCCCCAGCGCGCCCCGGTGGTAGGGCAGCCATAGCTCGACCGCCGCGGCCACCGGAATGGACACCGCCAGGGCGATCACGAACACCCACAGCAGTTTGCGCCGCGCCACGCCGATTTCATCGCCAAGTTTCTGCCCGTCCAGGAACCCGGTCAGCACCAGCCCTCGCAAATCGCGGGTGAACATTGCGTCGAAGAAGGCTATGCTGGTGAGGGTGCGCGGCCCCAGCGAGGCCGGGGGAACCACCAGCGCGCTGATATCCATGGGGGTGAAACATCCCTCGGCCATCGGAAGGCCCGCCTCCGCGCAGCCCCGGGCCATGATGATCGCCTCCACGAACACGTAGACCAAGAGCGAGAACACGGCGAATCCGAGTCCCACTC